>CAITPF010000256.1 GCA_903894155.1 uncultured beta proteobacterium | reverse complement strand
TCAGACAAACCAGCGGCTCGCGCCCCTTCTTCACGGAACGCGCAATGCCCTCGGGGCCGAGCGTGACCGACAGGATCTGCGCGTCGTTGGCAACCAGGACGATGACCGCATCCATGCCCGCGCAATCGGCGGCATGATGCGTCGTGCGAACACCCTCGCGCTCGAAGCGCTCGAGCACGGACGGGTTCGTGTCGCAGACGGTGAGATCAAAGCCGGCAGCGCGCACGCAGCGCGCCATGCCGGCCCCCATGTTGCCCGCCCCGATAAAGCCGACCGTTCTGATGGTCATGACGAACTCCTTGCCTAAAAGCAACGACATCCAAAATTGCTAAATTCCAAGATAGGCGCGCTGCACTTCCGGGTTGACCGCAAGCTCGCCTGCGGGCGCCGCGAGCACGACCCTACCCTGTTCCATGACGTAACCGTAGTCTGCGACCTCCAGCGCCATCTCCGCGTTCTGCTCGACAAGCAGCACATCCACGCCGGAATCCCGGATTTCACCGATGACATGCGCGATGACGTCGACCACCGCCGGAGCCAACCCAATCGTCGGCTCGTCCAACATCATCACCCTGGGCGCCGCCATGAGCGCCCGTGCCACGGCGACCATTTGCTGCTGACCGCCCGAGAGCGACCCCGCTGGCAACGGGAGCTTGGCTTTCAGATCCGGAAAGTATTGCAGCACGCGTTCCATATCGCGGGCAACTTCCAGCGGATCGACGCGACGGTAGGCGCCCATTTCAAGATTTTCCTGAACGGTCATCGGCGCAAACAGGCGCCGCCCCTCAGGCACCAGGGCAATTCCGAGTGGCACGATTCGATCGGGGTCGAGCCCCGTAATCGGTTTCCCCAGCAACGCGACGCTGCCGCCGACCGGTTTGACCAGGCCCATGATCGCCTTCATCAGCGTCGACTTGCCGGCGCCATTCGCGCCGATAATGGTCACGACCTGCCCCCTGCCGATCCGAACCGACACCTCGTGCAACGCCGGCACCTTGCCGTAGCGCACCGAGAGGTTGCTGACTTCAAGCGAGGCCATGATCTCACCTGGCATGGCGCACTCCGAGGTAAGCATCGACAACCGACTGGTTGGCGCGGATTTCCGCGGGCGTTCCGGTGGCCAGCAACTGCCCGTGGTGCAACACGATGATGCGTTCACATACCGCCATGACGGCCTTCATGTTGTGCTCCACCAGCAGGATCGCGCAACCATACTTGTCCCGGATCTGGCGAAAAACCCCAAGGGCATGCGCGGCCTCAGTCTGGTTCAACCCCGTAAGCGGCTCATCAAGGCACAGGATGCGCGGATGGACTGCAAAGGCGATCGCAATGCTCACGAGTCGTTGCAATCCGTGTGGCAGGTTGCCTGCGATTTCCTGCATATGCGACTCCAGGCCCAGCATGGCGGCGGCCTCCGCCACGCGGGCCCGGCGCTCCGTGCCCTGCCCCGCGCGGGTCGCTCCGATGGCTCCAATCAGCAGGTTGTCGCGCACCGTGAGCGTCTTCATCAGGCTGCCGTGCTGAAACGTGCGCACCAGCCCCAACTTGCTGATGCGTGTGGGTGAGGCTCCGGTTACGTCCATCCCGTCGATGAAGAGCCGTCCCTGCGTGGGCTTGACGAAGCCGCTGATCAGGTTGAAGGTCGTGCTCTTGCCCGCGCCATTGGGGCCGATCAGGCCAAGGATTTCCCCGGCGCGCACTTCCATGTCGAGGCCGGACACGGCCATCAGGCCACCATAGCGCCTGGAGATGCCTTGGGTTTGCACCAGAACGGTTGCGCTCATGATGCATTGTCCTCGCGCGCGTGATTCGACCGCAGACGATCGAGCAACCCCATCAGGCCCTTGGGCATGAGCAGCACGGACAGGACGATCGCCGTACCGTAGAAGATATGATCCTCGCCCCCGAAGTTAAGCGCGATCGTGCTCAGGATCACCAGGATGATCGCGCCGGCAACCGGCCCCAGCGGCTGATCTTCGCCGCCCACCTTCAGGTAGGCCAGGGCAAATGTCGAGAGCAGGAAGCTGAAATCGGCCGGACTGATGACATTGTTGACGAATCCCATCAGGCCCCCGGCCACCCCTGCGGCAAACGCGCCGATCGTCAGGCACAACGTCTTGTTCAGGTGTACCCGGATACCGACGGCCAGTGCCACCTGGTCGTTGTCACGTATCCCGACGAAGGTCTTGCCCATATCGGACTGCTCGATCGCATACAGAAGAAGGATCATCAACCCGACCGCCGCGACGACAAACGAGGGGAAGCGGTCGCCAAAATACTCGGGCGCAAAGATACCGACCATGCCGGAATTGCTGCCGAGCAGGTCGCTCTTGGTATAGATCAGTCGCATCATCTCGGTAAATGCAAAGCCGATCAGGAGGAAGAACGGACCTTTGGTCTTCAATGTCACGTAGCCAAACGCGAATCCCGCAGCTGCGGCGACGAAGCCGCTGATCAGTAGTGCGGGAAAGAACGGCCAGTCCATCATCGTCAGCGTCAACCCTGACGCGTAGGCGCCGATCCCGACAAACGCCGCGGTCGCGAAGTTGAGTTCACCAATGAGCGTGACGAAACGCATGCTCGACGCGATCAGCGCCGCGATCGAGATCCACGCAATGAGACTCAACGTGTAGCTATCGGTCACGAGCAGAGATGCTACCGTCAGCAGGACGACGGCGGCAGCCCCTTTAACCATCGCGCGCCTATCCATGGCCCAACAATCCATGCGGGCGCACCAGCAACGTGATGATCACCAGGGCAAAGATCGCAATATTGGCGATCGAGGGATCGAAGAAGTAGCCCACGAAGCTCTCGATCATGCCGATGAAAAGACTGCCGACAATCGCGCCGGGCACGCTGCCGAGGCCGCCGATGATCACGGCAATGAAGCCTTTGACCAGGTAGTCCGAGCCCACGGTGGGCGATATCATCGCAAGCGGCGCCATGACGGCCCCCGCCAGCGCCCCCATGAACGTCGCGATCAGAAAGCCGGCATAGGCGATGCGCTTGTAGGGGATCCCCTGCAGCATGGCCGCCTCATGGTCGATCGATACCGCGCGCATGGCCTTGCCGATCCTGGTCGTGGCCAGGACCCGATACAGGATGAGCGTAAAAATGGCGGACACCACGATCAGGACGACGCGCTGCAGCGTGATGTTGACACCGAGCAGGTTGATGCTGCCGTCGACGAACGGAGGAACCGTCCGGACCACTCCGCCGAAGTAGTGCAGGAAAACTCCCTCAAGCAGCAACACGATGCCAACAGTCAGGATGAATGAACCGGCCATATCGCGCTGAAAAAACCGCAGGCCGAATTGATAGATCACGATGCCAAGCACCATGGAGGCGAGGATACCGAACAAGACCGAAATTCCGTAAGCCAGCCAGATCACCATGCCCTGGGCCACCAGCAACGGTAGCGTCACGGCGATGAGCAACGCTGTCATGGTGAAAAATTGGCCATGGGCAAAATTCACGACCTGCATGACACCGAAGATCAGCGTCAGGCCCAGCGAGAACAGTACGTAGACCGCCGCGATCTGAAGGCCGGTTGCCACCAGTTGAATAAACGTCTGCATCGAGTTTCCGGATCATTTGCGTGGCCCAAGGCGCGGCGAGGGTTCGCCGCGCCCTGGCGTGACGCCTACTTGGCCAGCTTTTTCGCCATCTCCGGATTTTCCACCCGGCTGACCTGCTTGAGCTTTGTCCCGTTGATCTGGGTGACGATGACAGGCAGCAACATTTGCTGGGGCGATCCGTACACGTCGGCGCCACCGAAACCCGTTTTGCCGAAAACCCCCTCAAACATCACATCAGGCATGACCTTGATGACGACCTTGGGATCGGTGCTTTGCGCCTTGATCATCGCCTCCTTCAGCGCCATGACGGAGTCATAAAAGCCGATCTGAATCGTATTGAGCGACTCGCCGGTTTCCTTGAGCACGATGGCGTTGAGTTGCTTCTGCAACGGGGTGGACGTCTCGTCAAATGCAACTGCCGCGCCGAGGTACGTCTTGTCTGCGGCATCCGCACCGGTGGCAAGCAAGCCCTCGACGCTAGTGCCCGCCAGGTCAACCTGCACCCCTTTCCATCCGAGCGCCTTGAGCTCCTTGAACACGCGCCCCGCGTCGGAGGGAGGCGCCGCACCCAGGTCAGCGACGTCGGCCTTCGATGCAGCCAGCTTGGCGGCAATCGGCTGGAATTCGGTCGTGCCGCGCTCATACCAGTCGCTGGAGACCACCTTCACCCCGACCGATTCCCAGGTCTTGCGCGCGACCGCCTCGACATCCTGGCCGGTCGTGTCATTGGGGTTGAGCAACGCAACTGTCTTGATCGACGGGTTTTCCTGCTTGATATACGGGATCAGCAGCGGCACGAACTCCATCGGGGTGTTCATCTGCGTCACGGTAAAGGGGAACTTCGGGCCCTTGATCGATTGCCCCCATGCGGTGGTGAACATCAGGACGCCTTCGCGCTCTGTGATCGACTGCATCGCGCGCGCGGGCGCCGTGCCTACGTTGCCGCCCATGAACTTGACGCCGTCCTTCTTGATCAGCGTCTGCGTGATCTTGGCGCCTTCGGCGGCGGTGTACTTGTTGTCGTACGCGATGCACTTGAAGTTATAGGTCTTGCCGTTGACCTTGAACCCGCCGCCCTGGTTGACATTGCGTGCAGCTTCCTCGCACATCAGCACGCTTCCCTTGCCCCAGTTGGCACCCGCGCCGCCAAACGGCACGGAAAGTCCCAGCTTGATGACTTCCTGGGCCTGGACAGGCGCGCCGAGCACCGTCGCGGCGCAAAGCGCGGCGACGGTGGCGGCAATGTGTTTGCGAAATTTCATTGAGTTGTCTCCTTGGACATTCGTTCTGGTTGGCCAAACGTCAATGCGGCAGGCTTGTCGAGCCTGCGGTGCGCGCTAAACGACCCCTTTCTCGCGAAAGCCGGCGATTTCTTCGGCGCCGTAGCCCGCTTCGCGCAGGATCTCCTCCGTGTGCTCTCCGCACGACGGAGCGATGCTAACAATGTCGGCCGGTGTCCGGCTAAGGACGCACGGCTGGGTGATGAGTTTCTTCTTGATTCCCTCTTTCGACGTCACCTCTTTCCAGGTATTCAGATGCTGAACCTGAGGATCCTCGAACATCTGCTGCACGTTGTAGACCGGGCCCGCCGGGACACCCGCCTTGTTGAGCGCTTCAACCCAGTCGGTCACGGTTCGCGTGCGGAATATGTCGTTGAGCAACGCGTTGAGCTGCGGTCGCTGCTGATAGCGTGCCTTTTCATTGTGGAACCTCTCGTCGGCGATCCACTCCGGCTTGCCCAGGACCTTGCAAAGACTGGCCCAGATGCCCTCGCCGGCAACGCCCAGGTTGAAACTGCCGTCCGACGCCTCGAAGAGCCCCATGGGTGTCGCGGTCGGATGGTTGTTGCCCGCCTGCTGGGGCACCACGTCCTCGACCAGGTAACGTGCTGCCTGGAAATCCATCATGGCGATCATGGAATGCAGAAGCGACGACTGAACCCATTGCCCCTCGCCTGACGTCTCGCGCTCAAAGAGCGCCATCATCACGCCAAGGGCGGCATAGAGGCCGGCACTGGAATCCGCGACCGCATGGCCCGAGCGTACCGGCCCCTGCCCTGGCAGGCCTGTGACGGACATCAGGCCGCCCATCCCCTGAACGATCTGATCGAATCCCGGGCGCCAGGCATAAGGGCCATCCTGGCCGAAACCGGAAATGCTCACCAGGATCACGCGCGGGTTGATCTTTTTGAGCGCCTCGTAGTCCAGGCCGAGACGCTTCTTGACATCAGGACGCCAGTTCTCGGCGACCACATCCGCCGTTTTGACCATGCGCTTGAATATCTCGACGCCCTCTGGCGTTTTGAGGTTGAGGGTCACCGCGCGCTTGTTGCGATTCAGGTTCTGAAAATCGCCGCCCATCCGATCGGCCGCGAATGACGCCTCGTTCGGATCGACACCCGGGGGCGGTTCAACGCGCACGACGTCGGCGCCGAAGTCCGCCAGCATGCGCACGCAGGTCGGGCCCGCACGAACGCGGGTCAGGTCGAGGACCCGGAGGTTCTTGAGCGGAGTGGAGGCTTGGATCTTGGACATGCGGGGTCTCATTCTTCTGTGGTTGGCGCCCGGAAACCTGCTCGACGGCAGACACTTGCGCCTGGTTACGGGAAAAGTCTTAAAGAAAATGCTTCAACTGAACAACAGGGACTCAATCGATACCCATTGCCATTCGTGGCGGGCTATTGCAATGCATGTTCATCAATGCGCACGCCGCGCCAGCGACCGCTATCCACCAGCCCCGACACCGTGTCGATCATCAGCTCGCAAACAGCCTCGGCTGCGAAGCTCATGGGCATTTTGTCGGAATAGCAAATCGACACTTCGCGTGAAACCTCGGGCGAAACGACCTGTCGTCCCTGAAGGCGACCGGCGGCCATCTCCTCGTCTGCCGCACACCACGGAATCACGGTGAAGCCCAACCCGTCCTCAACAAGCCGCTTGACGACCGGCGTTGAATTGATTTCCGCACTTGGCGTGTATTTCAGGCCCGCCTGCGCGAATGCCTGGTCCAGTTGGAGCCGGATGCTGTTGGGCCGGCTGGGCATCAGCAGCGGATAGCCGACGATTTCTGCCAGCGGCACCGGGCAGTCGTTTTTGAACGTGCCTGCCGCCCCCACCAGATAGAGGTTCTCTGTCAGCAACCGGCGAAACTTCAAGCCCCTGGTGCGGTTGGAGCCGAACAATACGCCAATGTCGATCCGACCATTCGTCACGAGTTCGTCAAGATAAGAGCTTGGGCTCTCGTGAAACTCCAGCAGCACATTGGGAAACCGCGTTCGCACGTTACGAACCAGCGGCACCGCCAGGACATTGGCGATGCTGCTGGGCAGCCCGACTGAAACGCTTCCGCTGGGCTGCTCATGCGCGGCAAGTACCACGTGGCGGGCCATATCGACCTGCTTGAGAATGATATTGGCCTGCTTGTAGAATGCCTCGCCGGCCTCGGTCATGGTGACCCCGCGCACACTGCGCCCGAGCAACTTGACGCCCAGGTCGCGTTCAAGGCTTGCCATTTGCTGGCTGAGCGCCGGCTGGGCGATAAACAGCACTTCGGCCGCCCGGGTCAGGCTACCGAGTTCAACAATTTTCACGAAGTACTTCAGTTGCCTGATTTCCATGACGAGCGTTCAGCCTCGGGGTCGTCCCGACGCCTTGACGCGCCGGTCGTGAAGGAACTTCATCAAACTGCCCACGATCCCTTTGGGCATGAAGAACATGCAAAGGATCAGGATCCCGCCATAGACCGCACCGGCCAGGGCCTGCCCCAGGTCAGAAGCGAGTGTCGGCACAAACTGCAGGAACAGGCCCGCCACCAGCGCGCCCCAGATCGTGCCCAGGCCACCCACGACAATGGCCGCCAGGAAGCTGACCGACAGCATCAGGCTGTAGGAATCCGGGGCGAGAAAGCCGATCGAAAAGTTAAAGAGCGCGCCGCCAATGCCACCGAGCATTGAACCAACGCCGAAGATCAGAACCTTATAGCTTGCGACATCAACGCCCATGGAGGAGGCCGCGAGCGGGGACAAGCGAACCGCGGTGAGCGCCCGGCCCATGCTGCCAGCCACGAAGTTGCGCACGAACCAGAAGCACGCCACGGCGAACATCAGCATGATGTAGTAGATGTAGGCATCGCGGGATATGCCCATCCACTCGGGAGGTGACGGACGTTCGACGAACATCCCGGCCATCCCGCCCGTGATGTCCTTGTAGTGCTTGATGACCGGTGCCACGGATACCGCGATCGCGAGCGTGAGCAGGGTCAGATAGAGACCGCGCAGTCGCTGCGCCGGAAACCCGGCAAGGTAGCCCACGACAAAGCTGACGACGGCCGCGACCGCGATGGACGTCAGGTAATGAACGTTGAAGAACGCCATGCTCAACGCGGCGCTGTAGGCCCCCAGCGCAAAAAACGCATTGTGCCCGAGCGAAATCTGTCCGGCATAACCCGTGATGAGGTTCAGACCGAGCGCCGCGACGGCATACGCCAGCACGCCGCTGAACTGGAAGGTGAAATAGCCGGGTAACACGAGCGGGGCGCCAATGAGCACGACCGCGATGATCACGCCAATGGCCCAGCGCTTGCCGGTGGAAAGCGCGGGCGTTTCGATTCGCGACTCGATGACTGCTTGTTGCGTATTCATCAGACCCTCGCCGCCACGGTTTTGCCAAACAGCCCTTCAGGCTTGAAGATCAGCACGACACAAATCAGCACCATTGGCACCACCAGTTGCAGATCGGAGCCAAGCGCCGGCAGGTAGGCGGTCGAAAACGCCTGCGATATGCCAACGATGGCGCCCCCGACAACCGCACCGACATAACTGCTCATCCCGCCCACCACGGCCGACGCGAATGCGTAGATGATCACGTCGCCCATCATGTTGGGGTCGAGCGAAAGGCGCGATGCGACCAGCACGCCCGAAACTGCCCCCAGCGCTGCCGCCATCCCCCATCCGAGGATCATCATGCGGGTGTAGGGAATGCCGACCAGTTGCGACGATTGCGCATTGGAGGCCGCGGCTCGCAAGGCAAGTCCGAGCCTGGTCTTCTGGAACAACAAATACAGTCCGGCGGAGACGGCCAGCAACACCGCGACAAAGCTGAGAAGTTCGGTCGAAATCCGCAATCCGGCCAGGTTCATCGTGTATTCGGGAAAGGGGCTCGGCGAGGTCTTCTGCATGAAGTCCCAGATCGCGCCGGTCGCGCTGTTGAACGCGAGGTACAGGCCCAGCGTCACGATGATGATGGTCATCTCGTCCTTGTACTGGACAGGCCGCACCAGCACGGCGTACACCACCGCCCCCAGGACCATGGAGATGACCATCACGAGAAGGATCGCCCAGATCACGGGCAAGCCCCACTCATGCAACTGCCACGACATGAACGCTGAAAACGTCGCCATCTCGCCTTGTGCGAAGTTGGCGATATTGGTCGTGCGATAGATCAGCACGAGCGCGAGCCCGAGCGAGGCATACACCGCGCCCGTCGTGAGGCCGTTGAGCAACTGCTGCAGAAAATACGTCACGGTCAAACCCCCAGATAGGCAGCGCGCACGCCGTCGTGGGCCGCAATATCGGCGGCCGGGCCGTGCAGGGAAATCGTGCCCGATTCCAGCACGTAGGCATAGTCGGCAATTTGCAGCGCGAGGTTGGCGTTTTGCTCGACAATCAGCATGCTGGTGCCGAGCTCCTTGTTGACCCGGGCGAGCGTATCGAACAGGTCATTGACAATCACCGGTGCAAGGCCGAGCGAAGGCTCGTCAAGCAGCAGCACGCGGGGCCGCAGCATCAGCGCACGACCGACCGCCAGCATCTGCTGCTCGCCCCCGCTCAGCGACCCGGCCTTCTGCGACCGGCGCTCGCGCAACCGGGGAAACAACTCGTACATCTTTTCCATGTCCTGTACGATGCCGTCCCGGTCGGTGCGGCGGAACGCGCCCACGCGCATGTTCTCCTCCACCGTGAGATCCGTGAAAGTGCCCCGCCCTTCAGCCGCATGGGCAATGCCGAGCCGGGCCACGCTGTCGGCCGCCTGGCCCCTCAGTTCGCGGTCGTCGAGCTTGACGCTTCCCTCGCACCGGATCAGGCCGCTGACGGCCCGCAGCGTGGTCGTCTTGCCTGCACCGTTGGCTCCAAGGAGAACCACAACGGTGCCTTCCTCGACCGCAATCGAGACGCCGTGCAGCACACGGATTCGGCCATAGCCGGCCACCAGATTGTCAATCTGCAGTACTTTCATCGCGGTTTGCCCAGGTAGGCTTCGATGACGCGCGGATTGGCACGGATGTCTGCCGGTAGCCCGTCGGCGATCTTGTGCCCGAAGTCGAGCACGACGATGTTGTCGGAGATCTTCATCACCATCCCCATGTGGTGCTCTACGAGCAGCAGGGTCAAGTTGAACTCATCCCGAATCCGGGCGAGCGTGTCGGAGAGCTCGCCAACCTCCGAGTGTGACAGGCCGCCTGCGGGTTCGTCGAGCATCAGGAAAGTCGGCTTGGCAGCCAATGCCCGCGCGAGTTCCACCTTCTTGAGCGTGGGATACGGCAAGTCATCGGCGCGCCGGTTGTACAAGTGATCGAGATTCAATCGCTTGAGCAGGTGGTGCGCAAATTCTGCAAGCTGCGCCTCCTCGCGGCGGCGCGAGACCGGCACGAACGGCGCCTTGAGCAAACTGGTGCGGCCATAGTGATGACCACCCAGCATGACGTTTTCGTGCACGGTCAACGCCGGCAACAGCGCCAGGTTCTGGAAGGTGCGCGCGATCCCAAGGTTAACCACATCCTTGGGGCGCACACCGGAGATGTCCTTGCCGTCGAACGTCACCTGACCGGAAGACGGTGTATACAAACGACTGATGCAGTTAAAACAGCTCGTCTTGCCCGCACCGTTCGGCCCGATCAGGCCACAGATCGTGCCCTCGTCGACGTTGAACGAGAGTCCGTCCAGCGCCACGATCCCTCCGAAGCGCAGGGACATGTCCGTGACCGAGAGTTTGTGGCGGCGGACCCCGCCCCCACCGGTGGCGGCCGCAGCGTGAATGCCCTGGCTCACAGGCCGGCTTCCTTCATGATCCGGCGAGTGAATTCGGTCATGTCGACGCCGGCCGGAGCGTCCTTCATCGTCTCGGCCCACATTTCGGCACCGAGTTTGGCAAGCTTGGTCTGCACGCCAGTGGACTCGATGAGCGACATGGCAATGCCGACATCCTTGGTCATGAGTTGCAGCGTGAACCCGAAATCGTAGGATTTCGGCAAAATCGCCTTGGGCCACGTGACGTTGGTCATGAAGCTGCCGCCGCTCGAGGCGTTGATGATCTTGTGCATGACGCTGGGATCAAGGCCAAATTTTTCGCCTGCGGCGAAAACCTCGGAGCTCACCGCAAGGACCACGGCGCCCAACAGATTGTTGAGCGACTTCACGGCGTGCCCGGAGCCCGTGTCCCCGGCCCGGATCACGTTGGTGCCCATGCGCTCGAGCAGCGGCCGCGCATTCTCGAAATCATCAACGGAACCGCCAACCATGATCGCCAGCGTTCCCGCAGCCGCGCCCGTCGGACCGCCCGAGACGGGCGCGTCCAGGTAGATCATGCCTTTGGCCTTCGCCTGCTTCGCGTTTTCGATGGTGTTGGCGGGAGTCGCCGAACTCATGTCGATGATCATCGCTCCCGAGGTCAGGATGCCGAGCAGGCCTTTGCCCTTGGGGCCGCCACGCACCACTTCGTCGACGACCGAACTGTTCGGGAGCATCAGCACGACAACGTCGGCACCGGCGAGTTCAGCCAATCCCGTCACGACCTTGCCGCCAGCCGCCGAAGCGGCCTCCTGCGCGCGCGCCGCGTCGACGTCGAACACGAGCAGTTCGGCGTAACCCTTGAGGTTGCGGATCATGCGGCTACCCATGACGCCAAGGCCGACGAAGCCGATGGTGTTGTGTTTTCTGTAAGCTGACTGTGTCATGTTGTCCTCTGCCTGTGTTGAGTTGTTGTCTGAGTGTTTGTCATGCGTCGATGGAGATCTTCAGAGGCGCGGGAATCCATGGTCCCCGAGGTTGACCGAGATCTGCTTGACTTCGGTGTAGCTCTCGATCATTCCTTCGAGCGAGAATTCGCGACCCAGGCCGCTGTGCTTGATTCCGCCATAGGAATGGCCAATCTGCTGCCCGCCCCCCTGGTTGACGAGCACCCAGCCCGCCTCGATGGCGTGCGCCATGCGCAGCGCCGGCGCTCCGGCGCGCGACCAGATAAACGCAGCGAGGCCGTAGTCGGAGTCGTTGGCGCGTGCCATCACATCTTCCTCGGTTCGCCACGTGGTGACCGACAGCACCGGCCCGAATACTTCCTCGCGCGTCATGCGCGCCTCCGGGGGCAAATTCAGAAACACCGTTGGCTCAAAGAAGTAGCCTTCGGACAGCGGACCGGAGGCAGGCGGCAATCCACCCAGAATGAGCGAAGAGGGGCGGCATTCGATGGCTTCGCGGATATAGGTCGACACGCGGTCGAATTGCTTGGCGTTGACCACGGAACCAGTGTCGTTGGCCTCGTCCAGCGGATCGCCCACGCGCATTTTCTTGAGCTTTGTGGTGAGCATTTCCAGGAATTTGTCGGCGATCGATTCGTGCACGAACAGGCGCGAGCCCGCCGTGCAGGACTGACCTTGCCGCGAAAACCGCATCGCCGTCATGACGCCGTCGGTCGTGTAGTCGAGGTCGACGTCCGGAAAGACGATCTGCGCACTCTTGCCGCCGAGTTCGAGCGTGACTGCCGCAATGCGGTTGCTCGCGGCTGCGAGGATGGATCGGCCGACGGCGGTCGAACCGGTAAACGAGACCTTCGGCACGCCGGGGTGCTCGACCAGCGGCGCACCACACTCGATTCCGGTGCCCGACAGGACGTTGACCACGCCGGGCGGCAGATGCTCATTGCAGATGCGACCGAATTCGAGCACAGCAAGCGGAGCCTCCTCGGAGGCTTTGAGCACGATCGTGTTGCCCGTCATGATCGCGGGCGCGATCTTCAGGCAGGCCAGCAGCAGCGGCGCATTCCAGGGCACCACCGCGCCGACCACGCCGTACGGCTCGCGACGGGTGTAATCGAGGTTCTCGGCTGAAAGGTACGTCGTCTTGCCTTTGAGTTCGCGCGCGAGCCCTGCGACGTAACGCATGATATTCACGGTGAGCTCTGCCTCGCCCCGGCTTTGCGTGCGCAGCGCATTACCGTTCTCAAGGCTGATCAAACGCGCAAGCTTTTCCTTGTTTTGCTCGAGCGCATCGGCGATCTTGTGGAGCATGCGTCCGCGATCCGTCGCCGAGGTGTTCTTCCACGGCTTGAATGCACGCTGTGCCGCCGCCACGGCGAGGTTCACATCGGCGGCGCGGGCACGCGGCACACGGGCAAAGATCGCCTTTTTCGCTGGATTCTCGACATTGATCCACTCCGAAGCGCAGGAGTCGACCCATTTCCCGTCGATGAGCATTTGATAAGTGGTGATCGTGGATGCATCCATGGTTTGAGTCTCGTATTAATAATGATGTCGAACAGTTGAATCAGGCCGGGTGCGCCGCACTGGGCTGCAGCGCCTGACCGCGCGCGATCCGCTGCTACCAGAATTTTCGCAATAGGCATGGTGTGGTGGGAAATCGACGCAGCGCGCGGGCGAGGCAGGATCGCAGCGCCGCAGGCTCACCCCGCATCGGACGACTGCCCGTGGGGCAACCCTGCGGCGGACCGGGCATCCGTTGCCCGGTCGCACCTGCCGCCAATCAGCCTTACGGCGCCGGCGTCATGCCTTCATAGCTCACCACGCCACCGATGGGGACGAACTTGGTGCCGTCGAACTGCGCTACCTGAACCGATTCGATCGGATAGCCGTCGGCGACGCCGTTCGTCGTGAGCGTAATTCCCTCAAGCAGCAACGGCACCTTCATCTTGTCCAGGTGACGGAGTTGCTCCATGAACGCCGCACGGGTCGGCTGTTTCGTCTGCTCCAGGACCTGCTTGACTGCGTTGCAGAACATCCAGCCTGCCGCCGCATTGCCATCGGCCGGGTTGATGCCGCTCTCATATTTCTTGAGCTTTTCGACATACAGTTTCATGTCGGCGTCGTTGGCGTATTTTGGATCGGCCTGGTCCTTGAGCCAGATGCCTGAATAGATTCCCTTGGAAATGTCGGCTCCGGCTGGCAGCAAGGCGCCGCCGATGCTCGAACCCACGCCCCAGATGATGTGCTTGGGCTTCCAGTTGATCGCATTCATGCGCTTAAGACCCTGCACAACGAACTTTGGCGTCGTCGCGTCGACGAACACGTCCGCCCCCGATGCGGCGAGCCGATCGATCTTGGGATCGATCGTGGGCTCGCTATAGGAATGCTCTTCGTGCAGGACGATGTTCAACCCCATTTCCTTGGCGACCTTCACAAAGGCCTTGGCAAAGAACGGGCCGCCGCTGTCGTCGTTGAACAGCGCGATCTTGGCGTTCGGGAAATTTTCCTTGATGAACTTGGCGTAGATCGCGGCCTCGGTGTTGTAGGCCAGGATCCCGCCCATGGTCCAGGGGAATTTCTCGACGTTTTCCTTGTCGCCAAGCATCGGTCCGCCCGTGTAGAGCAGCACTTGCGGCACTTTCTCGGAGTTGTAGAACGGCCGCGTGCCCAGGTTGGCACCTGTGCCCGGGGCCCCCATCATCAGGAATGCGCCATCCTGGCTGACCAGGCGTCGCGCATTTTGCAGCGCGCGTGCCGGCTCCATGGCATCGTCGTACATCAGGTACTTGATCTTGCGGGACTTGCCGTCCCCCATCTTGATACCGCCCTGCTCATCGTTGACATATTCGAAACAGGCGCGCATCGCGCGACCGATGGTCCCATAGCCCGCGTTGGGCCCGGATTGCGGCGAGGAATTGCCAATGAGGATCTGCGTATCCGTAATGCCGTCTGCGGCCTGGGTCGGCAGCGCAAAAGCCAGCAATGCCGCCGCAGCGACGGAACTCAGTGCGAATGTCCTGGACTTATTGTCTTTCATGATGTTGTCTCTCCAATGATTTAATTGTCATTAAATCCGGGCCATCAAACTTATCGTGAACTGCCGTATGTGTTCGATTGACCCGCGCGGCATATGCCGCACCGCCTGAAAATATGATTTTTCTTGTGATCGCATCCCGGACTGGCCAAGGAATCCCTTGCCAGCCCGGCCCCGATATCAGGATGATGCGTTGTCTCCCCCCGCCGTCTTGTCGCGCGACGCTGCCCGAATACGCTCAGGAACACGGTCCATCAGGACACGCTATGCCGAAAACGAGGCCATTTGCCGTGTCGCATAACCAAAACTTATGCCCAGAGTAATGCGCGCGCAGTATTCTTTAAAATAGGATTTCAGTCTTGCTCCATAATAATAACTTATGGATCGGGGCGCAATCACATTCCCACGACGCACGAGCCTGTCGATTGGCGGTTCGCTCTCAGGCGGCATCCGGAAGCCGCATCGTAGCGCCCACTTCAAATGGCATCGGATCCCGGCGGACCAGTTCGAATTGCTCGATGGGGACCGGCCTTCCGAACAAATATCCCTGGAAGTCCGTGCAGCCGTGGGCGAGCAGGAACTCTCCCTGCTCAGGGGTTTCGACGCCCTCGGCCATGACGCTCAACCCCAGAGACAGGCTCATCGCGAGAATCGCCCGCACGATCGTGGCGTCGTTGGGATCGGTGGTCAGGTCGCGAACGAAAGACTGGTCGATCTTGACCTGGTTGATCGGAAGCAGCTTCAGGTAGGACAGCGATGAGTACCCCGTACCGAAATCGTCCAGCGAGAAGTTCACGCCCCGGCCACGCAATTGCTTCATGCGCTCAATGACGTCATCCACCCGCTCAAGCACCACGCTTTCAGTGACTTCAAGCTTGATACGCGTCGGGTCGATCCCGTAACGGTCGATGCCCGCACAGATCCGTTCGACGAAGTCGGGCTGGTGGAACTGCCGGCTACTGACATTGATCGCAAGCGTCAGCGCACGCGTCTGCGGATTTTGTTGCCAGCGGTGTAGCTGGACAAAGGACTGCTCGATGATCCAGTTGCCGATCGGCACGATCAGGCCGCTCTCTTCCGCCAATGGAATGAACTGCCCTGGCATGATGATGTCACCGTGCGGCGGAACCCAGCGCAAGAGTGCCTCGGCGCCGACCACTAAGCCGTGCATATTGACCTGGGGCTGGTAATACAGCTGCAACTCATTCTGGTTGAGCGCCTGACGCAATGCGACGACCATGCGGGTGCTCGAGTTGATCGCTTCCTGCATTTCGGGGCTGAAGAACCGGATCGTATTGCGCCCCGCGTTTTTCGCGTCGTAGAGCGCCACGTCGGCCTGCTTGAGCACGCCCTCGACCGTCACGTCGCCTCCCCGGAACACCGCAACGCCAATACTCTGCGTGCTCACGTGGGCGGGTGCTCCCTTGACCAGATCGTATGGCTGGCAAAGTGCGCGGTGCACGTTCTGGGCGATTTTCTCGGCCTGCAGCGCGGCCCCGCTAATTTCGGTGCCAAGCTTTTCCAGGATGACGACAAACTCGTCGCCGCCCAGGCGCGACACCGTATCCTCCTGGCGCAACGAATCGCGCAGCCGTTTTGAAACCTCGACCAGCAGCCTGTCGCCCATGTCATGCCCGAGCGTGTCGTTCAGGTTCTTGAAATTGTCCAGGTCGAGCATCAGCAAGGCGCCGTACTCAAGATCGCGGCCGGTCATCGACCGGCGCAGCCGATCCATCAGCAAGCGCCTGTTGGGCAACGTGGTCAGCGGATCATAGAAAGCCAGGTTGTGGATCTGTTCTTCCGCGACCTTGCGCTGGGTCACATCCATGCAGAAGCCGAGAATCATCCCGCCCGGCAGCGCGATCGCGCGCAAATAGGCGACCAGGGCCGTTCCGTCACGGCGGCGCAACCTGACCTCACGCTCCTGCGAACCGCTACGCCGGACATTGTTGAGGAACACCATATGCTCACCGGGCACGCCCGAGGCAAAGAGTTCGCCGATATTCATGCCCAGCATGTCGCTCTTTTCGTAACCGACCATGGTGCTCGTTGCCGGGTTCACCAGCATGAACATGCCGTTGACATCTGTCACGTAGATGCCGACCGGCGCGTGCTCAATGTACGCCCGGTAGCGCTCCTCGCTTTCACGCAGATCGCGTTCGAGCGCCTCGCGACGCCGCACCTCGACCGTCAGGAGATCGTTGCGATCACGGAGTTCGTCGCGGTTGCGGTTCGACTCGACCACATCGGCCTCAAGCCGTTGCGTGCGCTCTCGCATCCTGAAAATGAGCAGGGTGGCAAGCACCAGGATGATGGGCACGGAACTGGCCAACGCCAGGAAGAGCCTGGAAGTAATGTGACCGTAAAGCACTGACTCAGGAAGCAGCGTGACGAGCGAAAGCGCGGTGCCGGCAATCGGCGTTCGAAGGCCGAGGTCAAGCTCGATCGGCACGCCGGCTGCAGACGACGGACCGCCGGGCATCCCGGTGACGTTGCTGATCCTGCCCGGTTCAAGCCGCGACAGGAATCCCGCTGCAGCAGGACTCAGGCTCAGGCCGTCCGGCAGGGCAAGGGCTCTGCCGCTGTTCGTGACGATCGTCTGGCGCAAGCCAAGGTCGTTCGACGCGGAAGCCAGGAACCGGGAAAGCACTTCAAGACGTGATACCGCAACGACCGATCCGCCGGGCGTTCCCCGGTAATCCACGGCCGCGGACGAGATGACCACGCCGCGCTCCAAGTCGATGACGCGCAGGGTGAGCCCCGGCTCCGGCGCCGGAACGGTGAGGCGCGGGGCCGCCGGATCCGTGTCAATGACCACGTTACCCGATTCGTCGAGATACAGAATGCGCTCGTAGACGGAAACGCCAAGGCTTTTCGCCTGGGAGATCCTGCGCCGGAAGCTTTCCTCGATGGCGAACAGGTTGGTTCCCAAACCGTAGCGCAGCGACATGCCAAGCGCCTTGTTGGTCAGGTAGTTCTGGATCTCGACGCTATTGGCCAGGTTAAGCGCGAACGTTTCCTGCTCGCCGAGGAAATCGCTGAGTACGGCGGCTTTCTCCGCGTTTTCATCGAGAAGCCGGACCTCGGCGGCCCGCCGGAGTTGATCCTGCGACTGGTACGCATTGGACAGGAGTACCGCAACGTACACCATCAGCAGGGCCGCCGCCACCAGAAGCCAGCGCTGGCGGGGCACCCACGAAGCGGCCGAAGTATTCGGCATTTAGGTCTTTTTGAAAAAATCCGGGAAGTACTGCCGGATCGCAGGGTAGTACTTGTCGACAAGTTTGTCGTAGGTACCATCCGCCTTGATCTTGCGCAGATACTCATTGAAGGCATCACGCAGATGCGGCGAATCCTTCGGAAACGCCGCGGCGAGGATCTGATCCTCCGAAATCGGGCCGATCACCTTGAACTTGCCCGGCCACTTCGGCATGTCGAGCATCAGGTCCGGCACGTCGAGAAGCGACAGATCCGCCTCCTTGTTCAGCAGGGCCGGCACCATTTCGTTGATGTTCGAGCTACGGGTATAGAGACGAATATCGTATCCAGTGTTCTTCAGTCCGTAGTTTGCCGGATCAAGGCAGGTCTTTTCCATCGCGAGCACGCTTTGCTTGCCGATCAGCGCCTTCGTTTGGGTGATGTCCTTTGCGAGGCTTCCCGTATCAGGCACGGGCGACAGATCCGAATCGGCGCGGGCAATCAGCACGACTTGCGACGGAAAGGTCGGCTCGGAAAAGAGCAGGATCTTCTCGCGCCACGGCAAATAGGTAAAACCCGTTGCAATCATGTCGCCCTTGATCGGGAAATCACCCACGAGTTCGACATTGCCGTCCGTAATCTGAACATTCTTGCCGAGCAGATCGCGCACGACCGAGTAGAAGTCGGTGTACACCAGCGTGTACTTCACGCCTATGTGCTTCGCAAAGCCCTGGGCCAATTCGACGTCAAACCCGTCGCCTGCCCCGGTCACGAAGTTTGCGTAACGAATGCCGAGGTGACGCAGTTCACCCCTGGCCTTAATATCGGCAAGATCTGTGGCGCTCGCCACGCCGAACACCAGCATTGACGCGATCAGAAGGAGCAATCGGGGTAACTGTAGTAGAAATCGCATCAGAGTCATCCTGGAAATAGTATCGGGCCGACGCCGGCAAATCCGCGCACCGGAACAGTCACGCCCCGAGAACGGGCAACCTTGCCGCGCAACAGACCGCCAGGAAGCGGCTGAGCCAAAACAGGGCATATTCAAAACAACCTATGGCAGATCCCGACCGGATTGTTCACCACCGTGAACCATCGTAATGCACGGCAGCAACAGGATAAATAGGAACAAAGTACTGGATCTGAGACATATCAACCAATTCGTATGGTCGCTTTAGATCAACCTCGGTTCAGAACTTGCAATGAAGGCGTGGTGTCTAACAGTATCAGAGGATTTCGATCGAAATATTGTCCTTGGTCCCGGCCTTGATGGAGCTGAGCATTGCGTCGGCGCCCGTCATCAGTTCGGCGGTGGACAGTTTCGAATCGTGCAGAACCACCCCGGCCCCGACGAAAAGCCTGATGTAGCTATCGTAGGAGGCAAGCAGCCTGCTCAGGCTCTGATTCAGTCGCGTCAGGACAATTCTTGACGTCTCGACATTTGTTGCGAACAACAGCAGCGCAAATTGCCCCTCGCCAGTGCGCCCGACCACATCGGTCGCGCGCAGCATATTCTTCAGGCTCAGGCTGACGGCCTGCAGTAAATCGTCGCGTGTGCGCTTGCCCTGTGTATCGAGCAGGTGACGCAGGTTGTCGATGTCGATCAGTACGAGACTGAACTCATGACCGAAACGGGCCGTACGGGCTCGCTCCGTGACGAGTCGGTCAAGGAAACCACTGCGATTGCTGATCCCGGTCAAAGCGTCTGTATCGTCGCCAGCCTCGTCCCGCTCGTGATTGTTCTTTAGATAGATCAACAGCGAGGCGAACGCGACGAACACGATGCCGACTGAAAAATCGGACAGCACCCGCTCCCAGAACGGCGTCGAGGATGGGAAGTTCCGGCCGCTGACGTACAGGCTGACCAGGACCGAAGTCGTGGCAACGGCGACCGTCACCCCGACGCCGCAATACCAGGCGGCGATGGAAAGCGGGAACAGGTACAGGCCCGTCACCACCACGTGCGCAGGCGTCACCAGATCAAGCCAGACAAATGCGGCGGTGAGCGCCACCACCAGCAAGATCCGCACTGCGTTCGGAAGTTGCATGATCTGGGCGTTCAGTATTCGTATTCGATCGATAAACGACATAGTTTGGTTAGTTTGTTATCCGCAGGCGACAGATAGTAGCGTTGACGGTCGCAAATCGCCAGAACAATACCCGGAAATCTTGCTAAGCCATGACGTTACAACCACCTTAATAAACAAATAGTGGTGATAATGTCCTGAAAATCGTCTTGCGCTGCCAGACAGGGCTCTGCGACTAGAGGACGACCGGGGCATCCGGAAGTTCGTGCAGGCTGCCAGTGCCCGCCGCAAAGTGCAAAGACAGGTGCCGGGCGATCGCCTCCAACCCCGCAACGGATCCTTGCTTGAATTCGCCGCGCCCGTAGGCGAGTCGCATATCGTTGCAGACAGCTTCCCATTCGTGAGCTGCGATCTTCGCGTTGATGCCACGGTCTGCAACGATCTCGACCGCGCGATCAGCCAGGAGTACGTAGACAAGCACACCGTTGTTGTGCTCCGTATCCCAGATCCGAAGCCGGGAAAACAGTTCGACGGCGCGCTCGCGCGACGAGTGTCCAGACAACAGCAATGAGAGCGGCAACGTGGCCTCGACCGCAAAGCGAATCTCGCCCGCGTGGGACTGCTCGCTTTCACCGATCGTGCGCTCGATCGATCGCAGCGTGGCGCGCGAAAATGCCCGGCGCGCTTGCCAGGAGCCGGTCATGAGGTGTCGGGAGATTCGCACGAGGTCCATCGGTTACCACCGCCCGGAGGCACCGCCCCCGCCGAATCCACCGCCACCGCCGCCGAAACCACCACCGCCGGAGCCAAACCCGCCCCCACCGCTCCACCCCCGCTGACCCGCAACGCCGGGCAAGCCGGCGACCGATCCGACCAATGTGAAAACGAACGCGATCACGCCGGTAATCATCCCGCCAATCAACGTTCCGAGAATGACCCAGGCAATCGCGGCGACGACGGCGCCCGTGACGGCAGCGGCAGGCAACCGACCCGCGAAACCGCGCAGCGCCCGGCCCAAACCAAAGGCGATGAGCAGTACGACTGGAAGGAACTCCTTGAAATCCGTTGTCCCGGCACCGCCCGCGCGCGCTGGCGCCGGCAAGGCTTCTCCATCGACGATGCGCATGATGCTGTCGACTCCGTCGCGAACGCCTGCGTCAAAATCACCCTGCCGCAAGCGGGGCACGACGACCTCGCTGATGATGCGCTTGCTCGCTGCGTCCGTCAGGACCCCCTCGAGGCCATAGCCGACTTCGATCCGCAGGGTTCGGTCATCCTTGGCAATGATCAGAATCGCGCCGTCATCGATCTTCTTGCGTCCGAGCTTCCATTTGTCGGCCACGCGGATCCCGAACTGTTCGATCGTCTCCGGTTGCGTCGTTGGAACGATCAGCACTGCCACCTGACTGCCCTTGCGCGTTTCAAAGGCGCGCAGCTTTGCATCGAGCGACTCGCGCTGCTGCGCGGTGAGCGTGGAGGTCAGGTCCGTGACCGGGGCACGCAGCGCCGGCACAGGGACTTGCGCCCCGACCAGCGTGACCCAGAACAGCGGCAGCATGCACGCCGCACGCAGCAGCCGTGCAACGATCATTTCGAGGAGCCGGCCGGCTGCGCTGGTGCGGCGCCGAAATCAACCTTGGGCGGCCGGGCGATTTCCTGTTCATTCTCGACCGTAAAATTCGGCTTGACCTTGTAACTGAACAACATCGCCGTCAGGTTGGAGGGGAACGACCGGACGGTCACGTTGTACTCCTGCACTGCCTTGATATAACGATTGCGTGCCACGGCGATCCGGTTTTCGGTGCCTTCAAGCTGAGCCTGCAGATCCCTGAAATTCGCGTCCGACTTCAGCTGGGGATAGTTCTCGGAAACGACGAGAAGCCGCGAAAGAGCGCCTGAAAGATCCCGCTGCGCCGACTGGAACTTGGCAAACGCCTCCGGATCGTTGAGCAGCTCGGGCGTCGCCTGGATGCTGCCGACCCGGGCGCGCGCGTTCGTGACGCCAAGCAGCACCGTTTGCTCCTGCGCGGCAAACCCCTTGACCGTATTGACCAGGTTGGGGATCAGATCCGCACGCCTCTGATACTGGTTGACCACTTCCGACCAGGCGGACTTGACCTGCTCGTCGTTGGTCTGGATCGTGTTGTACCCGCATCCGGACAGCGTCGCCAAGGCAAGAAGCCCAAGGCTCAACAGGAATCTGCGCATTTCTTCTCTCCATCAGGATGAATATCCCTGCCCCCCAGTATTCATCCTGATGAACAATTTTGCAATTGTTGACATCCTCAGCGTCCTGAAAGGCCGGGTTTGCTGCACGTCAGGTCACCGTTGAATCTGCAGCGACGGCCTAATCGTCTCTTGCCCGGACATCCTTGCTACACTACTTCGCGTCAGCGCTTTCGTCCGTTTGACTTCTTCGCGTGATGGCACCGCCCGCGCAGCGCTGCCAACCCCCCGGACCCGTAATCTTCGAGTGTCACACCTATGCACAGCCTTGCCAGTTTGCCTCAATGGGTTCTGTGCCTGATATTCCCTGTGGGGGCTTTGCTCGCGCTGGGCGGTCTGACCCTGGTCCTGCGCAAGGTGGCGCCCGCCATCGGGCTGACCGGCTACGACGGCGACATTCTCGATACGGCCACCCAGAACTCGCTCGGTGGCGCCTACGTGATTCTTGGCTTTTCGCTCGTCATGGTGCTTGGATCCGTCGATAAGCTCGGCCGGGACATCATGACGGAAGCAACGCGCATCGAAAGCCTTGACCGCCTGCTCGTGCTGGAAGGCAGCGCCGAAGCACAACATATGCGCAAGACGCTGCGGGCGTACACCGAATCCGTGCTCCAGACGGAGTGGCCCGTTCTGCACCAGCAGAAAGGGGCGCCAACAACCGGGGATCTGTTGCAGAACCTGTTCCGGGAAGTCGGAACAATCAAAGTCGATTCGAATCGGCAGACAGTCCTCTTCACCGAGATCATCCGCAAGACCGAAGAGGTGGTGCAGTCCAGGCAACAGCGTATCGCTGAATCAAGCGGAAGCCTCCCAACGCTTTTCTGGATTCTCTGCTACTGCGGGTTCGCAGGCGTCATCGTCATCGCTGCACTGCGCCTGCTCGATTCGACCCCTGTGCGCGCCGTCGCCTTAGCGACACAGATCGCGGTCCTTGCGCTTCTGTTCTCTGCCGTTCTCATCATCGATCATCCGTTCCTCGGAGACGAGGTCGTGGATCCTGGCCCTATCATGAAGGCCTTGAGCCAGATCGAAAAAAGAGATCCGTAGCGCTCGCCACCATAGCATCAGACCTTAGGCGGCCAGGTAAAGGCCAACGGTTGCTTGCCCATGAAGGCCTTGACGGCATCCTTATGGTAGCGGGTCGAGTAGGCGACCCCCTGGCCGTTGATTTCCATATCCATGACCGCGCTCGCATCGCTGGAAAAACTGCGCAGCAGCGCGTTCTTGGTCAAGGCGAACGCGGCGGGCGACGATGACGCGAGCGCGTGTGCAATGGCGCGCGCGCGCTCGAGCAACGCGTCGGGCTCGACAAGCTCCGTCACGACGCCATAGTCGGACGCGGTCTGGCCATCGATCTCCTGCGCCGAGTACAGCATTTTCTTGGCACGCGCCCAGCCGATGATCCGGGGCAGCGTAAAGAGCGCCAGCCCGTCAGGCACAAGACCCAGGCGCATGAACGACAGACAGAACCGGCTGCGCGGCGTCGCCACGACAATGTCCGCTGCCAGCGCGAGGCTAAAGCCGATCCCGTACGCACAACCGTCCACAGCGACGATCACGGGCTTCTGCAACTCAAGCAGCTGCCGCGCGCCGCGCGTGACAGGGTCAATGCGCTTGCGACCGCTTTCGGCATCCGAGTCGGTCGTGGCCATCACCGAGATGTCCCCACCCGAGCAGAAATCCTTGCCCGCGCCCGAGATCAGGACGGCCCGCACCTGCGCGCTGGCGGACGCCTTTCCCAGCGCCTCCCACAGCGCGTTCCTCATTTCCGGATTGAGCGCGTTCTTTTTTTCGGGCTTGTTCAGCACGATGTGTGCAACGCCGTCCCGTTCGTCGTAGAGCAAATCCTGTTGCGTTTGCATGATGATCCTGTCGTTGAGCGTGGCGATAACCCCGCGGCATTGTACGCACGGCGCGCCTTACTCGGGCTCGATGCCCCCCGCCTTCACGAGTTTGGCCCAGCGCTCGATTTCCTCGCGCTGAAAGGTGCCCAGCGCCTCGGGCGAACCCGGGATCGATACCCATCCGTTTCCGCCGAAGATCCTGGCCGCATCCCCGGATGCGATCGCCTTGGCCATCATGGCGTTAAGTTTACTGATGATCGCCGGGGGGGTGCCCCGCAATCCAAAGGCCGCGATCCAGCCCGTCACCTCATATCCCGCGACGCCCTGCTCAATAAAGGTCGGGATCTCCGGGAACGCCGGCACCCGCTCCTTCGTGGAGATGCCAAGGGCGCGCACCTTGCCGGATCGCACCGAGGGCATGACCGCGGGCGCGTCGCCGAAGACCGTATCGATCTGCCCGCCGATCAGGTCGGTCATCGCAGCCGGTAGTGTCTTGTAGGGCACGTTGACGATGTCGATTCCGGTGAGTTCCCGCATGACCACGCCACCAGCGAGCGACGATGAATTTCCGCTTCCGAATGTGATCTTGCCCGGGTTCTTGCGGGCACGGTCGATCAGGTCGGCCACGCTCTTGATGGGCCCGTCCGCCGCCACGCCAAGAATGACACCCCCGATGATCAGGTTGCAGATCGGAATGAAATCCTTGACGGGATCGTAATTGAGGGTCTTGAACAGACTCAGGTTGGCGGCATGCGTCGTGTTGGTTCCCAACACGAACGTATAGCCGTCCGCAGGTTGCGCGATGGCGTAGCGCAAGGCGATGGCACCGTTCGCACCGGGCTTGTTGTCGACGATGAACGTCTGCCTGGTTTCTTCGGATAGTCGCTGCGCGATAAAACGCGCGACCTGGTCGGTCGTCGTTCCTGCCCCGAAAGGCACGACGATATGCACCGGCCGGTTGGGATAGTCGCCCGCCGCGTCCTGCGCGTACGCCCCGGCGCCAGCCGCGAGTGCGACGCACCCGGTGGCCGCAAGCAGAAATGATCTTCTATTGCTCATTGTCGTTGTCTCCAAAGTTCGCGCAAGGCGCGCTTCGTGCTTCGTGCTTCGTGCTTCGTGCTTCGTGCTTCGTGATGCAGAGTTGTATCAGACCCGACGCCACCGTGGCGGCGCATCAGCCTTGCGGCCGACCCTTGACCATGCG
>CAITPF010000255.1 GCA_903894155.1 uncultured beta proteobacterium | reverse complement strand
GCAGTCGCAAGACGACGACGCAACCAGCCTCTGCGAAGCAGGAACCCACCGAAGCGACTATGCTAGAGGCTTCTCTTGCATAGCGCCGTAGGAATCTCCCTCCTTCCCGCGCAAGCGGTGGCCGAAGGCCAAGGTGGGAGTGGATGTCAAGTGCATCAGGTCGGAGACGACGCCGCAAATGAGAGCAGAGGAATACGACCGCTGGTATGAAACCAGCAGAGGTCAGTGGATTAGCCAGCTTGAATATTCGCTGGTCAGCGATGCGCTTGAAGTCGGGCCGGGCCAGTCCCTTCTGGATGTCGGATGCGGAACGGGATGGTTCACGCGAAAATTCTCGGGCGATCCGCGCTTAAGCGTGACCGGCCTGGATATCGACAGCGCCCGGCTGGATGTCGGCCGATCGAAAGACCCCCGGTCAACCTATGTGCAGGCTGACGCGCAACGATTGCCGTTTCCTGACAATGCCTTTGATCGCGTCGTATCGATCACTGCGCTTCCTTTTATCGCGGATTGGCCGCGTGCGGTCGCCGAGATCGTCCGCGTTTCCCGCGATCGGTTCGCGCTAGGCCTGTTGAATCGACACAGCTTGTTGTGGCGCGAAAAGGGGCGGGGCAAGGGCGTCGGCGCCTATCGCGGGGCGCACTGGCATACGGCAGGCGAAATCACAGCCGTATTGCGCAAGCTCCCGGTATCCGCAATCCGTACGCAAAGCTGCGTATTTTTGCCTTCTGGGCGCGCCTACGCCCGCGCGCTCGAGTTGATGATGCCCCGGTCAGTTCCCGGTGGGGCATTTTTGGTTGTTTCCGGTCGCAAGAATGAAGCCGGGTTCCTGAAGGCCGCCATTTAAGGGTCGCTTTCTTGAGCGGCATGAAATATGGCGCAGGTTGCGAGGCATCCATGCCTTGATGCCACTGGCTCGGGCATTGGCAATCGCAGTATGCTACGGTGGGTTGGTGCTTGTTCATCAATGACAAAGGTACTGTGAAACTCCTGGAAACTTATCCTGGGCATCCGATACGACGACTCGTCGTTGCGCTGATCATTTCCATCTGCATAGCAGAGACGGTGATCATGCTGCTGATGCCGTATCTCGGGATATTGCCTTTATGGGGAAGCACCACCATTGATGTAGTCATGTTGTTGCTCGTAACGGTGCCTGTCATCATCCTGACTGTCGCGATGCCGATGCAGAAATACATCCACGATGCCCTTCGGGCATCGAACGAGGTCTCAACGCGTGAGCATCAACTATTAGCCGTACTGGCTTCGCTTGCAATGGCGAGAGATAACGAGACTGGCCATCACATTCAGCGTACGCAGCACTACGTGGTGCTGTTGGCAGAGCAGATGAAAGCGATGGGACACCACGTTGGCAAGCTGACCGCCGGTTACATCGAAATGCTGCGCAAGGTTGCACCGCTTCACGACATCGGTAAAGTTGGGATCCCAGATGCTGTTTTAAACAAGGAAGGGAAGCTTACAGCGGAGGAGCGTACGCTCATCAACACGCATGCCACGATTGGTGAATCGATCCTTTCAGCCGCAGAATTAAGGGACGGCATTGAGGATTTTCTTTCCCTGGCCGGCAAGGTCGCGGGAGGTCATCATGAGAAATGGGATGGCACTGGCTATCCGCGTGGAATCAAGGGACACCGGATTCCGTTGGAAGCAAGAATCATGGCTTTGGCAGACGTCTATGATGCGCTTGTTAGCAAGCGCCCTTACAAGATTCATTGGACTCACGATCAGGCAGTGAAGGAAATCATCAGGGGCCGCGGTACGCACTTTGATCCGGATGTGGTCGATGCCTTTGTCGCGGTGGCTGACGAATTCGAAAAAACCGCGAAGCAGTTTGCGGACTGAGGAGCGCGCCACGCCAAAGGGTGCAGTCAACTTCTGTTTGGTATCAGTAGTGTCCGGTTAAATTCCGAATAAATTCAATTGGTTAGCGGAGTCGAGTAAATCAGACGCAGTTTCACCGCCTTGAAAGGCGCTTGAAAGCTCAGTTTTCTCGAAAACCGACACCGAAAGAATCTGTAGAAGCGTATAAAGCGAGGCATCAATTTGAAGTTCCTTTTTGACAATGGCAATCAGAACGTAAGTCGACACGGCGCACCAGATTTGCGTCTTGACGGCGTTCTCGCTGTTGCCCAGAAACTTCTTGATGCGCAGGTGCTGTTTGATCCACTTGAAGAACAACTCGACCTGCCAACGGTTCTTGTACAAGGCTGCAATCGTCAGTGGCGGCAGCACGAAGTTGTTGGTCAGAAAGATGAGCGGCTTGTCGGTTATCGGATCCTTGTAGCGAATGCGCCGCAAGTTCTCGGGGTAATGCTGCGAGGCGTAAAACCCGTTGAGCAACACCGATTGATCGCAAATAATTCCCGTGGCTCGGTCCGTTCGTTGAGAGTAAACGCGCCGGGCATTCATGTTGTGTTTGGCGCGGGTCACGAAGAAGGCGCCTGCCTGATGCATTTGATACAGACGCCTGAAGTCGAGGTACCCGCGATCCATTACATAGAACGCCCCGGCTTCGACGGGCATGAAGTCGAGCACGTTGACCTCGTGCATCTTCCCGTCGCTGACGTGGATGAATGCTGGGATTGCGCCGCGCAGGTCCAACAGGGTGTGCAGTTTTATAGCCGCCTTCGCACGACGAAACGGAGCCCACTCGAACAGGCTCAAACACAGATCGATGGTCGTGGCGTCCAGGGCATATACCGTGTTCTTGAGATCGAGCCCAACCAGATCGGTGTCGCTGTAAAGTTTGCGTGCTCGTCGAATCAGCACCGCCGCCAAGTCCGACCAGATGCGCCAATCGCGCGATTCGTTGGCATCGGCCAGCGTCGATCGATGCACGCTGTGACGCAGTCCCATCGCATAAAGCTTGTTGGCGTTGGCCCCAAGCGTCACTTCGATGTCGCGCAGGCTCTCGCGCCAGGTCAGTTGCGCAAACGCCATCACGCGAAACTGTTCCGCGCAGCTCATGCGGCGAACGCCGGCGTTGCCACCGTGACAATCCACGATTCGACCGAAGCTTGTCCAGGGGACGAATTCCATGACTTGCGCAAAAAGGGTCTTGCCGACGTTCATGAGTCATCCCCCAGAGGCGTACCCCTAGGAAATTACCCAAAAATGAAGAATCTGAATTCAAATCGGCACCAAATAAAATCGGCCGCTAGGCCACGCCAGTCTTGGTTCTTACCCAAAAACAACCCGGTTTAACCGGACACTACTGATTTCGCAAACAAGTACAGTAATTGCGATTGACGGGTTTTCGTATAACATGTAAACGCCTAAATGGCTCTGCACTCGCACGCCCGTGGCTCAAACCCTTGCAACACCCCCTTGGCCGTGGTCAGCGCAACTGATGTTGTTACCTCTGGAGAAGAAAAAATGAAAGCAGGAACAACCGTGATTTCACTCGTCAAAACCATTGCTGTCGTGGTCGTTGTCGCGGTGTCGACTCCGGCGTACGCGCAGTGGATTATGGCCGCACGCCACGTGGCAGGAAGGATTAGTCAAATGACGCAGGATGACCAGAATGGCCAGCCTGCGTACCATTTTGCAACGGTCATTCTCGATGCACCGGCGAGCAATGTATTTGCCACCGTTGTCCGGGTAGCCGCGTCCAACAACGCGGTGACGATCGTTTCCCGGGACGACGCCAATTTCCGCATCAAATTCGCGGAGGGCACAAAGAGTGCCTCGCTGAATGTGGTTCCACTGAGCGACGACACATCCCAGTTGCTCATTGCGGCAACCGCGTCGTCGTCGGCATCTGACCCGGGGACGTCACGAGTCGTCTCGTCCATTATGAGAATCTGTGCGGAGATGAACAAGACCTGTACCGTCAGCGGTCAGTGACGCTGCGGCAACGCTGCACCCTCAAAATCCCCAACAGGTGCCATCGCGAAACGCGTGGCACGCCTGCCGGTCAGTGCTGGAGTATCTTGGATAGGAACAGCCGCGCCCGATCAGTGCTGGAGTATCTTGGATAGGAACAGCCGCGCCCGATCGCTCCTGGGCTGGCCGAAAAACTCTTCCTTGCTGGCATCCTCGACGATTTCGCCCTGATCCATGAAGATCACCCGATGGGCCACTTTGCGCGCGAATCCCATCTCGTGGGTCACGACCATCATGGTCATCCCTTCGGTGGCCAGTTCGACCATGACGTCGAGCACCTCGCCGACCATTTCCGGATCAAGCGCCGAGGTCGGTTCGTCAAACAGCATGACGATGGGATCCATGCTCAGGGCACGGGCGATTGCCACGCGCTGTTGCTGCCCCCCGGAAAGCTGGCCTGGATACTTGTCCTTGTGGGCGTTGAGCCCCACACGGTCGAGCATCTTGAGCCCGCGCTTGATCGCTTCATCCTGACTGCGGCCGAGCACTTTGATCTGTGCCAGCGTCAGGTTTTCGGTGACGCTCAGGTGAGGAAACAATTCAAAGTGCTGGAACACCATGCCCACGCGGCTGCGCAGTTTGGGCAAATCCGTCTTGGGATCGTGCACTCCGATGTCATTGATGAAAAGCCGGCCTTCCTGGAAGGGCTCGAGCGCATTCACGGTCTTGATCAATGTCGATTTGCCCGACCCAGACGGCCCGCAAACCACCACAACCTCGCCACGACTGACGTGCGTGGAACAGTGCTTGAGCACGTTGAACGACCCGTACCACTTGGATACGTCATCGATGACAATCATTTTTTCTGACATGGGTGGTTCCAGAAACGACCTATCAAATCACAAGGGTAATCATCAAGCCTGACACAGGCCCGGGCGGCGTCACGCCACGGCCATCCGGCGCTGCAACGCCTTGACCAGGGTGGAGGCGGCAAAAGAAATCACAAAGTAGACCAGCGCGGCAAACAGGTACATCTCGACAAGCCGACCGTCGCGCTGCGCCACTTTGCTGGCTGCGCCCAGAAAATCTGTGATCGAAAGCACGTAGACCAGCGAGGTATCCTGGAACAGCACGACCGTCTGGGTCAGCAGCAACGGCATCATCGAGCGAAACGCCTGCGGCAGAACGACATACCCCATGACCTGGTGGTAGCGCATGCCAAGCGCCTTTGCCGCCGCGACCTGGCCACTGGGCACCGCCTGGATACCGGCGCGCATGATCTCCGCGTAGTAGGCGGCCTCGAACAAGGCAAACGTGATCAGCGCCGAATTGAAGGCGCCAACGGTCATCGGACGCTCTGAGCCAGTCACCCACTGGCCGATGTACGGCAGCAGGAAGTAGAACCAGAAAATCACCAGCACCAGCGGAAGCGAACGCAGCAGATTGACGTAGCCCGCGGCGATCTTCTGCAACGGCACGAAGGGCGAGAGCCGCATCATCGCAATGAGCGTCCCGAGCACAATGCCGATGCCTGCGGCCAGGCCGGTCAGCATCAGGGTAAATGTCATGCCCTCGCGAAAGAGGTAACCCCAGGATCGCGATATGACATCGAAGTCGAAATTGCTCAACATGCGCGCGCCCTCAGTGACCGCCGGTACTGACCGGCGCGCCCAGATAGCCTGGCACCGAGACTGAACGCTCCAGCCTTCGCATCAGGTAGGTGACAATCAGATTAGTGACCAGGTAGAGAATCGTTGCCACCGTGAAGGCCTCGAACACCTGGAACGAAAACTCCTGCATGGACCTCGCGCGCGCGGTCAGTTCCATCAGGCCGATCGTGAGTGCCACGGCGGTATTCTTGATCGTATTGAGCAGTTCGGAGGTGAGCGGCGGCAAAATCACGCGAAACACCATCGGCAGCAAGACATACCGGTATGCCTGACCAAGCCGCAGGCCAAGCGCGGTCGCCGCCATCAGCTGGCCGCGCGGCAACGACAGCACGCCGGTCTTGACCTGCTCGGCAACGCGTGCCGACATGAACAAGCCCAGGCCGATGACGGCTGTGTAGAAAGCAGAATTCGGTAATTGCTTGAGCCAATCCCCGAATTTCGCGGGAACCAGCTCAGGCATGACGAAATACCAGAGAAACAACTGGACGAGCAGCGGGATGTTGCGGAACAGCTCGACGTAGGCGTCGCCCGCCACTCGACCGGCGCGCGACGGAAGCGTGCGAAGCACGCCTACGCCCACGCCGATCACCAGCGCGACAATCCAGGCGAAGAACGCCGTGGTGAGCGTCCAGACCAACCCGGAAAGGAGCATCTCAAGGTAAGTTCCCTTACCCTCGGGGGACACCTCGAAGAGGATCCCCCAGTTCCAGTTGTATTTCATCGGCGGGTCTTAGTAGCTGGCGGGATCGGGGTTATCGGTCGGATTCGCCAGCGCCTTCTTCAGCGGCGCGCTCATGGGCTGGTTCATGTTCAGCCCTTTAGGCGGGATGGGCTTTTCGAACCACTTCGAGTAGAGAACCGCCATGTCGGGCGACTTGTAGAGCTTGGCTGCCGCGCCGTCGACCACCTTCTTGAAGGCCGGATCGTCCTTGGGCATCATCGCGCCGTAGGGCTCCGGCTTGGAGAAGGCATCCGTCGAAATGACGAAATCGCCAGGGTTCTTGGCAGACGCGACCAGGCCGGCGAGCAGGATGTCATCCATGACGAAGGCGGCGGCACGACCCGTCTCAACCATCAGGAACGCTTCCGGGTGATCCTTGGCGGCCAGGATATTGAGGTTCAGACCCAAAGCCGTATTGGCCTCGGAAACCTGCTTCAGATTGGTGGTGCCGGAAGTCGAGACGATTGTCTTGCCCTTGAGGCTGTTGATATCGGTGATACCCGAGCCCTTCTTGCTGACATAGCGGCTCGCCGTCAGGTAGTAGGTCGGCGTGAAAGCCACTTGCTTCTGGCGATCGGCATTGTTGGTCGTCGATCCGCACTCGAGATCGATGGTGCCGTTGGCGATCAGCGGAATGCGGGTTGCCGACGTCACCGGATTGAGCTGAACCTTCAGGTTCGGCATTTTCAGCTCGCTCTTGATTTCGTTGACGATGAACATGCAGATATCCTGGGCGTAGCCCACGACCTGCTGTTTGTCGTCGTAGTAAGAGAACGGCACGGAGGCATCGCGGTGGCCAATCGTGACCTGACCGGTTTCCTTGATCTTCTTTAGCGTGCCGGTGAGATCCTGGGACATGGCAGACCCGCCGATCACCGCGCCGGCCAGTGCGACCAGGCCCAGTTTCAAATATTTGCTCTGCATAAACCACTCCTTGAAAGTTCGGGGGGCAACGATCCACCTGATCGAGCGCGAGCGGCTCAATCTGGAAATGCGACCCGTAGGCGCATTTTGCACTGCAATACCAAATTTAGGCTAGTGCAAACCGAAGAAATCTCGGGAATACCCCCATGAGCGCTCGGGGATTCAATCTTTCATTTTTCCGACAAACGGCTCGAGCGTCGCCGGCAGCGCATTGAGCGATTGTGTCCAGGCCCGGCCGGGCACAAAAGACAGCACCGGCGCATCGCTCCTGACCGACTTGATGAAAACGGGATCGGCCAGCGTATCCCGAATCGCGCCTTCGAGCCGCCCCGCGATGTCGTCGGGCAGCGCCAGCGGGCCCGCGATGCCGCGCTCGGAACTGACCAGAACCGGGTAACCCTCCTGAGCCGCCGTCGGTACGCCTGGCAGCACGGGCATCGGCTGGTCGTGAAAAAGGACAACGGGGCGCAGGGGTGAATTTTCGTCGTTGCTCACCAGGAACTCGGCAACGCTCATGAACGCGTAGTCGACGTGCCCGCCGAGCAGCGCACTCTTGAATTCGCCCGCGCCCTTGAAGGCGATGTCGGTTCCGCGCACGTTCGCCTGCTTCTCGATCTTCATGAGCGCGATGTGGCCGCTCGTGCCGCGACCACTGGTCGCAAACGACAGCGAGCCGGGATCGTTGCGCAGTGCCTCGACAATAGACTTCAAGCTGCCATGACGCGCATCCTTGCGCGCGACCAGCAGTGCCGGATCATCCACCACCCGCGCGATGATGCGCATTTCCGACGGCAGGTATGCCGTCTTTTTGTACATCGGGATGAACATGAAACCCGGCGCGTTGATGAACCCGACGGTGTAACCGTCGGGTTTGGCCCTGGACACATAGGACGATGAAATCTCCCCGCCCGCGCCAGGCTTGTTGACCACGACGATGTGCGCCCGCCCGCCGAGCCGCTTTTCGACGTAGGGCGCCATCGCGCGCGCCATGAGATCGGTGCCCCCGCCAGGCGCAAAACCGACGACCAGATCGATGCTCTGGTCATCTGGCCAGGCAGCCTGGGCCACCCCGCAACCGCCGGCCACCAACAGCGCCGCCGTCCAACCCATCACGCGCCCAAGTGTCATGGCGGGCTCCCGAAGCAGAAAGAAAGAATCACCGATTACAGGGGTGCGAAGCCGAGCTCCGCACGGAACCGGTTCTTGATGTAGACGCCGTCGCGCGAGGGCAGCGCGCGCGGGACATCCTCGGCCTTGATGGCGACTTGCGCCAACGCAGGCCCGGTCGACATGGAAACCGTCTGGAATATTTTTTCGATCACCTCGATGGAGTCGCCCTCGAATGCGTGGGCAATGCCGCACGCGCGCGCGACCGCCGCCAGATTGGTCCCAAGGCTGGTGTGGCTCCGTTGCATGCCGGTCTCGCCGTAATGGCCGTTGTCGAGCACCACGATGGTCAGGTTCTTCGGCGATTGCGCGCCGATGGTGGCCAGGGCGCCGATGCCCATCAGTTGCTCCCCGTCACCGGTGATGACGAGCACCTGCTTGGCGGGCTGCGCGAGAGCAAGCCCGAGGCCGATCGCCGCTGCGCCACCCATGGCGCCCCAGAGGTAGAAATTCTTTGGCCGATCGCCGGCGGCAAACACGTCGTAGGTGGCAGATCCGAGCCCCGCCACGACGAGGGCGTCGGGGCAGCGTTCGATCAGGGTCTTGACGAAAGCGCGACGATCCAGCGCCGCGGATTGGGTTTGCGAGTTGCTCATGTCGATGTCCTTTATGCGTGTGTCGGGTGCGTTCAGTTGCTGGTCCACTTCTTGCGACCGATCAGCTTTTGCGACAGGAGAACCGCGATCTGTTCTCCCGCCTCGAAAGCCGAATCGAGCGCCGCACTGACGGTTTCCTCGACTTCATCTGCGGTATCCGCACGCACGACCCGAATCCCCATGAGTTCCATGGACCCCTGGGTGGCCTTGCTCATCGGAACCTGCCAGGGATTGAACTCCGCATGCTCGCCGCGCATCGTCACGAGCGTGAGGAACGGGATCCGGCAGCTTTGCAGCAAGGACATCATGTTGATGCAATTGCCCACGCCACTGCTCTGCATCAGAAGCACCGAGCGCTGGCCGCCAAGCCAGGCGCCGCAGGCGAGCGCGACGCCCTCCTCTTCGGTGGTGAGCGCGATGCCGCGCATTTCATCATCGCCGAGCACCCGGCGGATCACGTGGGCGTGCCCCGCATCCGGCACGTAGCTCACCTGCCGGATGCCTCCCTTCTTGAGCACTTGGTAGATGGATTCCTGCCAGGGGGGAACCGTGATGTTGTCGCCGCTCATGTCTCGCTCTTCCTTTGTGAATGCGCTCGGATCGATTTAATCCAGCGATACTAATCGCAGCGCAGGGCTTCGATCAACCTATTCGATTCGGCATCGGCAAGGCAGTCTTGTAGCGCACCTGCTTCAGGGCAAAGCTCGACCGGATCTTTTCGATCCCCGGGATCGGCGTGAGTTGCTCGAGGATGAATTTCTCGAGCGCGCCGATATCGGCCACGGCCACGCGGATCAGGTAATCGCTGTCGCCCGTCATCAGGTAGCACTCCATCACCTCGTCGTGCTCGCAGATACGCCGCTCAAAATCGGCCAGCGCTTCCTTGCCCTGGCTCTTGAGGCTGATGCTGATGAATACGTTGATCCCGAGCCCGAGCGCTGCGGCGTTGGCCAGCGCGACATAACGATCGATCACGCCCGCGGCCTCGAGGGCTCTGACGCGCGCCAGGCAGGGCGAAGGGCTCAGGTGAACGCGCCGCGCGAGCTCGATATTGGACAGCGATCCGTCGGCCTGCAGTTCATCCAGTATCTTTAAATCGATTGAATCCAGCTTCATTGTTCTGTTTTTCTAGTTTTTTCGGAATTTAATTCCGAATATTATGCATTTTTTCAGCGAATTAGGCATCTCATGCTGCGCGCATCTCACTAGAATTGCACCCATGAATGCATCCATTGATCCCCGCCTGACCGCCTTCCTCTCCACGGTTCCGGATCTTGATCCGCAGGAGACCGCCGAGTGGCGCGATGCCCTGATGACCGTGCTGGCCGCCGACGGCCCCGAGCGCGCGCGCTTCCTGCTTGATGAACTGGCGCGCGCTTCCCGCTCGAGCCAGATTCAGTGGGAACCGGAGCTCGCCACACCCTACATCAATAGCATCCCTGTGAACGAGCAGCCGAATTTCACGGGCGATCTCGCCATCGAGGAGCGGCTGGCCTCGCTCATGCGCTGGAACGCCCTGGCGATGGTCGCGCGTGCCAACCAGGCTTACGGCGAACTCGGCGGGCACATCGCCAGCTACGCGAGCGCGGCGGATCTCTTCGAAACCGGCTTCAATCATTTCTTTCACGCACGCGTTGGCCTCGCACCTGGCCAGCACCGGGGCGACCTGGTGTTTTTCCAGCCGCACAGCGCTCCGGGCGTCTATGCACGCGCATTTCTTGAGGGCCGCCTGCAGGAGCAGGATCTGCTGCATTACCGTCAGGAGATCTCGGCCGCAGCACATGGCGCACGCGGGCTGTCGAGTTACCCCCACCCGTGGCTGATGCCCGATTTCTGGCAGTTCCCGACGGGCTCGATGGGAATCGGCCCGATCAGCTCGATCTTCCACGCGCGATTCATGCACTACCTGACGCACCGCAAATTGCTCGACTGCACGGGGCGCAAGGTCTGGGGCGTGTTCGGCGACGGCGAAATGGACGAGCCGGAATCGATGAGCGCGCTCACGCTCGCCGCGCGCGAAGGCCTGGACAACCTGGTCTGGGTTGTGAACTGCAATCTGCAGCGGCTCGACGGGCCAGTGCGCGGCAACGGGCGGATCATCGACGAACTCGAAAAGCTCTTCAAGGGCGCCGGCTGGAACGTCATCAAGCTCGTCTGGGGCAGCGACTGGGATGGACTCTTCGCGCGCGACCTCACTGGCGCGCTGATGCGGGCGTTTGCGAATACGGTGGATGGCCAGATGCAGACTTTCGCGGCCAAGGACGGCCGGTTCAACCGCGAACACTTTTTCGGGCAGAACGAGGAGCTGGCGCGCCTGGCGCAGGGAATGACGGATGAGCAGATCGATCGCCTCAAACGTGGCGGCCACGATCTGGTCAAAATCCATGCCGCCTACGCGGCGGCGGCCCATCACGTCGGCCAGCCCACCGTCATTCTGGCGCAGACAAAAAAGGGCTACGGCATGGGCTCGGCCGGCCAGGGCAAGATGACCACGCACAGCCAGAAGAAACTGGACGATTCCGACCTCATCGAGTTTCGCAACCGCTTCAACCTGCCGCTCACGGACGAGCAGGCCAAGTCGCTCGCCTTCTTTCGGCCGACGCCGGATAGCCCCGAAATGCAGTACCTCCTAGGGCATCGCCAGGCGCTCGGCGGCTTTCTGCCCCGACGCGAAACCACCTGCGATCCGGTGGCAAAGCCCGCACTTGATCAATACGGTGCGTTTGCCCTTGCCTCGGATGGCAAGGAAATGAGCACCACGATGGCGTTCGTGCGCATGCTCGGCAACCTGCTGAAAGATCCAGTGCTCGGCCCGCGTATCGTGCCGATCGTCGCCGACGAAGCGCGCACGTTCGGGATGGCCAACCTCTTCAAACAGGTCGGAATCTACTCGAGCGTGGGCCAGCGCTATGCGCCCGAAGATATTGGTTCGGTCCTCAGCTACCGCGAGGCGCTTGATGGCCAGATCCTGGAGGAAGGCATCTCGGAAGCCAGTGCGATCGCCAGCTGGACGGCCGCAGCCACCAGCTACAGCGTGCACGGGATCGCCACGCTGCCGTTCTATATCTATTACTCGATGTTCGGCTTCCAGCGCATTGGCGACCTGATCTGGGCCGCCGCGGACCAGCGTCCGCGCGGGTTCCTGCTCGGTGCGACCTCGGGCCGCACCACGCTGGGCGGCGAAGGCCTGCAGCACCAGGACGGCACCAGCCACCTGCATGCCGCGACGATCCCGAATTGCCGGGCCTACGATCCCGCCTTTGCGGGGGAGATGGCGATCATTGTCGACCAGGGCATTCGCGACATGATGGTCGACCAGAAGGACGTGTTCTATTACATCACCCTGATGAACGAAAACTACGCCCAGCCGAGCCTTGCGGCAGGTGTCGAGCAGGAAGTCATCCGAGGCTGTTACGTGTTTGACACCTACGGCGACGCCAAGGCAGGCCCGCACGACCGGATCACCCTGCTGGGCTCGGGCGCCATACTCACGGAAGTCATCAAGGCGGCGCGGATTCTGGCCGAGCGGGGCAAGCATGTCAGCGTCATGAGCGTGACAAGCTGGAGCGAACTTGCGCGCGACGGCATCGCGTGCGAGCAAGCAGCGCTGCAGGAAGACGACGAATCCCGCGTGCCGTTCCTCTACCAGCAATTACAGAAGACCGAGGGCCCGATCGTGGCCGCCACCGACTACGTCCGCGCATTGCCCGAGTCGGTTCGCGCCTTCGTGCCGTCGTCCCGGCGCTACTGCACGCTCGGTACGGACGGGTTCGGGCGAAGCGATACGCGCGCAGCCCTTCGCGCCTATTTCGGCGTGGATGCCGACACCATTGTGCGCACGGCGCTGCGCGCGCTGCGGTGAGCAGCGCGCAACTCGCCGCGCCAACGCTGGTGCTCGACGCATGCGTGCTGATGTCCGGCGTGCTGCGGCCGGTGCTGCTCGATCTTGCGGAAGAAGGCCTCTTCGAGCCGGCGTGGTCACAGCGCATCGGCCAGGAATGGCGTCGCAATGCCGCCCGCCTCTGGCCGATCGCACCGCTTGTGCTTGACGAGGAGTGGGCGCGCATGCAGGCGCGCTTCCCGCAAGCGGACAAGGGCGACGTCAGCGCTTTCGAGTCGGGGTTACGGCACAGCGATCGCAAGGATTGGCACGTGGCCGCGGCGGGCATTGCAGCTGCCGGGCGCGAGCCGGGCAGGCCCGTGCGCGTTGTCACCTGGAACATCAAGGATTTCAGCCGCTCGGAGTTGCGAAAGCTCGGGGTGGGCCTGGTGGATCCGGACCGGTTGTTTTCAGAGTGGTGGCCCGCCCACCGCCAGGTCGTGATCTCGGCCGTCGAAAAAACCCTGCGCGAGCTTGTCGATACAGGTCGCCGGCAACCCGAATCCGTGGTCAGCATGCTGAAACGCGAAAGGCTGTTCCGGCTGGCCGGGCTCGTCGAGCGACAATCGGCCTAGGGGGCAATCTTTGCAGAGTGCGCCCATGCCGGGCGCACAAGAACAAAGCCCCGGGAACCTCTCGGTCACCAGGGCTTTGCGGACTGCAGGACAGCCAGTAATTACTGGGCAGCTTCCGGCGCCGGAGCGACTTCAGCAGGGGCAGCGGGAGCCGCCTCGGTTTGCTGGGCCTCGATTCCGCCGATCGCCTTGATCGACAGGCGCAGGCGACCCTTGTCATCGGCTTCGATGACCTTCACGCGAACGCTCTGGCCAACCTTCAACACGTCGTTGATATTGGCGATACGGTAGTTCGCGATCTCCGAGATGTGGAGCAGGCCGTCGCGGCCAGGCAACACCTGGACGATCGCACCGAAATCGAGCAGGCGCAGCACGCTGCCGTCATAGACCTGACCCACTTCGACATCAGCAGTCAGTTCGGTGATACGACGCTGGGCTTCGCGCGCACGATCCAGATCGGCGCTCGAGATGACAATGCTGCCGTCATCGGAGATATCAATCTGCGTGCCGGTTTCTTCGGTCAGGGCGCGGATGGTGGCGCCGCCCTTGCCGATGACGTCACGGATCTTTTCGGGATTGATCTTCATCGACAGCATGCGCGGCGCGAAGGCGGAAAGCTCGCCACGGCCGCCGTCGATCGCTTCGCGCATCTTTTCAAGGATGTGCAGGCGGCCATCGCGGGCCTGGGCCAGCGCGACTTGCATGATTTCCTTGGTGATGCCCTGGATCTTGATATCCATCTGCAGCGCAGTGATGCCCTGCGTGGTACCCGCCACCTTGAAGTCCATGTCGCCGAGGTGATCTTCGTCGCCGAGGATGTCGGTGAGCACGGCGAACTTGCCGTTATCCAGAATCAGGCCCATGGCAACACCGGCCACGTGATCCTTGACGGGCACGCCGGCATCCATCATCGCGAGCGAACCGCCGCAGACGGAGGCCATCGAGGAAGAACCGTTCGACTCGGTAATTTCCGACACGAGGCGAATCGTGTACTGGAAATCGGCAGCGGCCGGCAGCAGCGGCATAAGGGCGCGCTTGGCAAGACGGCCGTGGCCAATCTCGCGGCGCTTCGGCGTACCGACGCGCCCGGTTTCGCCGGTCGCGAAGGGAGGCATGTTGTAGTGCATCAGGAAGCGATCGCGGTACTCGCCCATGATCGCGTCGATGATCTGCTCGTTCTGCTTGGTGCCGAGCGTGGCGATCACCAGCGCCTGGGTTTCGCCGCGTGTGAAGAGCGCCGAACCGTGAACGCGCGGCAGCACGCCAAGGCGAACGCTGATCGGGCGCACGGTGCGCGTATCGCGACCGTCGATGCGCGGCTCGCCGCTCAGGATCTGGCTGCGCACGATGCGCGCTTCGAGATCAAAGAGGATGTTTTCGACGGTAACGGAATCCGGGACAGCGGTGCCTTGCTCTGCTGCCTGTGCAGCCAGTTTGGCCTTGACTTCCGCGGTGACCTCGCGCAGCTTAGTCGTGCGCTCCTGCTTCTGGCGGACCTGGTAGGCGGCGTTCAGGCCGTCCTGGGCCGCTGCGGTCACCGTTGCGATCAGAGCCTCGTCCTTGGCGGCCGGCTTCCAATCCCATTCGGGTTTGCCAGCGTCGCGCACCAGGTCGTGGATCGCATTGATCACGACCTGCATCTGCGTGTGACCGAACACCACGCCACCGAGCATGACTTCCTCGGAAAGCTGGTCAGCCTCGGACTCGACCATCAGCACTGCGGCCTCGGTACCGGCAACGATCAGGTCCATCTTGGAGGTCTTGAGCTGCGAAGCGGTCGGGTTGACGACGTACTGGCCGTCGATGTAACCCACGCGCGCGGCGCCAATCGGGCCGTTAAAGGGGATGCCGGAGATTGCCATGGCAGCCGATGCGCCAATCATGGCCGGGATATCGGGATCGATTTCCGGGTTGACCGACAGCACGTGGATGATGACCTGGACTTCGTTATAGAAGCCTTCCGGAAACAGGGGGCGCAGGGGGCGATCGATCAGGCGGGAGGTGAGGGTTTCCTTTTCGGAAGGCTTGCCCTCGCGCTTGAAGAAACCGCCGGGGATCTTGCCCGCTGCGTAGGTTTTTTCGATGTAGTCGACGGTCAGGGGGAAAAAATCCTGGCCCGGCTTGGCCTTCTTGGCCGCAACGACGGTTGCCAGCACGACGGTGTCGTCAACGGTGACGAGCACGGCGCCGCCCGCTTGACGCGCGATTTCGCCCGTCTCGAGCACGACGGTGTGCTGGCCTAACTGAAAAGACTTGGTCACTTTATTGAACATGACAATGTAATCCTTACAAATGCAAAACCGTGGGCGCTGCGACAAGGATGTCGCGCGGCCACGGTTGCTTCATGGGGAGATGACCCGGACCAGCCTGATCACTTGCGCAGACCGAGCTTTTCGATGAGCGAGCGATAGGAATCCGGATTGCGGCCCTTGAGATAATCGAGGAGTTTGCGGCGACGGCTGACCATGCGCAACAAACCTCGACGCGAGTGGTGATCTTTACTGTGGGTCTTGAAGTGACCGGTAAGCTCGTTGATGCGAGCAGTCAGGAGGGCTACCTGAACTTCGGGGGACCCGGTATCGCCTTGAATGCGCTGGAATTGCGCGACGATGTCGGACTTCTTGATATCAGCGACAGACATTTTATGACCTCAATGATGACAGGCGACAGGGCTGAGGTGCCCTGACGTGGCGAACGAATAACAACACTTTGACGCATCCAACCGGAATTACGCCGCGCAAATTATAGCCGATTGGCTAAAATCTCACAGTTCGCCTGCTGTCCGACATCTTGTCGGGTGCGTCGTCTCAATCGAAGGAGAGCAATAATGCCCAAGCAAGTCTTTGCCCGTGTATTGGCAAACTCCCCCGGCACCCTGCGTTCATCGCGCGTGCTGCGCGGCACGTTGGCGGCAAGCCTTCTGGCGCTCGCCGGCGGTTGCGCGCAGATTACCTCCGTGCAACCCGGTACCCCGATGGATGTAGTGGTCAGCAAGTTTGGCAAGCCTGCGGTCGTGTGCGCCCAGCCCGACGGCAGCAAACGCGCGGTCTGGACCGCCCAGCCGGCGGGTGAAGCCGCCTGGGCCACGAAGATCCTGGCCGACCGGACAGTCACCGGTTTCGAGCAGGTACTCAACAAGAGCCACCTCGCGCTTGTTCAGCCGGGCGTCTGGACGACCGACCAGGTGCGCTGCGAGTTTGGCCCCCCCGCCATGGTCGAGTCTTTCGGCGGACAACGCGGTAGCGGCCCGAGTTGGGGATATCACTTCATGGAGGCTGGCGGATTCTACGGGCTCATGTGGATCGACTTCGAGTTAGACCTTCGAACCGTGCGTAAGGTGAGCACGGAAATCGATCCCGATCGCGATCCCTCCATGATGGGCGGACGCCGATAGCCACCCGGCATGCGGTCCTGCGCGCCGGCGAACGGTGCGCAGCTTCGCAAGTTGGCACGAAAATGCACTTTGAGCAGGAACTCATCATGTTTACCAACGCATCAACTTCCAACGCCGGTTACGTTGCCCCGGCTGACCGCCTCCCGCGAACCCGTCGGGCCACCCTCGCCGCGTTCGCCGTCCTGGCGCTTGCGGGGCTGTCTGGGTGTGCCATGGTGCAATCCACGCCACCCGGCACGTCATTGGACGACGTGATGAGAAAATTCGGCGCGCCGACCACGACTTGCAAGAACGCCGATGGCACGGTTCGCGCGCTCTGGACACAGCAGCCGCAGGGCTTTACCGCCTATGCGACCAAGGTAGGCGCCGACGGCAAGGTTGGTCCTTTCCAGCAAATGCTGACGGATGCGAATTTCGACCGAATGAACGAAGGCACCTGGTCGTTCGAGCGCGTGCTCTGTGAGTTCGGCCCACCCCAACGGGTCGAGCGCGCGGGCCTTGGCGATAAAAACGAGGAAGTCTGGTCCTACCGCTACATGCAGTCGTCCACCTGGTATTCGCTGATGTATGTTTACCTGGGCAGGGACGGCAAGCAGGTGACGCACTTTCATCCCGGCCCCGATCCCGAACATACGGTCTGGGGGGACGGCGGCGGGCGAAAATAGCAGCGGATCGACGGGCTAGTTGCCCGGCGGCGGCGACGGGCGATGGAACAGGCGTTTGGCCTTGCGCCAGCGCCAGACCCATACGCCCCAACCGGATAGCCCGTAGATAATAAAGAGCCCGAACAAAACCACCGGCGGGTTGCTCGAGATGAACACGAAGCCGGCGACAAACACGAGGATCACCCAGAAAGGCACGCTGCGGCCAAGGGCGAACGATTTCCCGCTGTAGAAAGGCAGGTTCGTCACCATGGCGATGCCTCCATAAAGCGTGACCGCAAACGCGATCCATGAAAGCGCCTCGTGAGGCACCTGGAGGCGGTTGTCGACGACCAGCCAGACGAAGCCCGCAACGAGCGCCGCGGCGGCAGGGCTCGGCAACCCCTGGAAGAACCGCTTGTCGACCACCTGAATATTGGTGTTGAAGCGCGCCAGACGCAGCGCCGCGCCGCAAACGTATACAAAGGCGGCAAGCCATCCCCAGCGCCCGAGGTCGTGCAGGATCCATTCGTACATCACCAGCGCCGGGGCGACGCCAAACGAACACATGTCCGACAGCGAGTCATACTGCTCGCCGAAGGCCGAGGTGGTGTTGGTCAGCCTGGCCACCCGACCGTCCATGCCGTCAAGCACCATGGCCACGAAAATCGCGATGGCTGCGATCTCGAAGCGGGCGTTCATTGCCTGGACAATCGCGAAAAACCCTGCAAAGAGTGCAGCCGTGGTGAACGCGTTGGGCAGCAGGTAAATGCCGCGGTGACGGTGCTCAGGATCGCGGGAAGGGAATCTCATCACAATCAGGAAATCGTATCGGGTAAGTCGGCGAGCACGGTGCTCGTTGCACTCACTTTGTCGCCAATGGCCACGCGTGGCCGCGAACCCGGCGGGAGATAGACATCGACGCGCGAGCCGAACCGGATGAAGCCGTAGCGTTGCCCGCGCGAAAGCAGATCGCCGGCGCGTGCGTAGCAGAGTATGCGCTTGGCCACGAGGCCGGCCACCTGCACCGATGTGACGATGTGGCCCGCTGGCGTGCGCAGCACCATGGCATTGCGCTCGTTTTCGAGAGAAGCCTTGTCAAGCGCGGCATTGAAAAACTTGCCAGCGAAGTATTCGATACTCAGCACTTCGCCATCGACCGGCGAGCGATTGCTGTGCACATTAAACACGTTCATGAACACGCTGATCTTGAGCGCATCGCGCTGCGCGTAGGGATCCCAGGACGGCTGCACGACGACGATGCGACCATCGGCCGGCGCCAGCACGGCGCGCGGCTCGGACGATCCGGAGCGGGGCGGATCACGGAAAAACTGCAGCACGAACAACGCGATCACCCAGAGCGGCACCGACCAGCCTGGCGACCAGAATGTCGCCAGCAGAGCGACCGCGACGGAGGCGGCAAGGAAAGGCCAGCCTTCGCGGGCGATGAGCGGGTGTGGGTAATGTGGCTTATTCATCTTAGGTAAGAGGTTAACCCAAAAAAAGCGCGCCCCGGAGGGCGCGCTTGGTGAACGTTCCCCACCAACAGCGCGGGGGGGAATTGCGCCAGCCGTCAGGCCGGCGCATCCGGCAGGTCAGTTCTTGGTCTTGTCGACCAGCTTGTTGGCGGCGATCCAGGGCATCATGGCGCGCAGCTTTGCGCCCACGACTTCGATCTGCGATTCCGCGTTGAGGCGGCGACGCGAGGTCAGCGCCGGAGCGCCTGCCTGGTTTTCGAGGATGAAGCGCTTGGCATACTCGCCCGTCTGGATATCGAGCAAGGCTGCGCGCATTGCGTTGCGCGTATCCTGCGTGACGATCTTGGGGCCGGTCTCGTACTCGCCGAATTCGGCGTTATTCGAGATCGAGTAGTTCATGTTGGCAATGCCGCCTTCATAGATCAGGTCGACGATCAGCTTGAGTTCGTGCAGGCACTCGAAGTAAGCCATTTCAGGGGCATAACCAGCCTCGACCAGCGTGTCGAAGCCCGCCTTGATCAGTTCAACGGTGCCGCCGCACAGCACGGCTTGCTCGCCAAACAGGTCGGTCTCGGTCTCTTCACGGAAGTTCGTTTCGATCACACCGGCGCGGCCGCTGCCGATCGCGCAAGCATACGAGAGCGCGACATCGCGGGCGGAGCCGGACGTGTCCTGATGCACGGCAACCAGCGAGGGAACGCCGCCACCCTGGGCATACGTGCCACGCACCGTATGGCCGGGGGCCTTCGGGGCGATCATCACGACATCGATATCGTCGCGCGGCACGACCTGGCCATAGTGAACGTTGAAGCCGTGGGCAAACGCGAGCGCCGCGCCCGGCTTGATGTTGTCGTTCACGCTTTCGCGATAGACCTGGGCGATGTTCTCGTCGGGCAAAAGCATCATGACGAGATCGGCCGCCTTGACGGCCTCTTCAACCGCCGCGACCTTCAGGCCGGCGTTGACCGCCTTCTTCCAGGAAGCGCCGCTCGGGCGCAGGCCGACGACGACCTTGACGCCGGACTCATGCAGGTTAAGCGCATGGGCATGACCCTGCGAGCCATAGCCGATGATGGCAACGGTCTTGCCCTTGATCAGTGAAAGGTCACAATCTTTGTCGTAATAAACCTTCATGCTGTACTCCGGATATTGGTGCGATGGACACCGATGTTTAAGAATTGATTAGTTGCCCGGTGCCGCTGCAAATAATCCGCGAAAGCCACCGACCGCGGTGGCCTCCCCTGGTTAAAGCTTGAGAATGCGCTCGCCTCTGCCGATCCCCGAGACTCCCGTGCGGACAGTCTCCAGGATCGCACTGCGGTCAAGCGCATCAATGAAAGCCTGCACCTTGCCCTGGTCGCCCGTGAGCTCGATGGTGTAGGCCTTGTCGGTCACGTCGATGATCCGCCCGCGGAAAATATCCGCCATGCGCTTCATTTCCTCGCGCTCCTTGCCGACGGCCCGCACCTTGATGAGCATGAGTTCGCGCTCGAGATGAGGTCCTTCGGTCAGGTCGACGACCTTGATCACGTCCACGAGGCGATTCAGGTGCTTGGTGATCTGCTCGATCACCTCGTCCGAACCCAGCGTGACCATGGTCAGGCGTGATAGGGTGTTGTCCTCGGTCGGGGCGACCGTCAGGGTCTCGATGTTGTACCCGCGCGCCGAGAAGAGCCCGACAACGCGCGAGAGCGCGCCGGGTGCATTTTCCATCAGGACTGAAATTACGTGTCTCATGGTGTCTCCTTACAGGTCTTCGGCGCCGAGCAGCATTTCGGTCAGGCCGCGACCGGCCTTGACCATGGGCCACACGTTTTCGGTCCGGTCAGTAATGAAGTCCATGAAAACGAGCCGGTCCTTGAGGCTGAAGGCCTCGCGGATCGCGCCCTCGACATCACTCGGCTTCTCGATTCGCATGCCGACGTGCCCGTACGCTTCGACCAGCTTCACGAAATCCGGCAGTGCATCCATGTAGGTCTCGGAATACCGTGAAGAGTAGTCAAGCTGTTGCCACTGGCGCACCATCCCGAGATACCGGTTGTTCAGGCAAAGCACCTTGGGCGTCAACCCATACTGCTTGCAGGTCGAGAGCTCCTGGATGTTCATCTGGATCGAGCCTTCGCCCGTGATGCATGCGACAGTGGCATCAGGGTTGGCCATCTGCACGCCCATGGCGTAGGGAAGCCCGACGCCCATCGTGCCCAACCCGCCCGAATTGATCCAGCGCCGGGGCTTGTTGAACCCGTAGTACTGCGCAGCCCACATCTGGTGCTGCCCGACGTCGGAGGTCACAAAGGCGTCTCCGCCCGTGACTTCCCAAAGCTTCTGCACCACCGACTGCGGTTTGATGACCTCGGAAGAATCGGCGAACTTCATGCAATCCCGCGCACGCCATCCCTCGACCTGCTGCCACCAGCGCTCGAGCGAATCGGCATTCTGGCGTGGCTCGGCGGCCTCGTACTGGGAAATCAGTTCGGCCAGCACATCCTTGACGTTGCCGACGATGGGGACGTCAACGCGCACGCGCTTGGAGATCGACGAGGGGTCGACGTCGATGTGGATAATCTTGCGCGGATTCTGCGCAAAATGCCTGGGGTTGCCGATCACGCGATCGTCAAACCGCGCGCCAACGGCCAGCAGGACATCACAGTGCTGCATCGACATGTTGGCTTCGTACGTGCCGTGCATGCCGGGCATGCCGACAAACTGGCGATCCGAGAACGGGAAGGCGCCCAGGCCCATCAGGGTGCTGGTGATCGGCGCGCCGACCATCTTGACGAAGCGGATGAGTTCCTCCGACGCATCGGAAAGAATCGCGCCGCCGCCCGAGTAAATCATCGGGCGCTCTGCCTGCAGCAGCATCTGCACGGCTTTCTTGATCTGACCCTGATGGCCTTTGACGACAGGCGCGTAGGATCGAATCGCGATTTCGCCCTTGGGCGGCGTGTATTTGGTATGGGCGACCGTGACGTCCTTCGGGATATCGACCAGCACCGGACCCGGGCGGCCCGAGCGCGCGATATAGAACGCGCGCCGTATGGTTTCCGCCAGATCCTTGACGTCGCGCACCAGGAAGTTGTGCTTGACACAGGGCCGGGTGATGCCGATGGCGTCGCACTCCTGAAAAGCGTCTTCGCCAATCGCGTGGGTCGGCACCTGGCCGCTAAGGATCACGATCGGGATCGAATCCATGTAGGCGGTGGCGATGCCCGTCACGGCGTTGGTGACCCCTGGGCCACTGGTGACCAGGCAGACGCCTACCTTGCCCGAGGATCGCGAGTACGCGTCAGCCGCGTGCACAGCGGCCTGCTCGTGGCGAACCAGGATATGTTGGAATTTGTCTTGCTTGTAGATCGCGTCGTAGATGTACAGGACCGCGCCGCCCGGATAGCCGAAGACGTGCTCTACGCCTTCATCCGCAAGGCATTGCGTGACGATGTCCGCGCCATTAAGTTCCATGATGTCTTTCCTTTCATTACCGGCTTCGCCACTCAGGCTGCGGCCCGGAATCCCCGGGCTCGCCGAACCGCGACCGTTGACGCAACATGAACCGACGTTTTCAGGCTCACGGAACCTGGCCACCCGGACACATCACCCACCCGTCGCGCATTCGCCATCAGGCTATGCACGCACCCAACAGGGGTGCACTGGATCGAAACGGACCCGCCGACCGCACGCTTTTGGCGGGGAAGGCGGCAAATAATGTTTGGCAAAAACGCAAGGTTGATTACCCGACTGCTAGCGCCATTGTGCGAATTCGGCGGTAAGCTCTTTCGCACGAACCTTAAATTTTAACGGTTTGTGCAACGCAGCGCAAATTTGCTTCGCGCCCATCGCCCCCCCGGCAAGCCCGCAAGCACGGCGCATTGCAGCGGTTGTCACCCGCGCCCGAGTCCGATAGAGTGAACCCACGCACCGTCGTCGGTCGCCGTGTACCCACCGTCGCACCATGGACATCAGCATCCCCCGCTTCGAACGCTTCATCTACAGCCAGCACTTCTACAGCGGCGTGCGGCGGGCGACCGGCATCCTGCTCCCGGTGATGGTCTTTGGCGGGATCTTCGGGCTCTATGCCGAAGGCCTGATCGCGACCTTCGGCGCCCTCTGCGTGGCGCTGATCGACCAACCCGGGCCGCACGAGCATCGGGGCGTGGAGATGCTGGGCGGCACCCTGCTCAGCACCCTGACGGTGGTCACGACTGGTCTCGCGACCAGCCACCCGATCCTCATCTGGTTTGTCGTCATCGGGCAGTGTTTCGCGTTTTCGATGCTCTCCGTTTACGGCAAGAAAGGCAGCCAGATCGGCTTTGCCTGCCTGCTCGTGATGACCATCACGCTGCACTCCCCGCTGACCACCGATGAAGTCTGGCACCACGCGCTGATCTCGTTCGGCGGCGGGCTTTTCTACACCGTGTACAGCTACTCGGTCAGCCAGGCGATGAACATGCGGGAAAAGGCTCAATCGCTTTCGATTGCGCTATTCGCCACGGCGCAATATATAAGACGCAGGGCCGACATGTACGATCTGGACAACGACCTCGACGAAGGCTACCGCAAGCTGATCGAGTGCCAGTCTGCGATGACCGAGCAACACCAGGCCGCGCGCGACATGGTTCTGCGCGGGCTTTCCACTGCCGCCAACCAGCAAGATCCGCGGCGCGTGATGCTGTGGAATATCTTTATCGACATGCTGGGCATCCTCGATTCGCTGGTCGCCACCCATACCGATTACGCCCTGTTGCGCCGCGAGCTCGCCAATTCGGATGCCCTGTTGTTCATGCGCGACGCGCTCTACAAGATGTCGCTGGATATCGACCGCATCGCGCTCGCCGTTTCCCGCAATCGTGCCGTCAGGCACCGCAGCAGCGTCAAGGCCGAGATTCGCGCGCTCGAATACGAGGTCGACCAGATGCGGCGTGCGAACATGCAGCATACCGATCCTGACCTCTACGGGCTGTGCGTCCAGATTCTGCGGCGCTTGCGCAATACCGCCAACATCGTCGACCGCATGTACAGCCACCTGAGCTCGCCCGGCGAAACCACGCCGCTTGCCAAGGTCAACATGGACAACTCGCTCGGCGAGTTCCTGTCGCGCCAGCAGTTCCGGGTGCGCATGATCACCAGCAACCTGCGCCTGGATTCACCTACCTGCCGATACGCGTTGCGGGTGGCGCTCGCCGGCGGAATCGCCATGGCGCTGTCGATGTTCATCCCGACACTATCGCGCCAGGGGTTCTGGATCCTGCTCACCGTGCTGGTCATCCTCAAGCCTGGCTTCGCACTGACGCGCCAGCGCAACGGGTGGCGACTGGTGGGCACGCTGATCGGCTGCGCCGTGGCCTTCGCGATCCTTCGCACCACGAACAACGTTTCCGTACTGTTCGCGGCCATGGTGCTCGCCACGATCATCGGCGGCAGCCTGCTGCTCATCAACTTCATGGCGGCGTCGGCCTTCAACACCGTCGCTGTTCTGCTGGCGTTTCACTTCCTGACGCCGTCCTCCTTCCTTGTCATCGGAGACAGGGCGCTCGACACCGTCATTGGCTCGCTGATCTGCGTCGGGTGCAGTTACTTCCTGCCGTGGTGGGAGGCGCGTTTCATGCCGTCGCTGGCACGCGCCGCGGTCGCCGCCAACCGCGAGTACCTGCGAGCAGGGCTCGCGCTGCAGGCCACGCGCGCGACACCCGCGGCGGCACCGGACCACGAAAAGAACCTCGAACAGGCGGACCTGGCCTGGCGGCTCGCGCGCAAAAACGTACAAGTGGCGTTCAGCAACTTCGCAGAGGCTTTTTACCGAATGATGCGAGAGCCGCGCACGCGCCAGAAACACGTGGCCAAGTACAACGACCTGATGATCCAGTGCCATATGCTGGCATCCCAGATCTCGGCAATCATTTCCCTGGGCATGGGCACCAATCCGCTGCCGGCGCCAGTCGCGGGATACCTGAAAGAGGTCGTGCCCGCACTGACCGGTCTGGCCGACGCAGCGAGCCCCCCACCGCTCACGCAAGCCATCCTTGAGGGGTTGCCGGCCGAACTCGCCTACCCCATGCGGCAAATGCAAAAATCCCTCCAACTTGTGCAATCCGACATCGGCGTCGTACGCGCGGATCCGCCGCCGGCATAGCCGCCGCAGGAGGATGCGCGAATCCTGGTCCGCCCAATTCTGCGGCGAGCCGAATCCAGTCATTCTGTCATCCTGCCGCAAAGCAGATCGGTTTATGATGGGCTCAAAATCCCAGGAGTTAGCCTTGAAAATCGCCGATATCCGTGCCAACGCATATTCGATGCCGTTCGTCAGCCCTGCGTACCCCAAGGGCCCTTACCGGTTCGTCAACCGTGAATTCTTCATCATCACGTATCGCACCGATCCGGATATGCTGCGCGCCGTGGTTCCAGAGCCGCTGACCATCAAGGATCCGCTGGTGAGCTTCGAGTTCATCCGGATGCCCGATTCGTCAGGGTTCGGCGACTACACCGAAAGCGGCCAGGTCATCAGCGTGATTGACCAGGACGGCAAGCCCGCTTCCTACACGCACATGATGTACCTGGACGACCACGCGCCGATCGCGGGCGGTCGTGAGTTGTGGGGCTTTCCCAAGAAGCTGGCCAAGCCACTGCTTTCGGTCGCCTCCGATACGCTGCTCGGTACGCTCGATTACGGTCCGGTGCGCGTGGCGACAGGCACGATGGGCTTCAAGTACGTGCAACTCGACATCGCGACTGAGGAGCGCAAGCTCGCCGAGACCCCGTGCTATTTGCTGAAGATCATTCCGCACGTGGACGGCACCCCCCGGATCTGCGAACTGGTCCGGTATTTCTCGCACAGCGTGAAAATGCATGGCGCCTGGACGGGCCCAGCCCGACTGGAGTTGTTTCACCACGCACTTGCGCCCATTGCCGACTTGCCGGTGCTGGAGGTCATTTCGGCCAAACACCTCGTCTGCGACCTCACGCTCGAGCTGGGCGAAGTTGCGTTCGATTATCTGAAAGTCTGATCTACCAAGGAGATTCATATGTCGTTGCAAGGTAAAGTCGCACTGGTCACTGGCGCGGCCAGTGGAATTGGCAAGGAATGCGCGCTCACGATGGCGCGCCTGGGCGCAACGCTGGTGATCGCCGACCTCAATCCCGCAGCCTCCGAGGCCGTGGTGCAGGAAATCATCCAGGCGGGTGGCAAGGCCTCGAGCGTCAATATGGATGTCACGAGCGAAGACGAAGTCAACGCGGGCATTCAGGCCTGCGTCGACAAATGGGGCGGCATTGATGTTCTGGTGTCGAACGCCGGCATCCAGATTGTTCACCCGATCGAGGATTTCCCGTTCGCAGACTGGAAAAAGCTGCTCGCGATCCATCTGGACGGTGCCTTCCTCACCACGAAAGCCGCGATCAAGCACATGTATGCCCAGGGCCGTGGCGGTTCGATCATTTACATGGGCTCGGTGCACTCGCATGAGGCTTCCAAGCTCAAGGCACCCTACGTGACGGCCAAGCACGGACTACTTGGTCTGGCGCGCGTCGTCGCCAAGGAAGGCGGCACACGGGGCGTACGGGCCAACGTGGTCTGCCCGGGCTTCGTGCGCACGCCGCTCGTCGACAAGCAGATCCCGGAGCAGGCCAAGGCACTGAACATCAGTGAGGCCGACGTCATCAAGAACGTCATGCTCAAGGACACCGTGGACGGCGAATTCACCACGACGGCTGACGTCGCGAATTGCGTCGCCTTCCTCGCGGGCTTCGAAACCAATGCATTGACGGGCCAATCCATCATCGTCAGCCACGGCTGGTGCATGGAGTAACAACAAAAGGCGCCCTGTTGCCTATTGAACTGCACCCCAATCGTTGGACATTAATCCAACCGTTGGGGTCGCTGCATTTCAGGGGTGCCTTTTAACGCACCGCCGGCGCCTTCAGGCGTGCCGGTGGACGTCGAAGCTCACGAAGTTCTCGCCAGGCGGCGGGTAATCCAGGCACTTCGGGTTCTCAAGCGTGCGCTGCACGTCGCTCAATCCCGTATCCCAATGCAACCGCATCGTTTCGTGGCTGAACTCGTAATCCTTGTAATGGCCCTCGATCGGCTTGTTCTTGTAGATCAGGTGAATACAGTTGTGCCGCGCACCAAACAAACGCTTGGCCAACTCGTCGAACCAGGGATCCTTCTTGCGGACAGACACCGGAATTCGCTCGATGGCATCCCATAGCTTCTGGCGAAGCTCCTGCAGTGCCTTGATGCTGTTGGTCACCCCGCGGGTGCGGCTGGAAAACTGGATATCCTTGATCCGCTCAGCCACCTGGAACACGTCGGCGGGCAATTCACCCGTCGCGCTCCATAAGTCGACCTGAAAGATCAGGGTGTCCACGTGGGGTCGCTGGCTCAGGATGTAATCGAGCGGCGTGTTGGAGACGCAACCACCATCCCAATAGAACTCCCCATCGATCTCGACGGCCGGAAACCCCGGCGGCAGCGAACCGGACGCAAGAAAGTGCTCGGGGCGAAGCTTCATCTCGGCATTGTCAAAGTAGACGAAGTTGCCAGTGCGCACATTGACCGCGCCGACCGAAACGCGCGTCTCGCCGCTGTTGATGCGATCGAAGTCGGCGAATTTTTCAAGTGTGGCGATCAGGGGCTTCGTATCGTAATAGCTGATCGTGGCAGGCGTCCCCATCCCGGGGGCCATGGGCCTGGGCTCAAAGAAACCTTTTTGCCCTTCCATCATGGCGCGCGACGCGGCCAGGGAACCGAACAGGCGGTCCGTCATCCCGTCAGTCAAATCGCGCCAGGGTTGCGCGGAATCTCCGAGCAAGTCAAACGCCGAACGCATGGCGCTGACCGCCACGGAAGGCGGCTGGCAAATCGTTTCCCAGAACGTCTTCAGGCGCTGGACGCGGTGCTCAGGCGCGTTGCCCGCAATGATGCAGGAATTGAGCGCGCCGATCGAAATACCCGCGACCCAGTTGGGATGAATACCCGCCTCGTCCAGGCCCTCGACCACGCCCGCCTGATAGGAACCGAGCGCCCCACCCCCCTGCAGCACCAGCGCAATGCGCGGATAGTCGGGAACCTTGATGGCGGCACTTTTTTTGACGGTCGTGCTTTTCTTTCTGGATGCCATGATTACCCTTGTCGACGAAATACAAGCTTGTCTTGCGTGGAAACTTCCGGAACGTAACCGTAGCCTTCAGCGTCGAACTTCTTAAGCCCTTCAGGCTTGACGATCCGGTGCTCGATCGCGAACCGCGTCATCAAGCCGCGTGCGCGCTTCGCATGAAAACTCACGACCTTGTACACCCCGGCCTTTCCGTCCTGGAACACGCATTGCACGACCCGTGCCGCAAGCTTTGAAAGGTCGACCGCCTTGAAGTATTCCTCTGAGGCCAAGTTAACCACAATTGGCGCTTTTTCATCGTGAAGGCGCTCATTGAGGTAGGGCGCGATCGTTGCCTGCCAAAATGCATACAGATTGCCGCCGCGCGGGTTTTCGAGGCGCGTACCCATCTCAAGGCGATAGGGCTGCATCAGGTCAAGCGGGCGCAGCGCACCGTAAAGGCCGCTCAGGATCACGAGGTGGTCCTGGGCCCATTGCAAATCCTTTTCCCGCAGGGTGGCGGCCTGCAATCCCTCGTACACATCCCCGTTGAAGGCCAGCACCGCCTGCCGGGAATTTTCCTGCGTGAAGGTTGGTTTCCAGGCGCGGTAGCGCTCGGCGTTGAGCGTCGCCAGCGCAGGGCTCAGCGACATCAGCCCGGCGACTTCATCGGCGGACTGTTTGCGCAGCACCTTGATCAGCTGGGCGGACTGTTTGGTGAACAGCGGCTGCGTGTGCAGCGAAGTCGGCAAGGCGGAGTCATAATCGAGCCGCTTGGCGGGCGAAAGCAGAAAAAGCATGGTCAGGATCCGATGAATAAAGCCGCGGCAAATCCCGATTTTCGGGCCGCAGCGTGGATGTCATGCAAGTTTACCGGCATGCCGGCCGCACTGAAATCCGCGGGTTGGGGATTCTGCTAAAATCTCCGGCTTCGACGCAGATGGAATGTCTATTCCGTACTCACCGGACAGGTGGCAGAGTGGTCGAATGTACCTGACTCGAAATCAGGCGTGGGTGCAAATCCACCGTGGGTTCGAATCCCACCCTGTCCGCCAAGAACCTCAAATTTACTGGGGTTACGCAGTAACGCAGTAAAAATACCATCAAAAATTACCACTGACCACGCTGAAGTTTGGTCAGTTTGGTAACAGTGGCATCCAATCTTCCCACATTTCCCTATCGCCATCGCACTCGATGTGGTCGAGTCGTGTCCACCCGAGTTCGACACCAAATCGCCTTTTCGGCATTTTTCAAAATATTTATCTCAATAAAATCAGTCACTTAACACTGCTGGTCTGAATTTTCTGTACTGGCAATTTATTGTATTGAATGTGTTGGCAATTGTTGTTGCGTTCGGTCTTGC
>CAITPF010000254.1 GCA_903894155.1 uncultured beta proteobacterium | reverse complement strand
TGGAATGGCTGTGCTCGTGTCGCGCTCTACGATAACCTCAAGAGCGCCGTCCTGGAACGCCAATGTACAGCTATCCGGTTCCACCCCACCTTGTTGGCGCTGGCCGGACATTACCGTTTCGAGCCTCGCCCGGTCGCGGTGGCCCGGGGAAATGAGAAGGGCCGGGTCGAGAGATCCATACGATTTATCCGCGATGCCTTCTTTGCCGGTCGCACCTTCAAGGATCTGGATGACCTAAATGCGCAGGCGGATGCCTGGGCGATCGGACGCGCAGGCGAGCGGCGCTGCCCGGAGGATACGACCCTGTCGGTGACTGATGCCTTCGCTCAGGAACAGGAGCGCCTGCTGGCGTTGCCTGAAGATCGCTTCCCGACCGACGAGATCAAGCCCGTCACCGCCGGCAAGACGCCGTATGTGCGTTTCGATCTCAACGATTATTCGATCCCGCACACCTGCGTGGCGCGAACGCTGACAGTCGCGGCCACCCTGAAGGAGGTGCGCATTCTCGATGGCCAGGCGGTCGTTGCGACGCACCTGCGCAGTTACGGCCGCGGTGATCAGGTCGAAATCCCGGCGCATGTCGAGGCACTGGTCAAGGAGAAGCATCAGGCCAGCGCCCATCGCGGTACCGATCGTCTGGTCAAGGCCGTGCCCCTGAGCCGTGACCTCCTGACCGCAGCGGCTGAGCGCGGCGAACCGCTGGGACAGACCATCCGTGTCCTCACCGAACTGCTCGAGCGCTACGGCGTGGCTGAACTGGAACTCGCGATCACGGAGGCTCTGCGCCGCGGCGTGCCGCACCCCAATGCTGTGCGCCTCGCGCTGGAACGCCGGCGGCAGGCGAATGCGGAACCGCCGCCGCTGCCGGTCCATTTGCCCGAACACGTCAAGCGCCGCGATGTGCCGGTGCGCCCTCATAACCTCGATGACTACGACGATCTGATGGAGAACGATGATGACTGATCAGCGCAAGCGGGCCACGGCCTTGCAACTGCATGGGGTGCTGGCCCATTGGGCCGACTGTGCCGACAAATCCTGGCTGGATCTCCTGCTTTCCTGGGAGGAAACCGAACGCGCCCGACGCTCACTGGAGCGACGCTTGCGCTGTGCCCATATCGGCCGCTTCAAGCCGTTGGCCGATTTCGACTGGGCCTGGCCGGAGCAGTGTGATCAGCGGGCCATTGCCGAGCTGATGGCGCTGGATTTCCTGAACAATGCGACCAATGCCATCTTGGTCGGCGCCAGCGGTCTGGGCAAGACGATGATTGCTCAGAATATCGCGCATCAGGCGGTCTTGCAGGGGCATACCGTGATGTTTGCCACGGCCGGGCAGTTGCTGGGGGAGTTGGCCGGCCTGGATAGTGATTCGGCGCTACGCTACCGCCTGCGTCGCTATGCGGCTCCGGACCTCCTGGTGGTCGATGAAGTGGGCTATCTGTCTTACTCGAATCGCCACGCAGATCTGCTCTTCGAATTGATCAACCGACGTCACGAGAAGAAGAGCACCTTGATCACAACCAACAAGGCGTTCTCGGAATGGTCGGAGGTGTTTCCGAACGCCAGTTGCGTGGTAGCTATGATCGACCGCCTCGTGCATCACGCAGAGATACTTTCGATCAAGGGCGAGTCCTACCGGCGCAAGGAGGCTCAGGAGCGTGCCACCGCCAAATCGAGAAAGCGCAAGACGAAGGATGCGCCGTGAAACGCTATCGACAACCCTCTGGCCTCCATCGCGGCCTCAACCTGCTAATCGATCCTCACTGGTCACCCGATCAAGCAATGGCCGTCATCGAGTTGCTCGACGATCTGCGCGACCGGATCTGGGCACACTACGAATTCACTTTGATGACCACGCTCCGCGAGGAGCGCGCTACCCGCCACGACGTTGCAATCACAGACCCGCCGTTCTGATCCGCTTCAGATCCCGCATCTCTCGCGCGCCCGCGTCGCTCCCGTTTCGCTTACTCCGTTCCTACTTCTCGCCGCCAATTTACGCCGCCATTTACTGACACCAGATTTCTACGGTTTTACGCCGCCGGCAACATCGGGGACCTTGATCTGAAAGACATCATCGACGTGCGTGAAGTGCAAGCCATGATGGACGAGTTCTATCGCCTAACCAATATTGGCTGCGGAATTATCGATATGAAAGGAAAGGTTCTGGTTGGCACTGGCTGGCAGGAGATCTGCACCAAGTTTCATCGCGCCAACCCGGGATCGCTGCAGCATTGCATCGAATCGGACATCACTCTCTCCAAGGGAGTAGAGGCCGGAACCTACAAGCGTTACCACTGCAAGAACAACATGTGGGACATGGCGACCCCGATTGTCATCGGCGGGGAGCACGTTGGCAACATATTTCTTGGGCAGTTCTTCTTCGACGACGAAGTGCCCGAGGTTGGTGTCTTTCGCCAGCAAGCGGCCCAATATGGCTTCGACGAGGAGGAATACCTCGATGCGCTCGCCCGTGTGCCCAAGTGGAGCCGGGAAACGGTCGATTCGGTGATGACGTTCTATTCCAAGCTTGCAACCACCATCTCGCGTCTCAGCTACAGCACGGTCAAGCTTGCGCGTGCCCTGGCCGAGCGAGATCGCACCGCGGGGGCATTGCGCGACGCCAAGATTGCCGCCGAGGCAGCCAACGTCGCCAAGAGCGCCTTCCTTGCCAACATGAGCCACGAGATC
>CAITPF010000253.1 GCA_903894155.1 uncultured beta proteobacterium | reverse complement strand
GCTCGATGATGCGCTGCAGGGCCTGGCGGCCTGAGTTGCGCAACAAGGAAGAATGCACATGAAGCACCTGATGGGAATCGACCTTGGCGCGGGAAGCCTCAAGACCATGATCGTCAACTCCGACGGCAAGGTCTGCGGCAGCGCGAGCATGGATGTCACCACGCATTCGCCGCATCCACGCTGGAGCGAACAGGATCCCGCCGAGTGGTGGCGGGCGATCTGCGACACGATTCCGCGCGCGCTTGCCGAAGCCGGTATCGAGGCCAGTGCAATTGCCGCAGTGTCATTCAGCGCAGGCGCCCATACTCCCGTGCTGGAAGACGCGCACGGCGAGCTTGTACGCCCCGCCATCCTCTGGAACGACCAGCGCAGTGGCGAGGAATCCAAGGAGCTTTACGAGCAGTGCGGCGCGCGTATTCTGGAGCTCGGCCTGAACCGCCCGGCCCCGACCTGGACGCTGCCGCAGTTCCTGTGGCTGACCCGGCACGAACCCGAAGCGGTCAAGCGTGTGGCGCGCGTGTATGTCGCCAAGGACTGGATGCGCTCGCGCATGACAGGTACCTGGGAGACCGATCGCACCGAGGCCGTCGGCACCCTGCTCTTCGATCCCGAGGCCGATGCCTGGTCCCCCGTGCTGTGCCAACTCGCGAACTGGGATATCAATACGCTGCCGCCGCTCGTGAACCCGACCACGATCGTGGGCAGTGTCACGGCCTCCGCAGCCAAGGCCACGGGGCTTGTCGAAGGCACGCCCGTGGTCTGCGGCACCTCGGATACGTCGATCGAGACGTTTGGCGCGGGCTCCATCGAGCCTGGCGACGGCACGATCAAGCTGGCCACCGCGGGCACGGTGAGCGTCGTGAGTGCGACCGCGCAGGTGCACGAAACACTGATCAATTATCCGCTGGCAGTGCCGGGGCTCTGGTACATCATTTCCGGCACGAACAGCTGCGCCTCGGCACACCGCTGGGTGCGGGATCGGTTTTTCATGGTCGATGGGCTCACGGGCAGCCAGGCGTTTGCCGAGATGGATCGGCTGGCAGGCACGATCAAGCCGGGGGCGGACGGGTTGCTGTTCCACCCATACCTTTCGGGCGAGCGCGCGCCGTACTGGGATCCGCTCCTGAAGGCGGATTTCGTGGGCATGGGGTTTCGCCACGAGCGGGCGCACTTTGCGCGCGCGGTGTATGAGGGGATCGCCTTCTCGTTGCGCGACGTGCTCGAGCAGTTCCGCGCCCGCGGCATGGATGTGAAGCGTGCGCGCATCATCGGCGGGGGCTCCAAGAGCGCGGTCTGGCGTCAGATCGTGGCCGATGTGCTGAACGTAGAAATCCTGCTGCCAGAGACCACCGATGCGTCGTTTGGCGCGGCGCTGATTGCAGGGGTAGGCGTCGGCGTCTGGCCCGATGAGCGCACGGCGGCACGCCTGTGCGCCCGCGTGGTGGATACGGCGGTACCCAATCCGCAAAATGCCGCGCTCTACGACAAGCTGTTCGCCATCTACAAGGATGCGCAGAAGGGGCTGGAGAAGGTTAACCACGCGCTCTCGGCGCTGACGGGCTAGGCAGATGGGTGTCATCGCACTGAAGAACGTCAGCAAACGCTACGGCTCGCAGGCCGTGGTGGATAACGTCGACCTGGAGATGGCCGAGGGCGAGTTCATCGTACTCGTCGGCCCTTCGGGTTGCGGCAAATCGACGACGTTGCGCATGATCGCGGGGCTCGAAGAAGTGAGCGAGGGTCGCATCTTCATCGCGGGCAAGGATGTCACGGATCTGGCGCCGGGCGAGCGCAATATCGCCATGGTGTTCCAGAACTACGCGCTCTACCCCCACAAGTCGGTGTACGAGAACCTGGCGTTTGGCTTGCGCATGCGCAAGATCCCTGATGCCGAGATTCGGGACAAGGTGAAGTGGGCCGCGCAGATGCTCAATATCGAGAATCTGCTCGAGCGCAAGCCCCGGCAATTATCCGGCGGGCAAATGCAGCGGGTGTCGCTTGGGCGTGCGCTGGTGCGCTCGCCCGAGGCCTTCCTGCTCGATGAACCGCTCTCGAACCTGGACGCCAAGCTGCGGGTGCGCATGCGCGAGGAAATCGCGCAATTGCACAAGCGCGTGGGCACGAATATGGTCTACGTCACCCACGACCAGGTCGAGGCGATGACGCTGGGCGACCGGATCGTCATCCTCAACCACGGCAAGGTGCAGCAGGTGGGCCGGCCGCTTGAGGTCTATGACCACCCGGCCAACCTGTTCGTCGCGGGCTTTATCGGCGCGCCGGAAATGAACCAGATTCCGGGCACGCTCGAGCACCGCAATGGTGAGATCCGCTTTATCGCGACGGGGCTCGACATCCCCGTGCCGGCAAGCAAGGCGGGCGATGCTCCCTCGGGTGCGAGCGTCATGTTGGGCGTGCGGCCAGAGCACGTCAGCATTGCTCAAGGTTCGGACACCTCGGCCACGGTGGCCGCGGTCGTGAGCATGGTCGAGCAGATGGGCGCCAATACGCTGACAGTTCTTGTACCTGAGGGCGATTCCAGCGGCGAAAGGCTGCGCATGCTGACCAACCGACTGGATGGGATTCGCGAAGGCGATCGACTGCGCGTGCGGCTTGATCTCGCGCAGATCCACTTGTTTGATACAAAATCGGGGGGAAACCTTGCACGTTGAAGGAACTCGCGGTCTGTGGACCGCAGCAAGGAAGTACGGGGCAAAATAGCTGGCAAGTCATCGACAGGAAATCGGCAAGTATTCGACAGGTAATCGACAGGTAATCGACAGGTAATCGACAGGTAATCGGCAGGTATTCGACAGG
>CAITPF010000252.1 GCA_903894155.1 uncultured beta proteobacterium | reverse complement strand
TGCGCTTGGGCTGCGGAGGAGCCATCAGTTCATTTAAGGCGTCAAAAACGACCTGGAACTGTTCATCGTACTTTGCTTCCATGTCGGCGAGCTTTCGAGCCAGTTTGACATGGCTTTCCAGCATTTGACGCAGCTTTACGAACGTCCGGATAATCGCAATGTTCACGTCAATGGCACGTTTGCTGTTTAGTACGCTTGAAAGCATCGCAACACCTTGCTCAGTGAAGGCCATGGGCGCATGACGAAGCCCCATACGGTCAGGAATGGAGATCACACTTTGTGATCTCCATTTTGTCATTTCATCTGGAGTAAGAACAAACATGAAGTCGCTCGGGAAGCGATCTAGGTTTCGACGTACTGCCTGTTTTAGAGCTCGTGTCTCTACGCCATACAGGGCAGCTAAATCACGATCCAGCATGACCTTGCACCCACGTATGAGATAAATGGATTGTTCGATGCGTTCGGCAGGAATTATGGCAACATCACCCATACTGCTGCTAGTTCTCGTTCGAGTGGAGGCCGCCAGAGCCGGCGCCGAATTCGACGTTGGCGCGTTTGGAATCGGTCGGCAGTGCGCGTGAGCAACTCCAGATACAGGCGCCGCAGTGGATGCACTTTTCGCGGTCGAAGTCGGGCGTGCTACCCTCTTCGCCGGGCATGAGCGCCTGGGCGGAACAGATCTCGATGCACGTGCGCTCTGTACAGGTGGCGCAGAGTTTCGGATCCGCGAAGGTCACATGGTCGGCAAAGCCGCCCATGGCCTGCACCTTGCCGCCCTTGAAGAGGACGTCCTGATGCGACATGAGAAGCGTGCCGTCAAAGGGAATAGCTGGCCAGCCTGCCAGATCCATGAGCGCATCGTGCAACGGCTGCTTGGACTTCGCGCACTCTTCGGTGACTTGCTTGAGCTGTTCCGCAGAGATGCGCGGACCGCAGACGCTGGACATCGGCTTGATGATCTTCGAGGGCGGCAGTGAGTCGCCCATGGCCAGATTGATCGCACCGTTGGTCATGCCGGTCATGCCGGTACCCATCATGCCGAGCATGAAGTTCTTCTGGAAGCCGTCACGCGCTTTCTTGGCAGCTTGAATTTCTTTGTTGAGCGTGTCATTGCGGCGGCGCTGTTCATACGCGGCGGTCAAGGCGCCCTTGCTGAAGTCGCCATCGCGCTTCAAAATTTCAATCACGCCCTCAGCCAGCAACACGCCACTGCGCCAGGCTTCATCCACGCCGGAGTTGGTCAGGACGTTTGTCGTGCCCGAGCCTTCGCCGATGCGCGCAAAGCCGTCACCGACCAGGAAGGGTTCGCCGCGCACGCCGGACTCCTGCAAGGACTTCGCGCCCCAGGAACGGAGCGTGCCGCCTTGGATGTGCTGCCAGATATAGGGGTGCTGCATCCAGTGCTGCAAATAGCGGTAGCTTGTGCGGATCGGGGAGTCGAACCAGGAGGGGACGAAGATGCCCAGCGAGGCTGTGCGGTCCGGATAGATATACATGAAACCAAAAATTTCCGGTTCAGGATAACCCAGCGTATGAATCACGGTACCGGGCTTGAGTGTGCAGGACTCCGGCAGTTCAACTACAGCCTTCATGCCCACGGCCCAGTCATGCTGATGATTGCCGGCTGGCAAGCCGAAATGCTGGTCGAGCTTGCGGCCGACAGCGCCGACAGGTCCGTCGCTGACCACGGTGAGGCGCGCATGGACATCCATGCCCGGCATATACGCCGATGGATCAGGATTGCCCTTCTTGTCAACGCCTTGATCTGCGAGGCGTACGCCGAGGACCTTGTCGCCCTCTAGGATCGGCGCACTGACGGGCGTGCCCGGCCAAATCTGCGCAAGACCGGAACCCATGATCTGTCCGCCCACCCAGGACATAAAGGAACCCATGGAGGTCACGAGGCCATGATGCTTCTTGAGGAAAGGGGGGATCCAAGGCAGTTCGACTGCATCGGGACCCTTCTTCATGGCGAAGCTGCCGCACTTGAAGATGCCGTCGACAAACTTCGTGCTGGTGCCGCGCCGACTGGCTCCGATCGGGTCGTGGAGATAGACCACGTGCTCGGTATCCGCGGTCGTCGCGTTGGGAATCTCCTTGGCGAGATCCATATCCGGGAAAGAGGCCTTGATGGAACGTGCCGAGGAGACAATGCCGGAGACGCCAAAGCCGATGTCATCGGCGCGTTCATAGCACAGCACTTGCAACGGCATGCCGGGCATGACTTTGCTCTCAAAGGCTGGCGTGCCATCGGGATTCATCATGGCGCGTGTTAAG
>CAITPF010000251.1 GCA_903894155.1 uncultured beta proteobacterium | reverse complement strand
GCAATAGCGAGACAAACAGGGCATTCCATGAATCCAGATGCCCATGACCCGCAAGCGGGTTGTAGACGAGGATGCACGGTCGCCCGGAATTCATGCCGCGACGACTTCCTGATACCACGTCTCGAGCAGGATCAGTTTGTAGGTAAAGTACATCCCGATCCAGTCGCGATGCGGCAATTGCCGGCAAATAAAGTCGATTTTGTTTCTGTCCAGGACTCCGCTTTCAACAAGCTGCCCTTCGCGCAATATGTCGCCGTATTTTTCGACCACACCCGAGATCCATTCCCGCACCGGTGGCTGAAAGCCCGCCTTGGGTCGGGCCAGCACGTCATCGGGCACGATCCCCTTCAAGGCCGCGCGCAACCAGGCCTTCTGGCCAAGATCGTCGTCGGGATTGTTCGCGCGGCACGCCATCACGAGCTCAAGCAGGCGGACGTCAAGAAACGGCATACGCGTCTCGACGCCGACCCCCATGCTGACCCGGTCGCCAAGCGAAAGGCAATTCGACACCAGCCAGGTCTCGAACAGCATCCGGATCACCGCCGCCGGTATCTGTTGATACGCGCGAGGCCCGAGTGCGGTTGGGGCAAACGGGTTCTCAGGGCGCAAGCGCATCATGGCCGGTCCGTAGACCTCATGCTTGACTGAGAAGGCGTCGCCGAAATCATAGGCCAGCATGTAGAACATGAGCTGATCTGCCGCGTTGTTCGGATCGGCAAGCCGCTGCAGGATATCGGCCCACCGCCGGATTTGGGAATGCGCATGCGGATAGCTCGTCACCTTGAGCAAAAACTTCTGGATCGACGCCGAACCAAGCCCCTGCGCGATCGTCCCAAGCCAGGGTTGCCGCCTGACGCGCTGGTTGAGCTGCACCGCCTTTGTCACCCAGTGATAGCCCCAGAAGATTTCATCGCCGCCGATTCCGGAGAGCAGCACCTTGATGCCCTGATCGGCTGCCGCCTTCGGCACCGAATAATGACCGAACGCGGCGGGGTCGGCAATCGGCTCGTCCATGATGCGAACCAATTGCGGGAAAAAATCGACGAAACTGTCGACCGGCAACTCAACCTCATGAACGATCATCCCGAGGGATTCAGCCAGTGCGCGCGCCTGGCGCCGCTCATCATAGGCTGGCCTGCCCGGATACCCAACGCAGAATGCGTGCATCGGCTCCGGATAGTTTTTTTGCGCCAGCACCGCGATGGCACCGGAGTCGATCCCGCCCGATAGCGCAATGCCAACCGGGACATCGGCCCGCAACGTCAGCTTGACCGCATCCTCGATTCCATCGCGTATCGCCGTCAGGGTCGCCTCGGTACTTTCGCCCGCAGGCCTCGGATCCTGAACGTTCTCGATCGACCAATACTGTTTTGGATCGGCATTCCAATCCTGCGCTGACACCAGCAACGTGTGGCCAGCCGCAAGCTTGTGTACGCCGCAAAGCAGCGTAAGCGGCTCTGGCACATACTGATAGTGCAGGTACATATCCACGGCCTCGACATTGAGGCTGGGGCGGGAATCCAGTAGCGGCACCAACGCCTTGAGCTCGGAGGCAAACGCGAGGCACCCGGGCGTTCGACTGAAAAACAGGGGTTTCTCGCCGCAGGGATCCCTGCCGAGCAGCGCGCGCTTCTCCTGCCGATCCCAGATGACGAAGGCGAACTGGCCGCGAAAACGCAATACGCAGTCGCGACCCCAGGCAGCAAAGGCCGCCATCAGCACCTCAGTATCCGAGTGGGTCGAGAAGATCTCGCCCTGCGCTTCGAGCTCGGCCTTGAGCTCAAGATAATTGTAGATTTCGCCGTTGAAGGTGACGACGTAGCGCGCGTCCCGGCTCACCATGGGCTGATTGCCCGCAGACGACAGGTCGATGATGGACAGCCGTGTATGCCCAAGCTGGACCCAATCGTCGGTATAGACGCCGTGGCCGTCCGGCCCCCGGTGCGCGAGTCGTTCGAGCACGGCATCCGCAAGCGCAGTGCGCTGGGCAGGGTTCCGGTGGATCAGGCCTAGGATGCCGCACATAGGATTTTCATCGTGACCGCTGACTCAAATTGCCAACGAACATTATCACGCCTGCGATCAGGCGTGCTGCCCCAGCATTTCCCTGCACTTGCGCACGAGCCATGCGGGCGCGCGAAGCACCCGCGCAAACCGGCGCTTGAGCCTGTTGCGCCATCTGAGCGGATGCTCTCTTCCGCCAAAATTCCGGTTGAATACATAGGCGTCGGCCACAACATCCTGACGGATCTGCTCCGGATGCGTCAACGGGCCCAATTCTCCCACGGGCGCGCCCTCGAGATCCCCATGCGCTACGGTGTGGGTCGCATCGGGACCGAACCCGATATTGGTCACGAGATTCACGTTCGGGGTGGCGGTGAGCCCGCCGTGATGCCAGACGCAGGCCGTCCATTGGTAATCCCAGGTATCGATCTCGCCGCGGCTCACCCGATCGAAGAGATCTGAAAACACGGCACGCTCGACCCGGTCGGGGGTCTTGCGACGCCAGTCGGCGGAATTCTTCCAGGTTGGCCAGTACGGCATATCCACCTGATATTTCTGCCAGGCGCGCCGCCATGTCGCCCAGCCCCAGCAATGGTTGTACTTCGAAAAATAGTAGGAAGCCGCGCCCCGCTGGATGCCGTCCTGGAAGTTGTTGCCCGTGATGACGGCCACGCGCTCGTCGGTTGCATAGCGCGCCAGCAAGGCATCGCAATACGGAAAAAAATCCGGATGCGGCAGGCAATCGTCCTCGAGGATGACGGCTGATTCGACCTGAGTGAAAACCCAGTCCAGTCCGCTACTCACGCGCCGCTTGCAGCCGAGGTTTTCATCGGCGTAGTTGCGCTGCACCTCGCAAGGCCAATCGATTTGCTCGACGATTTCCCGGGTTTCCCTGCAACGATCGGCGTCCGTTGGATGTCCTGCCCTGGGCCCATCGGCGACAATCAGCAGTCGGGACGGTCGTTGCGCACGGATTGCGGCAAACGTTTCGCGTGTATGCCGGGGACGGTTGAAAATGAGGTACGCGATCGCCGTGCGCAACCCACCTTCCGCAGCCTGGTTGGGCAGGGGGCCGCCTGCTGGACTCATGATTTTGCAGCCCGCCCCGCCAACTTCTGGAAGGCCGGGGAGGTCGAGATCAATTCGTCGTAATTGCCATCGGCAACGACGCACCCCGCATCGAGCATCACGATACGATCACAGGCCTGAATGGTACGCAACCGGTGGGCAATCAGAATCATGGTGCGCTCGCTGCTCAGGCTTTGCACGGCCTGCATCACCGCATCCTCTGTCATCCCGTCCAGCGCGCTCGTTGCCTCGTCAAACACGAGCACGTCGGGGTTATGGTAGAGGGCGCGGGCGATGCCAAGACGCTGGCGCTGGCCGCCGGAGAGCTTGACGCCCCGCTCGCCGACCACCGTGTCATAGCCCGAAGGGAGTTGTTCGATAAACTCGGTCGCTTGAGCCATTTCGGCCGCGCGCCTGACCGCAATTTCATCAATCTGATCCAATGGCACGCCCAGCGCAATATTTTGCGAAACAGTCGCATTGTTCAGAAATACGTGCTGTGGAACATAGCCGACGCGTTTTCGCCAGGAGCGCGCATTCGACTCGGTCAGCACAACATCATCGATTCGAATTTCCCCAAGGTCAGCGGGATAAAGCCCAAGCAAAATATCCGCGAGCGTTGTCTTGCCGGAACCCGTACGGCCAACCAGTCCGACACTTTGGTTTTGCGGGATCGTCAACGTAATGCCGGCGAGCGCGGGACGATTGGCGGCTGGATAGGTAAAGCCCACGGATTGAAGTTTGATTGCCTTCCTGAACGCCATCGGCTCAACTGCTTCACCAAAGTGGGCAAGGTCGGCCGAGCGAACCACGTTGAGATCCTTCTCAAGGGAATCCACCGCACTGGTGTGGTACTTGATCGTGATTGCACCGGCGAACAATTGCTGAAACATCGGTACAAGGCGATTGCCTGCCAGAGCGTAAAGCGCGAGCGAAGGCATCGCGCCCGCAGCATCTCCCTTTAACACCAAGACCAGGGTCACAGCAACGATGCCCGCGTAGGCAAAGATCTCGATCACGTAGCGTGGCATCGCGGTGGCCACCACGTTGGCGGTATTGGTCT
>CAITPF010000250.1 GCA_903894155.1 uncultured beta proteobacterium | reverse complement strand
GCGCGACGAAACGTCGGGCACACAGGCACTCGACGCACTGGCCCGGGGGCCGCTCGCCTCGGATCCGCTCTTTCAGGCCGCCTATGCAAACCTGCGCCCTCAACTCGATTACGACGCGCAATTCGCCGCAAGTCTCACGGACAGCGCCACCGTGCTCGGGTTCAGCTTTCTCACCGTTGGCGACACGCAGACCAAGGGCGTGCTGCCACCCCCTGTCCTGACTGCGAGTCAGTTGCCCCCCGCGCTGGTCGATCCCCGGCGTCGCGAGGGCTACACCGGGAACCTGGCCATGCTGCAGTCGGCGGCGTCAAGCGGTGGCCACGTGAACCCGGTGGTCGATCTCGACGGCGTTCTGCGCCGCATGCCGATGCTCATCGAGTACCACGGCAACTATTACGCGGCGCTATCTCTGGCAATGGCGCAAGTGCTGCTCGGGGGCGAACAGCTCAAGCCAACCTTGCCCAGGGGCCCTCAAGCAGAGGTTTTCGGGAGCGTGGAGATGATCGACGTGGGCGGCGCGCAGTTGCCCGTCGACCATCAACTCGCGAGCTTCATCCCGTACCGCGGTCCCTATGGAAGTTTTCGCTACGTCCCGGCGATCGACGTGCTCAACAAGACGCTGCCCAAAGAAACCCTCGACGGCAAAATCGGCATTGTCGGTTCAACCGCTGCCGGTTTGCTCGACCTGCGGTCCACGCCGGTCGGCAAGGAATACCCGGGCGTGGAGGTGACCGCCAACCTCATCGTCGGCATTCTGGACGGGACGATCAGGCAATCGCCGCTCTGGTCATATGCGGTCAACGTCGCGATCATCCTGGCGGGCGGCATATTCCTTGCGCTGACCATGGCCTGGGTGGGGGCACTACCTGCATCCCTGCTGACAATCGTGCTGTGCGCCGGGGCAATGGGCATCAATGTCTATGCGTGGCGCGCCGGCATCGTTTTGCCGATCGCCGGGGCCCTGTCGTGCTTTCTGCTGATCTTCCTGCTCAACGTCGGGTTCAGCTACTTCTTCGAATCGCGCAACAAGCGTCTCATCACCGCGCTCTTTGGACAGTACGTACCGCCGGACCTGGTGACCGAAATGTCCAAGGATCCCGGACAGTTCAGTATGGAGGGCCGCAGCGAAACGCTCACGATCCTGTTTAGCGACGTCCGCGGGTTCACGACGATTTCAGAAGGGCTCGAACCACGCCAGCTCTCCGAACTCATGAACGCCTTTCTGACGCCGTTCACTGAGATAATCTACCAACACGCCGGCACCATCGACAAATACATGGGGGATTGCATCATGGCCTTCTGGGGCGCCCCGGTTGCCGATGCAGACCACGCCCGTCATGGTGTCGCCGCCGCGCTCGAGATGTTGCGCACACTCGAGAGGATCAACAGGGATTTCGAAGCCCGCGGCTGGCCACGCATTCGTGTCGGCATCGGTCTGAATACCGGGCGCGTCAGCGTCGGCAACATGGGATCGGAAATCCGGCTGGCCTATACGGCGATGGGGGATGCCGTGAACCTGGCGTCGCGTCTGGAGGGCATCACCAAGGAATATGGCGTGCCCATCGTAATCGGCGAGCAAACGTACCGCGCTGTCCCCGGGCTGCTCGCGCGCGAACTCGATCGGGTGCGCGTCAAGGGCAAGGACGAGGCGGTAACGATTTATGAACCCCTCGGTTTCGACGCGGAGCCAGAAACCCTTGAGGCGCTGGATATGTTTGCCCACGTTCTTGCGATGTATCGCCAGCAGCGATGGGATGCAGCCCAAGCAATCCTTGAGCGCCTCATAGAAGATTTCTCCCAAACCGGGGAAATTCTCTATAAACTCTACGTAACAAGAATCAATTATCTTCGTGAAAACCCACCTGATCCCGATTGGGATGGGTCTTTCACCTTCACGACAAAATAGTGCATGGCATCTCGATTGCGCATACTCGGATGTAGCGGCGGCATCGGCAAAGGGCTGCGCACGACGTCCTTTCTCTTCGATGACGACACGCTCATTGACGCCGGTACCGGCGTGGGCGATCTCACCGTAAATCAATTGCGCAAGGTGGATCGCATCTTCCTGACGCACAGCCACCTCGATCACATCTGTTCAGTTGGTTTCATCGCCGATGCGGTGGGCGCCAGCCGAAGGCGGCCCATCACCGTTTATGGCCTGCCCGAAACGCTGGAAGCAGTCGAGCGTCACATTTTCAATAACGTCATCTGGCCGGACTTCACGCGGATACCCACCCGCGAAAACCCGTTCGTCGTGCTGCACCCGATTCACGTCGGTGAACCCGTCAGGATTGGCGCGCGCTCCGTGACCGCGCTACCGGTGTCCCACAGCGTCCCGGCAGTGGGCTACGCACTGGATTCAGGCGAGGGCAAACTCGTCTACACCGGCGACATGGGCCCTTCCGATGAATTATGGAAGGCGATCCGCACGCTGGGGCCATTGCATCATCTGATCATCGAAGCCTCGTTCGAAAACGCCGACCGCAGGCTGGCCGATTTGTCAGGGCACCTGTGCCCGGACACGCTGGTGGCAGAGCTGAGCAAGTTCGAGCACCGGGAAGTGGAGATCTGGACCATGCACCAGAAGCCCGGCACCAACGCCGAAATCCGCAGTGAACTCGAGCGTCTGGGCAACCTGCTCAAGTGCGCCATTCCGCGCGACCTCATCCGCGATACCACGCTGGTGTTCTGACCGGCGACGGGCCGACATTTCAGGCGTGCCAGGGATTGAGCGCCACAGTCGTGGCGTCATGCAGCGCGGGATCCGCCGGCGGGATTGGCGGCATCGTGACCAGCGGATTCGTGTCGTTCGTCGATGTGGCGGGCGCAGCGTCATGACCATCTGCGGTCGCCGTATTGATGACCGCAATCCAGTCCGACGGATGCGCCGTGCCGTCTGCGGCCGTCGTCGCGGCATGTGGGTCGGACTGAATCCCGGGAAAACTGGCCGCTTGCGCGTCGGATGAGGTCAGCACATCGACCCAACTCGATCCGGACATCGCGATCGAGCTGCTGCCTGAATCGGCAACGACCAGCATCGCGTCGAGGGCTGCGCTGGCGGATGCGGACGGCAGATTTAAGGTTACGTGGTAGGCCTGGCCCGTGAATTCGATCGGGATGGTATCGACTGGGGCCTGCGCGTGACCGTCTGCCGTTGATGGCTGCGCATCGGACGGTATCGCAGCCGCGATAGCATGCGCGTCAATGACGGATCCCGGGGTCGCCGCGTGCACAGCCATCGCCGCGGTCACTGCTTCGGTGGTCGCCGTCACGGCGGCCAGATGAGCAGTCGCCACCGAAGTCACCGTCACGGCAGTCAGGTTTACGGTCGTGGTCGTTGCCGTCGCAGTTGGGATGGCGGGTGCCGTCGCCGTCGAACTGGAATCGATCGGGGTCGTCGCGAAGGAGACGTCGGCTGCGGCGAGCTTCGTCCCGTCGGCCAGCGTGTAAGTGGTCTGGCCGTAGACGAGGACATCGCCGTTCGCTGCGGTGGCCGCCTGACCGCTGGAGGTCAGGCTGATGCTCGTCACGCCAAGCGACGCGAGCGTCGTGAAAGTTGGCGTCGCGCCCGCGCCGGCAATCTGCACAACGCCGAAGTTCGCAAACGTCGGGTCGCTGGCGTTGAGCACGCCATCATGGTTCGCATCGTAGACCTGCTCCAGTCCTTGCAGATCGGTCTGCCCGGCTGTCGTCGAAAACACAACCTGTGTTGCGCCACCCGCGACCTTGTAGCCCAGCACGCCATCCTGGGGTGCGACCCAGGCAGTGTCGACTACGGCCCCGGTTCCCGAGTAGTCATAATGGACACCCGCATTTAGGCCAACATACTGGAGGCCGTCTCCGTTCAGATCGAGTGCTACCGGGCCCTGGTTGCCTCCACCCGGTCCGAGCGCTGGCAAACTCAGCCTGGTCGCCACTTCGCCTCCATCGTCGCTCACGATCAGACCGACGTTGACGTACGACAGAAGCGCGGGACTCATAATGGTCATGTACGCCGCGCCCGCCTCCGTCAGCACGATATTTCCGCCAGAGGCGACGAAATACGGGGCGTGCCCACCTGCGATGTTGTCCGTGACCGACACATCGATTCGACCGCCGTCAGGGTCCGTCTCCACAACATCGAAGGTGTAGAGCGTCTGGCCCGCCAGATACCGGCCAGGCGTCGGGGTGACGTATTGTGTCGTGACCGTTGGGGGATCCTCCGGAGCAATTACCATCGCGCTGGCCAGCGTGATATAGCCGAGCCCACTCGAATCGTCTTCAGTGGTGGTCAACCCCAATTGCAGTGCATAGATATCTGCAGCCTCGTGGCTATTGAAATAGGACGCCCCCTTCTCAGTCAGGACCACCGTATTGTGCTTCTCATCCACGCTGAATAAATCCGCATTCGGGCCGGTGATGCCTAAAACCAGATCGGTGCTGCCATCCGCATCTGAGAGGGAATAGGCAAAGATGGCCTGGTCTACGGTGAAGGCGTCTTCCTTGAGCACCCCCTCAACATGGATCAGGTCAATGCGGACATTCTCGTTGGCGCTAATCGTGCCGAGGACATCGCCAATCATCCAGTGCGCTTCGGTCCCGGTCTCGGCCGAATTCGAATCTCCGTTAAAGTCATCAGTCGCGATGAGTCCGAACTGCATCGATCGGATATCAGCAATTTCGTGGGTATTGAAATAATCTGCACCCGCCTTTGTCAACACCACATTCTGGCTTTCAGTGTCTACTGAGAAATACGCTGCGCTATCGCCTGTGGTCGAAACGGAAATATTGCTTCCGTCCGGATCCGAAACTGAATAGTGAAATAGCGCCTGCCCCTCGACGAATTCCCCCTGGATCAGCGCGTTACCGTCAAACGCTTGCGCGGTGAGTTGCAGTTGCTCACCATCGTTGAATACGGGCGTATCGGCGAGCGAAGCCGTTGCGCTGCTCTGTATCGCGTAGGAATCAGTTTCCCAGTCGGTGACAGTCAGGCTGACCTGCAGGCTCTGAATGACGCTCGCTTCCTGCGAATTCAGGAACTGTGCGCCAACATCGGTCAACACCAGCGTGTTGTGCAGAGCATCCACGTTAAACATGTCGGTGGCGGTGATATCGCTATCGGTCTGCCAGTAGTAGAAGCTCTGACCGTCTACTCCGGAGACAGAAAAACTAAGCCCACTTGCGTCCGAATCCGCTTGAAACGAGAATATTGCCTCGCCAGTCGTGAATTTCCCTTCGTACAAACTCGCGGCGATCGGTTGCAAGTTGACGGGTTGCGGATCCTCATACGCAATCGACACACGGCTCAAGTCCGCCCTGCCGACCGATTCCGACTCGAACGGGTTGGGGTTGCCCGCGTCGTCGGTGGCGATCAGGTCGACGGTGAGCGCCTGGATCGTGCTGCCTTCCACGCTGTTGAAATATTCAGCGCCCAGGGTGGTCAGCGTCAGCACCTGGTGCTGCGCATCGATACTGAACATGTCATGCACAGTGATGGGGGCTTCCTGCGACGCCACGTGGTACGTGCTTTGATCATCGCCGGCCACGCGAAGTGATATAGCGCTTCCGTCTGAATCCGCGCTTACCGAATAGCTGAACAGCGCTTGTCCCGCGCTGAAAGCACCTTCCTGCAAGCCTTGCTGATCAATTGACTGAAGCGTCACGGTCACCGGCGTTTCGGCACCGATCCCCACCCTGCCCGCCGCAAGCGAAGTCGTTGCACTGCCAGTGCTTTCATCGGGTTGGCCTGCATCATCCGTCGCGCTCACCGTGACACGTAGCGCTTCAAGAATCGTGCCGTCATGCGTGTTGAAATAATCCGCGCCAGCCGAAGTCAAAATCACCTGGCCACTGTCCAGCGTGAAATAAGCGTCGTGCGGGCCCGCTTCCCCGGCAGGCGCATTGTCACTCACCGACAGGCTGATCGTGCTGCCATCATGGTCAGCGCTCACCGTGTAGGAGTACAGCGCCTGGCCAGCGGTGAAATCACCCTCGATGAGCGTGGAAGAGGGAATCGCGGCGAGCGCCACCGCCGGGGCCGCCTCAGGGCTGATGGTCACACCGTGTAGCGTCGAATGCGCACTACCCTGCGCTTCATTCGGCGCGCCGGCATCGTCGGTCGCGGTCACCGTGACCTGAATCGCCTGCAACGCGGAGGCCTCGTGGCTATTGAAATAAGTCGCCCCCGCCTCAGTAAGGACAACCTGTCCGGACTGCAACGCGAAGTACGCCGGGTGCGTGCCCACCACGTTGTCGGAAACGGCGACACCCACCGTACTTCCATCTGCGTCGGCACTGACCGAATAATCGAACAACGCCATCCCGGTCGTGAAAGCGCCCTCCTGAAAGCTGGGATGCGCGATAGGCGTCACGCTCACGGTGGCTGCCGGCTCGGCGGCGATTGCAATGAGACTCAGGTTGGCAGTCGCGCTGGTCTGGCTCTCCGGGTGGGACCCCGCCTCATCGGTTGCGATGACAGAGACCTCGATCGCTTGCAGATCCGCCGCCTCTTGCGTATTGAAATAGGCAGCGCCGGCGGCGGTCAGTACAACATCGGTACCCTGCAACGCAAAATACGGCGAATGCAGCGCCACGATGTTGTCATCGACAGACAGTGTCATCACACTGTTGTCGGCATCGTGCCCGAGCACATAAGCGAAAAGCGCCTGCCCGGGCGTGAAATGTCCCTCGCTCAACCCGCTCTGCGCGATCGCGCTCATCGTCAGGCTCGGGGGTGTGTCGATATTGATCACTACGCCCGCGGCCGCCAACGTCCTGGTCACCGTGGTGAAGCTTTCTGATGGCTCGGACACGTCGTCGCGCGCCGTGATGCTGAACGAAAGCGCCTCGATCGCCGAAGTCCCGCTGCTATTGAAGCGGTTGGCACCGGCTGCGGTAAGCAGTATCTGATGATTCTGGGCGTCGACGCTAAACAGACCGGCATTCAGTCCGGTGACGGTCACAACAACGACGCTACCGTCGGCATCGTCGCTGACTGCATAGTTCAGAATCGCCTGGCCCGTGGCAAACGATCCCGCCATAAATCCGTCGTGCGAGGCGGACTCGATCGTCACGCTGGGGGCGGCCTCGTGCGCTACGGCGATCGCGGCAAGGCTGGCGCTCGCCGACCCAGTCGATTCCGCCGACGGAGTTGCGTCATCGGTCGCTGTCACGGTGACCTGCACGGCCTGGATCGCCGCGGCTTCAAGCGTATTGAAATAGGCGACACCCGCCTCCGTCAGGACCACTTGCCCCTGCTGCAGCGCAAAGTAAGCCGGGTGTTCGCCAGCGATGTTATCTGCAACAGCAAGCGAGACGGTACTGCCATCACGATCGCCGCTGACGGTATAGTCGAATAACGCCTGATTGAGAGTGAAGCCCTCTTCGACCAATCCCGATTGCTGGATCGCGCTGACCGTCACCACGGGCGCCGGTTCGTGCGCAATCGCGACGCCCTGCAGCGACGCGCTGGCGCTGCCCTGCGACTCATGCGACGCGCCGGCATCATCGGTCGCCGTCAGGCTCACAGTGATCGATTGCAGGTCAGCGGCTTCGTGGCTGTTGAAGTACGAAGCGCCCGCTGCCGTCAGAACGATTTGGCTCCCGCGGATCCCGAAGTACGCGGAATGCTGGCCCGCAACGTCGTCGGACACCGAGAGCGTCTGTGTACTGCCGTCAGTGTCCGCGCTCACCGTGTAGTTGAACAATGCCTGCCCGGTGGTGAATCCCCCCTCAACCAGGTGCAGGTTCCCGACCGCATGCAGCTCAGCGACGGGGGCGGCTTCCGCTGCAATCGTCAGGCCAGCGAGCGACACGGTGGTTGTCGTGTAGGATTCGGCATGCCCTCCGTTGACGTCATCCACTGCGGACACGCTGACCAGAAGCGACTGCAGATCCGCGGCTTCGTGGCTATTGAAGTACGCTGCCCCGGCAGTGGTCAACACCACCTGATTTTCCTGAAGCGCGTAGAGCGGCTCGTGCGTTCCTGCAATGTCGTCGTTCACGACAACGGTGATGGAACTGCCGTCCGTGTCTGCGCTGACCGAGTAGGTGAAGAGCGCCAGCCCCGCAGTAAATCCACCCTCCACCAGCCCGCTCAGGACAATCGGCAGCACCGTCACCGTCGGTGCGGCTTCGTGCGCAATCGCCACCTCGCCCGCCGCCAGCGACGTCGTGGCGCTTGCCTGACTCTCGTTGCTACCTTCGCCTGCGTCATCGGTCGCCGTCACGGTCACCTGCACCGACCGCAGGTCGGCAGCTTCGTGACTGTTGAAGTACGCAGCGCCTGCTGTGGTCAACACCACGTGGCCCTGATCCAGCGTGAAATAGGCAGAATGCGTGCCCACCACGTTGTCCGACACCGATAGCGTCTGTATGCTGCCGTCCGTGTCCGCACTTACCGTGTAGTTGAACAGCGCCTGGCCCGCCGAGAATCCGCCTTCGACCAGCCCGCTTTGCGCGATCGCCTGCACCGTCACCGTCGGTGCGGCCTCGTGCGCAATCGATACCTCATCCGCACCGAGCGACGTCGTGGCGCTCG
>CAITPF010000249.1 GCA_903894155.1 uncultured beta proteobacterium | reverse complement strand
TCAGGCTGCGCCGGTCCGCTACGCGGACTGCCCTGCGGTTGCTGGTCCCGCCGGGCGGCGACCTGTTCGGTCGCCTTGTTTCCCGGCGGTCCTGGCGCAATCCTCGGCGGCACAATTCGCCCAGCAGGGGCAGGCCGCACCCGACCCGCAAAGCGGGAAGCTCTCAGGGGAATCGGGGTATTCGTTGGGGGGGTATTCGTTGGGGGGGTTTCGTTGTGGGGTATTCGTTGGGGGGTATTCGTTGGGGGGGTTCGTTGTGGGGTTTTCGTTGTGGGGTTTCGAGGATGCCGTCGAATCGCTCAGGGTTCGAATGTCGGATTGATGAGGTTTTCGAAGGAGAAGATCTCCTGCCACTTTTCCTCGGTGAGCAGATTGCGTTCGGTCACGACGATGTCGTGCAGCGATTTGCCCGTTTCATAGCCTTCGCGCGCCAGCTCAGAGCACAGTTTGTAGCCCAGGTGATGTTTGAGCAGCGTCACGATGCCCAGCGAGTTCAACACCATGTCGCGCGTGCGGTCAGAGTTCGCCGTGATTCCATCGACACAGTTCTCTCTCAGGCTGTCCATGGCATTTTGCATCGTCCGGATCGAAACAAACAAGGCAAAGGTAATCACCGGCTCCATGACGTTGAGTTGAAGCTGTCCGGCCGAGGCGGCGAGCGTCACCGTAAGATCCATGCCGATGACGAGAAATCCGGTCTGGTTGACGACCTCCGGGATCACCGGATTGACTTTGCCCGGCATGATCGACGAACCAGGCTGCATCTGCGGCAGGTTGATTTCGCCGAAGCCGCAGCGGGGTCCGGAGGCGAGCAGCCGCAAATCGTTGCAAATCTTGGTCAGTTTTGACGAGGTTCGCTTGAGCGCCCCGGATAACTGGACGTAGGCGCCAGTGTCGGACGTTGCTTCAACAAGATCGCCCGCGAGGATAAACGTGAGTCCAGTCACGTCGCACAAATGGCGGGTCGCAAGCTCGGGATAGCCGGGTGCCGCCGTGACAGACGTTCCAATCGCGGTCGCCCCGAGATTGATCTCGTGCAGAAGTTGTCGCACCTCGCCAATGCGCTGCACCTCCTCGCCGATGGTCGTTCCCCAGCCGTGAAACTCCTGGCCGAGCGACATCGGCACTGCATCCTGAAGGTGGGTGCGGCCCATCTTGAGCACGCGATTGAATTCTGCTGCCTTTGCAAAAAACGCTGCCTGCAGTTTTTGCAGGCTTTCGACGTAAGCCTTGAGCCGAAGGATCAGCGCGAGGCGGAACGCCGTGGGGTAAATGTCGTTGGTGGACTGCCCGCAATTCACATGATCGTTGGGGCTGCAGTATTGATACTCACCTTTGCGATGCCCGAGGGTTTCGAGCGCGAGGTTGGCGATGACCTCGTTGGCGTTCATGTTGGTGGAGGTGCCGGCACCGCCCTGGATAAAGTCGGTGACGAACTGATCCGCGAACTCGCCCGCGATGATGCGGTCGCACGCCGCGATGATCGCATCGGCGATCCGGGGTTCAAGCACGCCAAGATCGCGGTTCGCCATCGCTGCCGCCTTCTTGACATAGCCAAACGCACGCACGAAATCCGGCTCCCTGGACATCGGTACGCCGGTAATGCTGAAATTTTCCTTGCCGCGCAGCGTCTGGACACCGTAATAGGCGTCTTCAGGTATTTGACGCTCGCCGAGAAAGTCTCGTTCGGTTCGTGTGCCCATGTGTTCGGTCTCCTGTCGTTGATCTACGCCAGAGATCAGCGTTGATGATCCCGAGACGCGCGGCCAACCGACCTGAACAATGTCGGCGACCGGTGAAGTCATCGTAGACGCTCACTCGATTCATGTCACGTATTCACGCAAACGTCATCAGCATCGGTACAGAAGCCTTCCGGGCAAGCCGCCTGTGTCGGGCGGCGAGTCTCCCTCTTTGCGGGCCGTGTGCCGCATACCCCTGCCGGGCGAATTGCGCCGCCGAGGATTGCGCCAGGACCGCCGGGAAACAAGGCGACCGAACAGGTCGCCGCCCG
>CAITPF010000248.1 GCA_903894155.1 uncultured beta proteobacterium | reverse complement strand
GTGATGGCTTTGCCGGTCCGCTGACCAAGATGTTGGACGTCCTTCCATTCGATTGCATCGACGCGGTCAATGCTCATGGTTCCACGCTGGTCCGATTGGGATGCAGGACGCTTGCAGATGTTCGCAAATTGCCGCGCGGCGGCATCAGCCGGCGTTTCGACAGCCAATTGCTGTTGGCCTTGGACCAGGCCTACGGCCTGCGCCCCGAGGGCTATGCGTGGGTGACGCTGCCGGAAACGTTTTCTGCGCGGCTTGAGCTGCCTGGTCGGGTGGACACTGCTCCTGCCATGATGTTTGGTGCACGCCGCCTGCTTCTGCAGATGGGCGGATGGCTCGCTGCCCGTCATTGCGGAGTGACTGCATTCACACTGCACTGGTGCCACGACATCATGCGCGCGAGGGACGCAGGCGACGGCGGCGAACTCACGGTTCGCACAGCTCAACCAACTCAGAATGTGGACCACCTGTCACGACTGCTCGGTGAGAACCTGGCGAAAGTCACTCTACGGGCTCCGGCAGGCGACCTGCTGCTGAGCGCCACCGAGGTCACGCCATTCTTGGAAGAAAGCCGCTCCCTCATCCCCGATGCGCGAGCGACCGGTGAGGCCATCGACCTGGTACTGGAACGCATCGAGGCGCGGCTTGGAAAGAAGCGTGTTCTGCGGCCGGTGCTGACAGAAGACATGCGCGTGGAGTGGATGAACCGGTGGCAGCCAATGAATGCCAAACGGCCTGCAACAAAGGTAAGGCAGGTGCCCGGCCCGCAACCCACATGGATTCTGAAGACTCCTCTGAAGCTCGATGTCAGGGATGAACGCCCGCTGTACCAGGGGCCTTTGCAATTGCTGCTGGGCCCTGAGCGTGTTGAGGGCGGATGGTGGCATCGCATCAAGGATGCCGAGGGGGCCCAGCGCAGTCTGAATGTCGCCCGCGACTACTGGGTCGCGCTCAGTCAGCATGCCGGTGCGCTCTGGATATTTCAGCAGAGGCTGCCCAAGGACACCACTGCGTCCTGGTATCTGCACGGGCTCTTCGCGTGAATCGGCACCATGTCCGCCCTGCCCCATTACGCCGAGCTTCGGTGCCTCTCCAACTTTTCATTCCTGAAGGGGGCCAGTAAGCCTGAAGAGCTTGTGAAGCGAGCCAAAGAGCTCGGGTACTCTGCCCTAGCGATGACCGATGAATGCACCATGGCGGGAATCGTGCGGGCGCATGTGCAAGCGAAGGAATGTGGCCTCAAGCTGCTGGTAGGTTCTCAGTTCCATGTTGAGTGCAACGAGCCTTTCAATCTGGTCGTCCTGGCCTGCAACCTCAACGGTTACGGCAGCCTGTGCGAGTTCATTACACGCCTGAGGCGGGCAACCAAAACGAAAGGGACTTACCGCCTGCTGCTTGAGCACATGCGTGGCGCCGAGTTGGCCGATTGCCTGGTAGTCGTATCACCCGAGCGTGGCAACACGCCCGAACAGCTCTTGACCATCGGTCAATGGGCGCTGCAGCACTTCATTGGCCGTTGCTGGCTGGGCGTCGAGCAGTTGCGCACCCTGGACGACGAAATCTGGCTGCACAATCTCAGAAGCGCAAGCGAGGCCACTGCCATCGGCTTGGTTGCCGTTGGTGACGTGCACATGCACGTTCGCTCTCGAAAACCCCTGCAGGACGTCATGACGGCCATTCGGCTTTGCAAGCCACTGACCGAATGCGGTCTGGACCTTCAGCAAAACGCCGAACGACACCTGCGAACTCGACTGCGACTGGCACAGGCGTTTCCTGAAGACCTGATGGCTGAGACGCTCAAGGTGGCCGACAGGTGCGACTTCTCGCTGGACGAGCTGATGTACCAGTACCCGCAGGAAGTGGTACCGCCCGGGGAGACTCCTGAGTCGTACTTGCGCCGGGTCACCTATGAGGGTGCCGGCAGGCGTTGGCCTGGCGGCATGACTGCGAAAGTGCAACATCAGATAGAGCACGAGCTGTCGCTCATTTTTGAGCTGCACTACGAGCAGTACTTCCTGACTGTGTACGACATCGTCGCGTTCGCACGCTCGCAGCACATCCTCTGCCAGGGGCGCGGCTCGGCTGCCAACTCCGCTGTTTGCTACTGCCTTGGAGTGACAGAGGTGGACCCCGCCCGGATGTCAGTTCTCTTCGAGAGGTTCATCAGCAAAGAGCGCAATGAGCCACCCGATATTGACATCGACTTCGAGCATGAGCGCCGTGAGGAGGTCATTCAGTACCTCTACAACAAGTACGGTCGGGACCGGGCTGCGCTGACCGGCGTTGTGGTGTCATACCACCCGAAGTCCGCTATCCGTGATGTCGGCAAGGCCCTGGGATTCGAACTGGAACTGCTGGAAAAACTCGCCAAATCGCATCGGCACTGGGATGGCCGGGATATTCATGCTGACCGGCTGACGGAACTTGGGCTGTCTTTGGACGACCTAGGTGTTCAGCAATTGATGTCGCTGACCCGGCAGTTGATGACATTTCCGCGCCATCTCTCTCAACACCCGGGCGGCTTTGTCCTCACCCGCGGGCCGTTGTCGCGCATGGTTCCGATTGAGGCAGCGTCAATGGAGGACAGGACGGTCATCGAGTGGGACAAGGATGACCTGGACGCGATGGGGCTGCTGAAAGTCGATGTACTCGCCTTGGGCATGCTTACGGCGATTCGCAAGTCGCTTGAATTCGTGAGCATGCGTCGAGGTTTCCATTTTCAAATGCAGGACATCCCACCTGAGGACCCGGACACTTACGAGATGATTTGCAAGGCAGATACGGTCGGCGTCTTTCAAATCGAGTCAAGAGCGCAGATGAGCATGCTTCCGCGGTTGCGCCCGAGGTGCTTT
>CAITPF010000247.1 GCA_903894155.1 uncultured beta proteobacterium | reverse complement strand
TCCATACTATGTACACCCTTGGTGGGCCACCGCGCACCGCTGACTACACCGTGGTCAGCATTAAGCTATCGAGCACTTCCGCCGTGAAATCCGCAATTTCTGGTGTCGTGCTCGCCCTTGGGCCTGCAACGTTGAGTATCGCGATGGGGTGGCCAGCTGACCATTGACGCAATGCAGACCCCCACTCCACCTGCGGATGTACATGGATCCAGGGTTTGCCCAGGGATTTTGCGAACGCCATCGTCTGCCTGCTTCCGCCCGTCAGGGTCCAATCCATGCTCACGATTAGAGTTGCGTCACTGTCGCGGACATTTGCCTTGGTTCGTGCCCGGTATCCAGCCCCACTCAACTCAGTCAGGTTGTAGCGCGCGGGAATTGCGCCGTCTTCTGCGAGCCGACCTTCTGGGCACCAGCCACCATGCTCGATGCCGTGATTAATCGCCCAGTCAAGCGCCGCACGATCGGCGCCGGTTTGACCGCCTGAGACAATCCTAGATACTGGAAACCAGTCAGTTCGAACTTTCATGTGGCGCTAATAATTGGGGTGGGCTATCCCCGGACGACTCATGCTGGCGCGCTGGGAACATTGCCGACCCCCGTTCAGGAACTGGAGGTTCCCTCCCTTGAGACGGCTCAACCAACCACGCACCCCCTTCGTCCTACGTCCGAAACACTTCCGGGGAATCGCCCATATCGTGCCGCGCATCTTCGCTCGCGGTTCAAAATGGTGGGCCTATCCAACCACGATCAATGCTCAGCAGAAAAATCTACTGCCCTTGATCTCAACGTTCGAAACGATGGAAGGCATCGGCCCATAAACAGCCAGCATGAAGATTTGCCTTTGCAAGATTGCGTCGGCGCGACCTCCAGACCAAAGAAATAGGTGGGGGATGGGTCCCGCCAGCCGCCGCTCCCGACCCTGCGCCTGACGCAGGTGCGATGGTTACCCCCAGCTTTAATTCACAGCGACGGCAAGGTGTCTCACCTGGTGAGCCATGCCCGTATTAATCTGTCAATTGCATGGGTTCTTAGTCTATAGACGCGGACGAATTATTCCAGAGAATTCGGAGGGGAATTTCCCGGAGAGCATTGCTCTGGCCACTCTCCGGACAGAAAATATTCCATACGCGATTGCGCGGGATAATGATGGGCTTGCAATGACTGGTAATGAAATCAAGCGACGTGCTGAATCTGAACTGGTCGTCGTTATCGATCAAGAGATGGGCTACAAACTATTTCTCTGGTTTCCAGCCATGACCGGCGCTGAGCTTGAGGCCTGGTGGACATCCTTGGAGGACGTCGAGGCTTTTTGGCGTGTGGATCCAGAAACCGGACTTCATCGCAATGATGGATGGCCTGGTGACATCATCGAAGCGCATATCACCCGGGAGCTTAACGATCTTTGGCAGGATCTCGAAAAAGTCGCGCCCTATTACGCTTCAATTTTCTGGAACTTTCAGGTAGATGAGAAGAGTCCCGATACCTACTTAAAAAGGCGCGACGGTGCCATCTTTCTGCATCGGGCTTCCTAGTTTCCCAAGATCTGGCACGATCCGATGGATCAAGTCGCGCAATCGAAAAAATCGTGAACCATAAATGCCGATCCGGCGACTGGTCCGGATCGGCTGCATTGAAGTCCACTTGAGAGCAAGCGATGCCACTGGATTGGACCCTCGTCACCCCCGAAACCCTCCATGCGCTGGAGTTGGAGAAGCTGCTCCAACACGTCGAACCTCGACAGTCCTTCAACTACAGCGAGGAACTGGCCAATCTGAGGAATAGGCCAGATCAGTGGTCGCCCGCACAGGCCGCGTGCCTGGATTTCGCTGTGCAGGTAACCGGGATGGTGTTGCGCTCTGGCCAACCCTCGGAGCCGTTCGGTCCGATGTTCCAGATGGGAGATAGGCGAAGCGCGATTCCTGCTGACTTCCCGAAGGAGATTCTGCTGTCCGTCTACCCGTGGGCTTCAGCGCTCCGGGATGCGGAGCTTCGGGCCCGCTTTCTGGACACGGTTTGGGTTCAGGGGAAGCATTTCCAGGCAGCCAAGGAGGCTGTGGCTGCCTACGTGACCAGTGCGCAGCATCTGCTGGACCCGCAGCACTGGACGGACTTCGCCGAACGTCTTGAGCGCGCAGTCAGGCTGGCCGCCTCACTGGGCAAGGCGGGTACCGAGTTATTGGAGTCAGCGCTGGCCGACGCGCATGACGTGATCCGCAGGTACGCCGGCACGGACCCGCTCTACCTTACGCTGCGCTTGACCCAACTGCTGCTCGAGTTCCGCCGAGGCGAGTCGGAAGAACTCGCAAAGTACGCCGTCACGGCCGCGCAGTTGGCTGAGGGCAACGGGGAATTCTGGCGAGCGAAGGACTACTTCAACCTCGCGGCAGACTGCTGTCGGGCAGCGAAGCTGGCCGACGCGGAAGCTGCGCACCGGCGGGCGGCAGCGGAGTCGCTCGTCAAGGAAGCGGAATCGGCACTAGATCAGCCCGGACGGGGGGCGATGGCTTCGGCGACGATCTTTTCCAGCGCCGTGCAGGCCATGCGGCAAGCTCCAGGAGGAAGGGCGCGGGCAGAGGAGCTAGGGCGACAGCTTGTTGCCCTGCAGGAGCGAGCACTGACCGAACTCAAGAGCGTCTCTACCAGTGTGGATGCCACAAAGCTGGTGGAAGCAGCGATCCGGCGCGTCCGCGGCAAATCCTTCTCGGATGCTTTGCTTGCGTTCTGCCAACTAGGCGAGACGCCGAGCCTGGATGCACTGAGGCGCCAGGTAGACGAGCAAGCCCAGGTGACGGTGCTAGGAAGCCTCATGCCAGCGGAGGTGGTCAACTTCCGGGGGCGTGTGGTCGCGAAGGTGCCGGGTCTTGAGTATGGCGTCACCGACCCAACACATCCTGGCCTTCGGTGGCGGATGTTCCGCTGCGCCGGCATGAGCCGCAATTTGATCGCTCAAGCGACCATTGAACCAGCTCGCCAGGTCATCCTGCACGAGCACGCTCCAGACCGGACCGACGTTCTGGAGCTCATCCGCTACAGCCCTTGGATTCCGGAGGGCCATCACGAAAGCATTGTCAGAGCAATTTTGGCGGGCTTCCAAGGAGACATGTTGCTGGTGGGCCATCTCGTACCAATTCAATTCGAGGCCGTCATCCGGCAGGTGGTGGAGACCTATGGCGCGCCTGAGCCGATGCTGAAGCCAGACGGCACTCAGGAAGAGCGCACCCTGTCCGCGTTGTTGGACTCGCCACAGGCCGAGCAGGCGTTCGGGAAGGATGGTGTGTTCGAGTTGCAGGACCTGCTGACGGACCCACTTGGAAGCAACTTGCGCAATGAAGTTGCCCACGGTCTTGAGACAGACGACGGCTTCTTCAGCACCAAGTACGTCTACGCCTGGTGGCTATTGCTGAGGTACGTAGCTCTGACCGCTCACATCGCTCGCACTAAGCAAGGCGACACCTCGGCGCCGCCAGCGTTGGCAGGCGGAACCGAAGCGGCATAGCCGACAATCCCTACGACTCTGCGACTGAATGCTCGTCTACAGTTGACAGCTTGCGGGAAGACCCTAGTGATGGGCGTGGTCGGTTAGCTTTGCCCATGTTTTCCTTCTGTAGCCCATCGACACCTGTCCAGTTCCTCGCGCGCTTGACGCCAGCCGGCGGAAATTCGGTCGGTCAGCCTCAAGAACGTCCGCGTCCAAATCCCTCGCGGTCGCGTCCACGTTTCCGGCCGACGAGGATGCCAGCCGAGCCGACGATAGACCTTGTGTTCGATCAATCGCGAGCGGGGCCTTCGATTGACTGCCGTACACCGCGCCCAAGCAGAGCCGACAGGCTGGCGCGGTGTCCTGCCGGAAGTAAACGATTGCGCAGCGGCGTTGACAGCCTGGACATTCCCCCCACCAGCGCCAGCCGCCGTTTGATCGCAGCGATGTTCTGACCACCGTCACCGGCCAGCGCCGTGGAACGAGCTCGCCTACAGTCACCTCGACCATATCGTGTGCGCGCACGCTGATGCGCACCAAACCACCAGCGCGACCCAAAGTGAAAGTGTTACTTAGGATCAGTGGCTGCTACGCGCAAATCCTTCCACAACGGCGCCCGCAACTCACGGGCATGCCGCTCAAATT
>CAITPF010000246.1 GCA_903894155.1 uncultured beta proteobacterium | reverse complement strand
TCCGTTTGCGGGAAGGCGAGCAATTCGTCTAGTGTCCAGGCGCGCTGGTCGGCGACAAGCCCGGAGACCTTCAAGCGGAAGTCCGACGGGCTGGGGCGAATTTCGTCTTCGCCGTAGTAGGCATTGAACGGAAATGGCCGCGTGATTTGCGACTTGTCGTAAGTGGGCGCCATCTTCTGCGGATCGAAAAGCAAGGCCTGCGCCTTGTCGTTCCAACCGGATACGATTTGCAGCGCCTTTTCCACCGACTCGTCGTCTTGCAGGCTGCAGCCGGTCAGCATCGTGAGGGCGCCCAGGCTGAGCGAGCGCTTCATGAACATCCGCCGTGCAGGTACAGCGAGCGCTTTGTGCGCGTCCTGAAGGATTTCCCGCTCCTGGGTGTTGAAACGTGCGGGTGTGTTGCGTGTCGGTTTCAAGATCATCGTCCTTTGATCATGCGCATGAGGGTTTTGGGTACGAGCGCGACCATGGCGACGTGTACGACGATGAAGCCCGCCAGGATGGCCATGACAACGAAGTGCACGACGCGCGCCTGATCGAAGCCGCCAAAGGCGTCGCGCAACAGCGGCAGTTGCACGGGTTTCCAGATCGCCAGCCCCGACAGCACCAGCAGGCAAAGGCAGGCGATCGCGGTCAGGTACGCCAGCTTTTGCAGCGCGTTGTATTCGGCAAGGTTGTCGTGGGAAAGCTTTCCGCGAACGAAACTCAGGGCATCGCGCAGGACCGATGCCGGGGTGAGCGGAAGAAAACGCCTGAAAAAGCGTCGTGACGCCAGGTTCATGGCCAGATAGGCAAGCAGGTTGACCGCCAGCAGCCACATCGCCGCGAAGTGCCAGAGCAGGGCGCCGCCAAGCCAGCCGCCCAGCGTGATCCAGCGCGGGAACAGAAAATCGAACAGGGGCGAGGCGTTATAGATACGCAGGCCGCTCATCAGCATGAGGGCGACCGCCACGACGTTGAGCCAGTGAAACACGCGCACCCAGGGCGGGATGGTGGCGTTGGAGGCGATTTGCGCTGTTAGCATTCCAGATCCGTAAAATTTGCAAAGCGGGTGGGCTTTGTTGTTAATTCGGCGGTTCTGGTCTGGCGGTTACAGCAAAAAATATTTTTTTTGGTTCGGGTACAGGTGTAACCCGCAAGCGGTTCCTTACGAACTAATGGACAGGAGTGCCGTGGTTGATGAGTGCTGACGCACTAGCACGCGGGGACTACGCAGCCAGGGAAGCCGGGTTGCGCGAGGTCTTCCTGGTTGCCCTGGAAGGAGATTCCCGGGCGTACCAGCGTTTCCTGAAGGAACTGAGCGACGTCTTGCGCGGTTTTTTCCGCAAGAGACTGCAAGGCAACCTGGACGAGGTCGAGGATCTTGTCCAGGAGGTCTTGCTGGCGGTTCACCAGAAGCGGCATACCTACGAACGTGCGCAGCCGGTCACCGCCTGGGTGTTTGCCATTGCAAAGTACAAGTACATCGATTATTTACGAAAGAACCGCCATGCGTACCGGCACGACTCGATTGACGACGCTGGAGAACTGTTTGCCCCCGATCAGGAGCAGGCGCAGGATGCTGCCCGGGATCTGGATCGGCTGCTGTCGGATCTGCCGGCGGCCCACCGTGCCGCTATACAGTCCACCAAGATCGATGGGTTGTCTGTCGAGGAGGCCGCCCGGTTGCATGGCATGAGTGAATCGTCCATTAAGGTGAGCGTGCATCGCGGCATGAAGAAACTCGCCAGTATCCTCAAGGGGAGGTCATGAATACCGACGATATGATCGAACGGCTGGTGCAGGACGGCAATCATGGCTGGAGGTTGTCCGTCTGGCGCAGCCTGACCGTTGCCATGCTGGCGGGAGGTGCACTGGCGTTTGCGCTGTTGTTGATGACCCTGCGTCTGCGGCCCGACTGGGCGCAGGCCATTGGCATGCCGATGGTCTGGGTCAAGATGGGGTTCACCCTGACGCTGGCCGCAGCCGGGTTTGTGGCGGTTCGCCGCGTGTCGACGCCAGGGCTGGGCATCAAGACGCTTCCCTTCCTGCTCGCCGCGCCGGTCATCGGGGTTTGGGCTGTCGCCTTGTTCGGTATCAGGCAGGTCCCCGCAGCCGAGGTCCCCGATTACGTGCTGGGGTCGACCTGGAGCGCCTGCGCTTTGCTG
>CAITPF010000245.1 GCA_903894155.1 uncultured beta proteobacterium | reverse complement strand
GACAAGGGCGCCACAAGCCTTGCCCTTCAGGGCGGGGTCGATGTCAACGCAAGCGAACGCAGGTTGCCTGAGAAGGTCAGCCAACATGGGCCAAACGAACATTGATGCGATCGTCGAGGTAAGCCCGGCGCTGCTTCGGGCGTTGCGCGATCCGACGTTCTATCCGCACCCGGCAGATCGCGTCGAAGTCATCGAGACCCATATTTCGTGGATCTTTCTGGCGGGCGAATACGCTTACAAGCTCAAGAAGCCGGTGAAGTTCGGCTTCCTTGACTTCTCCACGCCTGAGTTGCGGCGACACTTTTGCGCGCAGGAACTTCGGCTGAACCAGCGGTATGCCGCGCAAATCTACCTCGACCTGGTCGGGTTCGGGCCTTCGCCGCAAGAGCCCGTCTGGGGCGGATCCCCGCCGATCGAAACTGCCGTGCGCATGCGGCGGTTCCCCGAATCCGGACGCCTCGATCATTTGCAATCGGCAGGGTTGCTCGGGCCGCGCGAGATCGACGCATTTGCATCCCGGATCGCCCAATTCCACCAGCACGCCGCGCGCGCCGATCAAAACTCGCCATTCGGGTCCGTTCAGGTGCTCCGTGAAACTCTGGACGTGAACTTTCGCACGCTGCGCGAGGCGACCGGGCCATCGCAGGCAGGGCGAATCGACGCGCTGGAGCACTGGAGCGACAACGCGTGCGCCCGACTCGCGCCTTTGATCGACGCACGACGACAAGCCGGCGCCGTGCGCGAATGCCACGGAGATCTTCACCTCGCGAACATGGTCTGGTTCAACGACGACGCGCTGCTGTTCGACTGCATCGAGTTCAACGAAGGCCTGCGGTGGATCGACACGCTCAACGACATCGCCTTCATGCTCATGGATCTCGAAGGCCGGGGCGAGCGCGCACTGGCCAACCGGTTTCTCGACCGCTATCTGGTTGCAACCGGTGACTATGAAGGCACCGCGTTGCTGCCCCTGTTCAAGCAATACCGGGCGCTGGTGCGGGCTGCAGTGACGGCGCTCAGGTTGCATCAACCCGCATTGACGATCGAGGAACGCGCCATCGATCACCGCCTGGTACATCGCTATCTCGAGCTTGCCGAATCCTATATGCGCGCCAAGCCGACCCGGATGATTCTGATGCACGGCCTGCCAGGATCGGGAAAGACGACGGTCGCCGCCCAAATTGCCCCGGAGCTCGACGCCGTGTGCCTGCACTCGGACGTGGAGCGCAAACGCCTGGCCGGGATTGGTGCCACCGAGCGCAGCGCTTCTCCGCTGGACGGCGGCATCTATACCGCGTCCGTAAGCCAGGCGACTTATGGCCGGTTGCTTGAATTGACAAAAGCCCTGCTACGCGCAGGCCAGTCAGTGATCGTCGATGCCGCCTTTTCGGATCGAAGCCGGCGTCTGGAATTCGTTGAACTGGCCAAACAATGCGGCGCACAAGCGCGCATCATTTCGATGGATATCCCCCCCGACGCGCTGCGCGCGCGCGTCGCGCGACGGGAAGGTCTCTCAGGCGAATATTCCGAAGCTGGCCGGGCGGTGCTTGAGCGTGCACTTGTGCGGCACGAGCCTCTTGACGGGAAGGAACTCGACTTGACGCTCAGAGTCGGCTTGGCGGGTAGAATTGAAGCGATCGTCGAGTCGATCCTCGGCGCACCCACCCCCCACGATACCTCGCCACCTAGGAGTTCACGATGAAACGAATCGTTCTCTGCGCGATCATTGCAATCACGCCACTGGCCGGCCTGGCGCAAACTGCCCGCGACGGCATCGTCTGAGGGCGTCGGCCAATTTTTACGCGCCACAGGGCGTCGGACTAGGGTATTCCCCCATGCGGGGCGCCGCGCGCGCGTGTCATTCTCCTTCCCAACAAGATTCTCCCTGCGTCGTTTTAGAGAGACTCGCCAAAACAACGGGGGAAGACCATGTCAAGTCATCAGGAGAGTGCGGGGCCTGACGGCGCGTCGGTTCGCGCCGATGCAATCAGGGTGATCGAAGCGATGGAGGCTGGCGGCATGGCGATCCTGCCACTCGACGTCGCTTATGCCGTACTCGGTACGCGCACTGATGCGATCAAGACGATTTTTTCGGTCAAGGTGCGCAGCTACGAGAAGCCCTCCGGCATGTTCGCCACGTGGCAAATGTCACGTGAGCTGCACGTGCTGCCGGAGGAAAAGCACAAGATCGGCAAGATCATCGTCGAGGAATACGGACTTCCGTTCTCGATCGTCGCACCCTTTCGTGCAGACAGCCCGGCGCTGCGTAATGTCGAGCCCTTCGTGCTGCAAACGTCGACCAAGGCCGGCACGCTCGATATGCTGATCAACGCAGGGCCATGGCACAACGCCGTCGCCGAGGAGGCCACGGCGCGGGGGCTGGCCGTCTTCGGCTCATCGGCCAACCGATCGCTGACTGGCAGCAAGTATCGCCTTGAGGATATCGAACATGAAGTCCGCGATGCAGCCGCAATCGAAATCGACGGCGGCCTGTGCAAGTACGCAAACCCTGAAGGGAAATCCAGCACCATCATCGACTTCAGGGATTTCCATCTGGTGCGACGCGGGGTTTGCTGCGACAGGCTGATCGACATCTTCCGCGAAAGGTTTGGCATCGAACTCAAGGATTGACCAGAGACGCAGGACAACCAGAATGCCGCCCTTCAGGCAACGGCACCCGAGGAGACAAAAGATGACGACGGTCCACACAGGCGCGCGGCTCGACAGGCTGCCGGTTTCACCCTTTCACTACCGACTGCTCTGGCTCATCGGGGCAGGCATGTTTCTGGACGGATTCGAGGTGTATCTGCAGGGCGGCGTGCTCGCGGCGCTGGTCGGCGCCGGTTGGTCAACACCCGCGCTCAACGCAAACTTCATTTCCTCCACGTTCGCGGGCATGCTGGTGGGATCCTGGCTCGCCGGGGTGGCGGGCGACCGCCACGGCCGACGCTTCGCCTATCAGTTCAACCTGCTCGTCTTCGGGCTCGCGGCGCTCGCCGGGGCAGCCGCACCATCCATGGACTGGTTGATTGCCATTCGCTTCGTCATGGGCGTGGGCCTGGGCGCGGAGATCGTCGTCGGCTACGTGACAATCAGCGAGTTCGTCCCGCCCAAAAGCCGTGGCCGGTGGGGCTCGGCGCTCGCGCTGATCACCTGCTCGGCGCTGTTCGTGTCCACGCTGGCCGGGCGCGTGATCATCCCGAACTACGGTTGGCGATGGATGTTTGTCATCGTCGGAATCGGCGCGCTCATCGTGTGGTTCCTGCGCCGGAGAATGCCGGAATCGCCCCGCTGGCTCGAATCCAAAGGCCACCTGGAGCGCGCCGAGGCAGTCATGGCGGAAATCGAACGTGAAGTGACAGCGAGCGGCAAGACGCTGCCCCCGCCAGTGGAAGTGGAGACCCCTCATGTCGCGTCGAGCCTGAAGACGCTGTTCCAGGGCGAGATGCTGATGCGCACCATCATCGGTTGCGTGCTGCTCATTGGCATGAATACGGCGCTCTACGGCCTGATCGGATTCCTTCCCACGTTCATGGTCAAACAGGGGATCAGCGTGGTGTCATCCCTGAACTATGCAACGCTGATGACAGCCGGCGCTCCCGTTGGCGCGCTCATTGGCCTTTGGCTCAGCGACTTCATGGGGCGCAAGAAGTGCATCGTGATCTTCTCGCTGCTGGCGGTTGTCTTTGGTCTCATGTACCCGCTGTCGAAGGATCCCTCGATCGTCACCCTGTTCGGATTCCTGCTGGTGACCTGCCTCTACGTGCTGGTCGCCGTAATCTGGGCGCTTTATCTTCCGGAGCTCTTTCCCACCAGCATCCGCATGCGTGGCGCAGGCTTTTGCAACACGATCGGGCGCCTGATGACGATTCTCACCCCGCAGCTCATCGTGCCGCTCTTCGCAGGCTACGGGGTGATGGGGGTTGTCGCGATGGTGTCAGCCCTACTGCTGCTGCAAGCGTTTATGGTGGGATTCTTCGGCATCGAGACCAAGGAAAAGTCACTCGAGGCGCTTGTTCCGGTGCGGCACTGAAGACCCAAAGACGATGGCCGGCCTGCAATTGGTTGATGTGACGCGTCGCCGATTCGGCGTTCGAGACGCTGCGCGATGGCGGAATCGCAATCGCGCAGCGCGCTACGACTAGCTGAGCCGCGCGTTCTGAGGGAAAAGACTCTTTCGCGCCTCTTCATCGATCTCGACCTTGAACGCGTGTTGCGTCTTGATGTCCTCAGCCCGCTGCGCCGCCGGCCGGGCGCTGATCTCGTCAAGCAGGCGCTTGACGTGGGGCAGGCGCGCGAAGGCCTCTTTGCCAAGCACGTAAGGAATCACGCGTGCCCAGCCCCACACGGACATGTCGACGATCGTGTAGGTATCGGCAACCATGTAGCGACGGGTGGCGAGGTGCTCTTCGATGATGTTCCAGTGGCGCCAGGCCTCGAAATCATAGCGATTGACGGCGTAGGCATCAGGCTTTGGCGCATGGTGCTTGAAGTGCACGGCCTGCCCGCAATAGGGGCCAATGCCGGTCGCGACGAACATCAGCCATGACAGCAACTCGGCCCGGTTTGCCTTGCCGGCGGGCGGCAGGAACTGGTCGTATTTTTCGGCGAGATAGAGCAGGATGGCGTTGCTGTCGAAGACCCGTACGTCGCCGTCCATGATGGCCGGGGTCTTGGCGTTGGGGTTGACGCGCAGGAAATCGGGCTTGTGCTGATCGCCCTTGCGGGTGTCGACGACGACAAGTTCGTACGGCACCTCGGCCTCTTCAAGGAAAAGGGCAACCTTGAGAGGGTTGGGCGAAGGAAAGTAGAACAGCGTGATCATGCGTGCGTGCTCCTGGCGCTCAGTCGGGCAATTCTAGTTTATAAATGAAATCATGCACCGCGCGCCACGTCGCCGGAAATTATTAACTTCAGCAGGAGCCTTGCGATGCGCCTGATCCGTTGGCTGACCCTCGTTCTAATACTGTTCGCCGCCGGAGCCTGCGCAGAGGCAATCCCCAACGCGCAGGTCGGGCTGGTGCTGATCCATGGCAAGTGGGGCTCGCCCCCCGGGCCCGACGCTCAGCTGTTTTCCAGCAATGGCTTCGAGGTCGAAAGCCCATGGATGCCCTGGAGCAAATCCGGTTACTACGCCAAGCCCTACGATCAGGCGCTCGCGGAAGTCCATGACATCGTCCAGAAAATGCGCAGCTCGGGAATCAAGCGCGTGATCGTGGGCGGGCTTAGCTTTGGCGCAAATGCTGCGCTGGCATACGCGACACAGTATGACGATGCGGATGGGATCATGCTGTTTTCGCCCGGACACATGCCTGAAAGGTTTTACCAGAGCGGGGGAAGTCGGCAATCCGTTGCAGCCGCACGCGAGCTCGTTGCCGAGGGCAAGGGCGAATCGCGGATCAACTTTATGGATCCAAACCAGGGAAAAACAGAAGGCAGGTCCACCACTGCGTCAAACTACCTCTCGTACTTCGATCCGGAAGGGCTTGGAAACATGCCGCTGAACGCGACAAGGCTCAGGAAGCCCATCCCGGTGTTGTGCGTGATGTCTCAGGCGGAGTGGCGATTGGGGCGGGAGTATATTTTTTCGAAACTCCCGCCCGACCCGAAAAGCGTATACCTGGAACCGCGGGCGTCGCACGCCGATGCGCCGCGTGCGGTGGAAAATGAAGCGTTGGCGTTCGTGCGATCAGTCGCCTCCGACTAAAGCCCGGCGGCGCCCCTTCGCGGGGCGGATGCGCAGCGGGCGGG
>CAITPF010000244.1 GCA_903894155.1 uncultured beta proteobacterium | reverse complement strand
GCTGTCGCGACGGCACCCGCATCCGGGTCAGCATCTGCACCCGCACCCGAGCGGAATCACGCAGCCAAAAGCGACGACAGCGACTTGTTTGGCGATGCCGATTTGCCGAATATCGCGCTGGTCGGCACGTCGTTTTCGCGCACATCCGGCTTCGTGCCCTTCCTGGACTACGCTTTGCGCACGCGCGTGGCGAGTTTCGCGCGCGATGGCGGTGGGTTTTCGACCAGCTTGCTGAGTTTTCTCAAGAGCCCGACGTTCAAAGAAACGCCTCCCAAGCTCATCATCTGGGAAATCCCGGAGCGCGTGTTGCAGGCTTCCGCGTCCAGCGATCGCATCAGCGGTTCGCTGCAATGATCATGCCAACCACCGGCGTGCGCACCCGCCTGAAACCTCCCGGTAACGCGATCGGCTGACTGCAACAACGCCATGGATCTTTCCACCCTGGTCCTCGTTGCAGTCCTGCTGACGTTTGCCTCAGCGGCCATCCTGTCGGTCGTGCTGCGTACTCGCAAGACCTATCCGGGATTCGGGCTTTGGACGGTGGGGATGCTGCTCGTGCTGAGCGGCACGCTCGTCTATCTGATCAGTCGAATGATTGAACCGTGGATTGGCATTTTCATCGGGAGCTTTCTGCTGGTCGCCGGGTTCGTCTTCCTCTATCGCGGCTTGCTGGTGTTTCGCGGCCACTCTGCGAGCTATGCGCTCGAAGTCCTGCTTACCCTGGTGTTCTTTGCAGGTTTTATGTTCTGGGGCTTTGTCAGCCCGAACATCAACATGCGTATCGCGATCTATTCCTTGTGCATCGGCAGCGTGACGCTTGCGAGTTTGCGACTCGTCATCACCGATCGTCCACCCTATTTTGGCTCCAGCGATTACGTCCTCGCGTTCTGGCTGGGGATCATTACCGTGTTTACGTGGTCGCGCGCGGTCTATGCCGTCGTGTTCCTGGATCCGATCAATGACGCCCTGGGCGGAGGAAATTTCCAAAGCGTCTACGTCGCATTCCAGATCATCTCCGTGCTGATCATCACGCTTTCGCTGATCAACCTGAACAGTCAGCGACTTGAGTACGAACTTCGGGGCGTCCAGAGATCGCTGGAAGAAGATATCGAAGAACGCCGTCGCATCGAGGGCGCACTGCTGCGCAGCCAGCAGCAGTACCGGTCCCTGACCGAGAACATGGACGACAACGCCTGGATCTTTGACATGGACGAGCAACGCTTCGTCTATATCAGCTCTTCTGTGCGCGATCTCAGCGGCTATTCGGCCGAGGAGGCAATGTCCATGGGTATGGCCCGCATGGTGTTGCCCGCAGATCGCGACCGTATGCAGGCGGTGCTCGCCGAGCGCTACGAGGATTTCCTGTCGGAAAATATCACGTCGAAAAACTTCTTCGTCGATGAGCTCGAGCAGCCCTGCAAGGGCGGGGCGACCGTCTGGACAGAGATCAGCAGCCACTTCGTGCGAAGCGCCGAGACCGGGCACGTCGAATTGCACGGCGTCACGCGCGATCTCACCCGGCGCCGCGAGATCGACGAGGCATTGCGCTCAAGCGAGGAGAAGTTCCGCCTCGCGTTTGACAGCGCCAACACCGGCATGTTCCTGTCCGATCTCGACGGGCGGATCCAGCAGACGAATCCGAAGGCCGGACAGATCCTCGGCTATAAGGCCGAGGAGCTGACCCGCGCGCGCGACCAGGATCTGGCGCTTGCCGGCGACGCCTGGCTGACGGAAACGAACCGAAAGCGCATGACGGATGGGCTGGTAGACCATTGCACCTACGAGCAGCGCTTTACCCACCGCGATGGTCAGGTCGTGCATTGCCTGGTGTCGAGTGCACTGGTGCGCGGTGCCGATGGCCACCCGAAATCGTTCATCACGCAGTTGCAGGACATCACGCAACGCCGCCTTGCCGAAAAGGCCCTGCATGCCGCTTTCAAAAAGAGCGATACGCATGCCGTGCGCATGGGCGCGCTCAATGAGACGGTCGAGGCCTTGATGCGCTGCGAAAGCAGCGACGAGGCGCTCCACCTGATCGATTTGCGCCTGAAAACGATGTTCTTTCCGTTCGACTGCGAATTCGTGCGACCAGATCCGGCGGGTCATCTTCCAGATGCTCGATCTGAGACGCTGGATTTTCCGGTTGAACTGAACGGCAAGGTCATGGGGTTGCTGCGCATCCACGCCAGCGAAGCGGCGCGACGCGAGGAGGACGAGGATATGGACACGTTCGCCGAGACAGTCGGCGATTCGGTGTCGCTCGCGATGTCCAACCTGCAGTTGCGCGAGGAGATGCGCCTGCAGGTCGCGCGCGACGTGCTGACCGGGTTGTACAACCGGCGCTACCTTGACGAAATCATGGCGCACGAGATGGATCGCTGCGCTCGCATGCGCCAGCCGTTGTCTGTCGCGCTGCTCGATCTGGATCACTTCAGTGCGATCAACGAGCAGTACGGATTCGACGCAGGCGATGCCTTCTTGCAGCGCGTGGCGAGTTTGCTGGATCAGTGGACACGGGCGAGCGACAAGGCGTGCCGTTTCGGCGGCGCGGCGTTTGCGTTGGTGATGCCGGGTGCAGGTGCCGAGGACGTCGTCGCGCGTCTTGACGACCTGCGCCGCAAGGTGGCGCAGCTCTGCGTTCAATGGGCCGATGCCGAGCTGCCGTCGGTTGCCGTATCGATCGGTGTGGCCCAGGCGCTAAGCCGCGGCGACAAGCCCGAGATGCTGCTTAAGCGCGCGGACGCCGCGCTGCGCGAGGCAAAACTCCAAGGCCGTGACCGCATCCATGTGAGTGCGGCTTAGGCCTGCCATGAGCGATCGCGCGCTGACCCTGGAACAGATCCGGTGCATCGAGCGTGGCGCGCTTGCCGAGGGACTGCCGCTGATGCAGCGCGCCGGGGCCGCGGCTGCAGCGTTCGCCCAAGGGCATCTTGCACCGGGGGCTCGCATTCTGGCTCTTGCTGGCCCGGGTAACAATGGCGGCGATGCACTGGTCACGGCGCGCCTGCTGCGCGCGCGTGGATACGCGGTCGAGGTCGTGCTGCCCGCGGATCCCGGGAAGTTTCCGCGCGATGCTGCCGAGGCTTACGCGCAATGGCGCGAGGCGGGTGGCGTCGAGCGCAAGGCTTTGCCGGATATCGCGCGCGGTGGCGTGCCGGATCCGGTGGCCGATAGTTTGCCGGACCTGGTGGTCGATCGCTTACCGGACCTGGTGGTCGATCGTTTACCGGACCAGTTGATCGATCGCTTACCGGACCTGGTGATCGATGGCCTGTTCGGCATCGGGTTGAGCCGTCCACTTGGTCCGGACTGGCAAGCGCTTGTCGATACCGTCAACGGCTGGGGCTGCCCGATCCTGGCGCTGGATATCCCCAGCGGCCTGGAGGCGCAAACCGGCGAGGCGCTCGGGCGCCCGATCCGTGCCACGTGGACCATCGCGTTCATCGCCCCGGCGCAGGCGTTGCTGACACCACAAGGCCGGGCGGTGGCGGGGGAGTGCGTTTGCGACCGGCTTGGGCTCACGGAATCGATGATCGCGCGGTACCTGGAACGAAGCTCGTACTAGCTTGAATTCTCCTCTGGTTCGGCTCAAAAAATGCATGATATTTATCACTTAAAAGTGATATCATTTACACGTGATGAGTAAGAATGTTAAGAATGCGCCTCGGACTACGATCAGGAAGTCCGAAACAGGGGAGCGATGGGAAGTAATTTTCGATGATGAATTCCGATGCGCCGAGTGGAAGTCAATGGATGTTGAGCAACGCAAGGCGCTCGTTGCAGCTGCGGATTCGCTTGCAGAATTAGGACCGCGTGGTGGCAGACCCTTGATCGGAACGCTGATCAATCCAGTGCACCCGAACATGAAAGAGCTTCGATTTGTCGCTCACAATGGGACTGAAGTTTGGCGCGCGGCATTTGCATTCGATCCCGTTCGCAAGGCAGTCATATTGTTTGCCGGTGACAAACAGGGGCAAGATGAACAGCAGTTCTATAGAGATTTGTTACGCAAGGCCAATACGCGGTACGGCATGCATCTCATGCGTTTGAGTGTCGAGCCAAGTAATCTGCGCAAGCCTTCGTCTTTGCCTGGAAGCAGTGTCGATAACAGAATTAGAAGGAGATCGCGATGACAACCACGCTAAGTGATGTGATGGCTGAGTTTTCCGAAGAGGATCGAAAAGACATTCGTAAACGGTCGCGGGCTCACATCAAGGCGGTGGAGGACGCACGAAAGCTTGACGAGATCAGACGAGCAGTCAAAATGAGTCAGGGCGCAATCGCCTCGGCAATGGGTATTGGTCAAAATGCTGTCTCGCAGCTTGAGAAAAGGCGTGACGTTCAGCTTTCCACATTGAGTCGCTACGTGGAGAGCATGGGCTTTCACCTTGAGCTGGCAATTGTTTCGCGCAGTGGTGAAAGAGTTTCTTTGAAGAATTTCAAACCCTGGCAGGATGCGACCGTACCGATCGCCAAGGCGGCTAGAGCTGTAAAAGCCCCCGCAGGTTCATCGAGATTGAAGTTGGGCTAGGATGAATTTGCGATGCCACGGAATGCGCTCACCTCACGCCCGACCCTGATCGACGTCGCGTCGGCGGCCGGCGTGGATGTCTCCACCGTGTCGCGCGTGCTGTCCGGCAACACCAGCCAGCGCGTCTCCGACGAGACGCGCGAGCGCATCCTGGCCTGCGCGAAACAACTCGATTACCAGCCCAACATCGCCGCCCGCAGCCTGCGCGTGTCGCGCACGTTTTCGCTCGGCATCGCGGTGCCGCAACTGGATAACCCCGTGTTTTCGCAGATGATCATCGGCGCCGAGCGTGGTGCACGCGCCAATGGCTATTCGCTGCTGATCGCCCACATCGAAGAGGGTGGGGGCGACGCCGACGCTTATGCGCGTCTGGCGCGGGCGAACCGGGTCGATGGACTGCTGGTCACCACACTCGACGACAACAGCGTCGTGCTCAAGGCTGCCAAGCAGGCCAAGGTGCCGTTCGTCATGCTCAACCGGCAGGTGCAGGGCGTGCGCAATTCGATCCGCTTTGACGTGGCGCGCGCGGCGCGCATGGCGATGGATCATCTGATCGGGCTCGGGCATCGCCGCATCGCGCATTTATCAGGTCAGTTGAATCCGTCAACCGGCATCGGCCGGTTTGCCGGGTACCGGGATGCGCTGCTCGCCGCCGGTCTTGAGGTTGATCCCGCGCTGGTCGCCGTCTCCGGCTACACGATCAAAGGTGGTGCTGACGCCATGCGCGAGATCTTGTCGCGCCCTGGGCCGCGCCCGACGGCAGTGTTTCCGCTCACGCTGCTTGCCGCCACAGGTGCCATGATGGCGCTGCACGAGCACGGTATCCGTGTGCCGCAGGATATGTCGGTGGTCACGGTGCACGACGGCCCGATCGCCGAGGCGATGTTCCCACCGCTCACCACCGTGCGCATGCCCGTCGAGCAAATGGGCTATGACGGCGTGGTCGGATTGATTGAACTCATCCGCGGCGAGCGCAAAGTCGTGGATGCGACGCTGGCGCCGCTTGAATTAGTTGTGCGAGGGTCGACGGCGCGATTGCTGTAGTTTGGTTAGCAGAAGTTTGTACAGGAACGGGGTTCCTTCCCACCATCACGTCGCGGTGGAAAGCGGAACGCTTGTCTGGACTTCATCCCAAGGAGCGATGATCTTGCGACCCTCTCGCAATAAAAGTCCAATGGCCTCAAGCGCGACGACGTCCTCGTGAACGTTTTTGTAGTCGCGACTGATCTTCGTCGCCAATTCTCTGACGCTGGTAGCGCCATGCTGGCGCACATACCGGAGCAATTCGAGCCGCTTTGGCGACAGCGCGCTCAACATCGTTTCAAAGTCCAGAAATGTAATATGCGTTTCGTTGACGACCTCGCCCTTTTCGGCGCGATGCCACGCATCAATAAAGCGATTGCCCATGTCCTTGAGGCTGCCGACGTGCAACTGGGCTGTTTTGGGTAACAATTTTTGATTGCTCACGATTCACCTCGTTCTTTTTCTACATCGGACAAAAAATTGGCAATCAGCGCTTCAACTGTACTGAATAGAAAAGGGCTTTCGTGCCCCCTCAAATGCCGATGGTCGCCTTTGCCGCGCTCGTTGTCGTAGCCGACGATTCGAACGCCATCACGCCCATAGAACAAACGATATTTAAAGCCGTGCGTGGTCGGTGGTACGGGGAAGGGCACTCTCCAAATCGTTATTTCGATAACGCCACCATCAGGCTGCAGCGCCTTATCCTGGAAAATGCGTTCCGCCTTAATATGGTGTATTAGACCATATATCGAGCTGAAATGTTATTACACCAGTGGGATCGTTTGATCCACTTGCCGTTCTTTTCCAAATATTTCAGCCCAGCGTTTTCCCCAGCGTATCGGCCGCGACAATGCACTTGGCAATGCGTTTTGCGTCCGCAGCGGGGCGCAGGTTTCCTATGTAGGGCGCGGCCATGGTGGATTCGGCCATTGCCAGGATTTCGGCCTCGCTGGCGTTTGCCGCGCCCAGCTGCGCCAGTGTCACGGGCAAACCCAGGGCACGGCAGAATTTCGCGTGTGCAGCAACGGCGGCCGCAGACTGATCCTCCGCAATCGTCTGCACGATCGAACCAAACGCGACCAGTTCACCGTGCAGGAATTTGCTCATCCCCGCGTGCGCGGTGAACCCGCGCGTCAGCGCGTGCGATAGTGAGAGCCCGCCGCTTTCGAACCCCAGGCCGCTGAGCAGCACCGAGGCTTCAGTGGCGCGCTCGACGCTTTCGTCGGGCTTGGCGTGCGCACGAATCTGCTCGATTGCCGGAAGCCCAAACTCCAGGATCGTTTCATAGCAGCGCTCGGCCAGCAGCCGTGCGGTTGCCAGCGACTGGGTTCCGAAGAAATTCTTGCCGCCCGCGAGATGCACCTGCGTGGCCTCGAACTTCTTGGAAAGCGCATCCCCAAGCCCTGCGGCAAAGAACCTCGCAGGCGCACGCGCAATGATTGCAGTATCTACCAGTACGACATCCGGGTTGCGCGTGAGCATTTCGACGCCTGCGACCCGATGCTGGTCGTCATACAACACGATCAGCCGGCTCGTCGGTGAGTCGTTCGACGCGATCGTCGGGGCGATAAACAGCCGCATTCCATGCGCCTTCGATACGCCCTTGGCGGTGTCGATCGTCTTGCCCCCGCCAAAGCCGATCACCACATCGTCGCGCGCGGGGTCGACCTGTTTGGCCAGCCCTGCAATGACTGGGGCCGTGCATTCGCCCGGAAACACCAGCATTTTTGCCGTGATGCCGGCTGCCGTGAGCGCGGCCACCAGGGCGTCGGCTGCGGCTGCGCGCACGATTTCATCGAGCACGATCACGGGATGTTTTGCGCCGAACTCGGCCAGCAGGGCCGGCAGGTAGGCGATGGCGTCTGGCCCCTGGATATAGCGCCCCGGAAATCCGATCGTCTTGATCACGTTCAATTACCCCAGTAAAAGTCGCGCCGCCCGCCATCCATGCAGATGAGTTCGCCGTTGATAAACGCCGCCTGCGTCGAGCACAAAAAGGTGATGAGCGCTGCGACCTCATCGGGATGGCACATGCGACCGACAGGATTCTGTTTGGTGATCAAGTTGCGCATTTCCGGTGAAAACTGCGCAATCAGCTCGGTCTCCACGTAGCCGGGCGCGATCGCGTTGGCCGTGATGCCGTCATCGGCGACTTCCTTGGACATGGTTTGCGTGAGCCCCAGGATGCCTGCCTTGGCCGCAGCATAGTGCGATACCCCGGGGCGCCCGCCGCCGGTGAAGTTCATCGAGCACATGCTGACAATGCGGCCAAACCCGTTGGCGCGCATATGCGGTATCACGGCCCGCGACCACAGGAAGGTGCTGCGCATGTGGGCATTGATCATCTTGTCCCAGGCCTCGACTGGCATCTCCTCGACCTTGTAGGCGGGTTTGACACCAATGCCAGCGTTATTGACCAGGATGTCGACCCGTCCGAAGCGCAGGGCGATTGCATCGACAAGGCGCTTGACCGTCGCTTCATCGGTCGCGTCGCCCGCAAAACACTCGGCGTCGATGCCCTTGGCCCGCAGGGCCGCCACGGCCGTGGCCCCGGCCTCCGCATCCAGGTCGTTGATCGCGATACGCGCGCCCTCGGCTCCCAGGGCGCTTGCGTCGGCATAACCGATCCCCCGAGCGCCTCCGGTGATGATCGCGACCTTTTCCTTCAACCCGAAATCCACTTTCTTATCCTTTTGCCGCCTGGGCGGCCTGCGCATTGTTTCAATTGCCTTGCCGGTTTTTGCTATTTCGGTTTGGCGCGCGGCGGTTCAACGCTATACGGTTCAACTTCGTACGGTTCAACGTTATATGGTTCAGCGTTATATGGTTCAGCGCTATACGGTTCAACGCTACATGGTTCAGCGTTATACGGTTCAACGTTATACCGTTCAACTCTGTACGGTTCAACGAATGCGCTCACGATTCCCGCCGACTCAACCCTTGACAGCGCCTGCAGCCAGCCCCTTGATAAAGTATTTGCTCAGAAACATGAACAGCACAAAGAGCGGCAGCGTGATCAGCGTGGCGCCGGCCATCAACTCGCCCCAGCGCGCGTCAAACGACCCCAGAATCGACGCGAGCCCCACGGGCAGCGTCTTGTTCGCATCGCTGTTGACCAGCACGAACGAAAACACATAATCCGTCCAGGAGAGCAGGAAGGAAAAGATCGACACCGTAATGATCCCCGGCGCCGAAAGCGGCAACACCACCCGCACAAACGCGCCCGCGCGCGAGCACCCATCGACCATCGCGGCCTCTTCCAGATCGAACGGCATGACTTTAAAGAACCCCCACAGCATCCACACGCCCAGCGGAATCGTCAGCGTGCAGTGCGCCAGCACCACCGCGATCAGGTGATCGGCCAGCCCCAGCTTGGCGAAGATCGACAGCAATGGAATCGCCAGCAGCAGTGGCGGAAACATATACGCATAGAGCATGCTGCCGATCATCACGGTCTTGCCGGGGATGCGGTAGCGGGTGACGACATAGGCGATGATGACCGAGACGAACAGGGTAATCACGACGACGGTCAAAGCCACCACCACGCTGTTGGCAAACTGCAGCGGGTAATCCGTCAGCTCCAGCAGGTTTTGGTAGGACTTAAACTTCCAGTCGATTCGCTCGGGGATCAGCGTGGGCTGCGCAAAAAGATCGCGCTCGGGCCGCAGGCTCGATATCACCATCCAGTAGATCGGGAAGAACGACCACAAGCCCAGCAATGCAGCTGCGATCAGGGTCAGTGCGCGGGCGGTGCGGGATCTCTTCATCCGCGTGCTTCCTTTTCTTCCAGCGGATAGAAGTGGAAGTACACGAGGATCAGGATCGACAACACCGCAAACGACAGGGTCGCCACCGCAGCGCCCCCGCCCACGTCGAACTGCATGAACGCGCGTCGGTACGCCATGATGGGCAGGTGCTCGGTGGCCGAGAGCGGCCCGCCCTTGGTGAGCAGCCAGATGATGTCGAACTTGTTGAACATCCAGATACTGCGCAATAGCACAATCACCATCAGCATCGGCGTGAGCATCGGAATCGTGATGTGCCAGAACCGTGCCCAGGGTCCGGCGCAATCCACCCGTGCGGCTTCATAGAGCGACTTTGGCACCGTCTGCAATGCCGCCAGAAACGACACCGTCACGAAAGGCGTCCAGGTCCAGACGCTGGCCATCACCACCACGCCCATCGCCATGACCGGGTTCTCGAACCACGCCGGTCGGCCGATGCCGATGCGCTCGGCCCAGATCGTGAGCAGACCCAGGCTGCCGTCGAGCAACCACTGGAAAGCCACCGCAACGACCACCGTTGGCAGCAGGTAAGGCAATATCGTGAGGCCCCGGATCACCGGGCGGCCAAAGAAAGGTTGATCGAGCAGCAGCGCAAACAGAATGCCCAGCACGACCTGCAGGACGATCGTGATCGCCGCAAAGCTCACGCCGATCCCGAAGGCGCGCCAGAATGCGGGTTCGGACAGCACCTGTGCGTAGTTTGCGAGCCCTACCCAGCTGCGGTCAGAGACGAACGACTGCGATTTGAACAGGCTCAGGAACATGGCGTGCACCACTGGCACCAGGATCAGCACCAGGGTGACGCCCACGCAGGCGACAAAGGCTGCAAGCAGCCATTTGTCGCTGGCGGTCCGGAAGTCCTTCATTGCGCGTCAGCCAGGCTAGCCAAGCACGGTGCGGTACTTCGCACACATGATGTCCAGCGCCTCGCCAGCCGGCATGCCCTTGATCATCACGTTCTGCATGGCATCGCAGATCGCGAACGTCTCGAACATCTTCGGCGGGCGCATGTCGATGCTCGGGCCTTCGGTGTCGATCGACCGGATGATGATGTCCTTGCGGGTGAGCAGGCTCTTCATGAAGGCCACGAGATCGGCGTGCTTTTCGATCAACGGGTGCGCACGCCAGCGCGGATCGTCATAGATATCCATGCGCGGGGGCTGGAAGTGCAGCGGCGCCGAGTGCAGGAAATCGATGTAGTGCTTGTCGGTGAACCACTCCATGAACTTCATGGATTCCTCGCCCATGGGGGTGTTCAGCACCACCCAGCCATCGTAGCCGTGGTTCACGGCCTGCGCCTTGCCCGCGCTATCCGGGTAGGCGAAGAAGCCGGTCTTGCCGGCGAGCTCGGGCGCCTTGTCCTCGACCACTTCCATCAGCCGCCCGGCGTAGGGCGCGTGGGCGATCTGGCCGCCCGAGTACTGACCGAGCACCGTGCCAAAGAGCGCCTGCGTCATGCCCGGTGGCATGTTGGGGCCCATCTTCTTCATGAACTCGAGCCAGGCGATGACCTTGGGCTTCATCTGTGGGTTGTCGAGGGTGAGCTTGAAGTTGCTGTCCAGCATGGAGACGCCGTCGGCCCACATATTGCCGATCGACATCCACTGCGTGGCCGAATTGCCGCCCAGCGGCATGCTCACGCCAAACTTGCCGTCGCCCGTCAGCGCCTTGGAGTTCTCGACCATCTGGTCCCAGGTGGTCGGCACCTTCAGGCCCTTCTGCTGGTACAGATCCTTGCGGTAGTACATCCAGCAGAAGTTGTAGTCGTAGGGGTACCAGTAGATCTCGTCCTTGATCGGGAAGAGGATGCGCGGGCCCCACTCGTACTTCTTGACAAGCTTGGTGGTCGGCAGCAGCTTGCCCGCTTCGGCCAGCAGCAGCACGTGCCCGGCGAAGGCCAGCGTGCTGATGTCGTAAGACGTGCCGGCGGCGATCGCGGCCTGCGTCTTGCTGAAGGCGTCGTCCGGTGGCACCGTG
>CAITPF010000243.1 GCA_903894155.1 uncultured beta proteobacterium | reverse complement strand
GTCTGTTTCGCGCAAGGCGCGCACGCGCGTACGCTCGAGTTGCACGTCCCGGACGGCCATTGCGAGCGCAATACGTATGCGTCAACGCTCAAACAGCTCAAGGCTTCTGCCGGAAAAGTGCCCGTCGTGGCGCTCGGTCGCATCAACGATCCTGCGATGGCCGATGCCATCATCGAGAAGGGCGAGGCCGAGCTTGTCGGCATCGGGCGCGCCCTGATCACCGATCCCGCCTGGCCACGCAAGGCGATGCTGGGCCAGGCGGCCCGTATCCGCTACTGCGTCGCGGGCAATACCTGCTGGCGCACGATCGTCGACTACCTGCCGATCGCGTGCGACAACAACCCTCGCGTGGCCAGGCCGGATGAGCTCGACGAAACGTTCGAGCCGGCACTGGTCAGCAAGCGCGTGGTGGTTCTCGGCAGCGGCATCGCGGGACTTGAGGCGGCCTGGGTCGCTGCAGGACGAGGCCATCACGTGACCCTGATCGGGCGCTCTGGCGAGGTGGGCGGCAAGACGCGCTTGCTGGCTTCGCTTCCGGGCGGCGAGGATCTTTCCAGCATTTACGATTTTCAGTTCGTCGAGGGCCAGCGCGTGGGCGTTGATTACCGCCTCGGCGTCAATGCGGATCTCGGTGAGATTCTGACGCTGCGGCCCGATTCGGTGATCCTGGCGACCGGCTCGACGATGACTTGGCCGCGTTGCCTGCCCAGCGCGTTGCGCGACGAGGGCCTCGTGCCCGACCTGCGTGCCGCGATGGCGGACCTGGCCGATGTGACCCAGCGCCAGTCGGGCACAGCCGTGATCTTCGACATGGATCATACGGAGGGCACCTATGCTTCGGCCGAGCGCCTGCTGACCCTTTTCGACCGTGTGGTGCTGATCACGCCGCGCGCGACGATTGCCGATGACACGGCGCTGGTCACGCGCCAGGGGATCTATCGACGGATGCACGCGAAAGGTGTTGAAATCGTCCTGCTTTCCGAGCCGGTCTGGACGACCGCCTTCGAGGAGCGCGGGTGTCTGGAGTACCAGAGCGTTTATGGCGGGCCGTTGCTTGGCATCGAGGACGTGGCGTTTTTTGCCTACGCGACGCCCCGCAGCCCGGATGACGCGCTTGCAGCGCCGCTGCGCGCGGCCGGCATCGAGGTTCACCTGGCAGGCGACGCCCGGGTAGCCCGCAACATCGTCGCGGCGACCGCCGACGGCGACGCAACAGGCCGACTGGTCTAGCGCCAGCCCGACCGCAGGCCTTTGGCGATGCGCCGCGATCCGTTCAGTGTCAGGCGACTACCACGGGTGGGCGCACCGTGATCGAATGGGCCGGGCGATCGGCCGGGTAGTTCGTTGGCCGCCAATGCAGGGTGCGCACCTCGCCAAACTCATGTGGCAGGCGAGCCCATGATTCTCCCCCGTCAGTGCTGCGAAACAGTTGGCCGAGGTTCGTCACGACAAACAGCAGCAACGGATCCTGCGGGTGCGTCGCCACGCACCAGGGCGTGCTGTTGAGCACGCCGGGAAGATCGACGGGCTGCCAGGACGCGCCGTAGTCGCGGCTGCGCAGCAGGCGGCCGGTGTTGCCGGGTGGGCCGTTGCCGTTGGTCAGGAACAGGATGTCGTCGCGATCCGCGCGGGTCACCACGGCACGCGTGTATTGCCAGGGCGAGTCCAGTGGCTGGAAGACCCAGGTTTCGCCGTTGTCCAGGCTGCGATGCAGGCCGCGGTTCGTCGTGGCATAAACGATCTTGTTTCCTGCCGCGTCGTGCACCACCGCGACGCCGTGCATATCGCCCGAAAGCAGCCCTTCGGTCTGCAGTGTCCAGGTATTGCCCCGGTCGAGGCTGCGGTACGCGCCGCCGATCTCGACCATGGCCCAGAGGGTGTCGTGGTTGCGCGGGTCGAACAGGATCTGGGTGACCCGGGTCGGGCCCATGTTGATGTTCGAGAACGTCTGAATTCCCGGCGCCTCGAGCTGCTCCCAGGTCTGCCCGGCATCGCGGGACCTATAGAACGCAGCGGGGCGCGTTCCCGCATAAATCACTTCCGGATGATCAGGATCCTGCGCCAGTGCCCAGACGTCCTGCATCGGCGATGGCAAGTGGGTCCAGCGCGTTGTGCGCTCGTCCCAGCGGAATACGCCCATGTCGGTTCCGGCGTAGAGCAGGAACGGGTCCGCCGGATGCGTGCTGATCGTCCAGACGCGCGCCTCGAGGTACATGCCGGAATGGCTGTTGGGGTGCACCCAGGTTTGCCCGAGATCGTGACTGAACCAGGTCGAATGACCCGCTGTGCCTGCATAGACTTCAATGTGTGACGTCATGCGCTTTCCTTCCTCGACCTTGTCGCCGGACCTAGAATGGGTGAAAATATACCTCTATTTTAGAAAAAATCATCTTAGTACGGGTTGTTTCAATCGTATCGACGGCGAGCGCAAACCTCGGTACGCTGAGATACATCCACTTTCAGCCCGCGATTCGCGTGGCGATGACGATTATCGATGGAGCCGGAGACATGAATAACGCGTTGAGGGGTTGGGTCGCGGCGCTCGCGCTGTGCGCGAGCGGCGTGGCAGCGCCACAGTCATTTCCTGCCCGTTCGTTGCATATCGTTATCGGTTTTCCGCCGGGCGGCGCCATCGACACGATCGCGCGGGTCATCGCGCCCAAGATGGCGGCTGATCTCGGGCAATCCGTGGTGGTAGAGAACAAGCCCGGCGCTGGGGGCGTGATCGGCATGCAGTCGGTGGCGCGCGCCGAACCCGATGGCTACACGGTTTTCATGGGGACGATGGGCAACTTCAGCATCACGCCGGCGCTTGTGAAGGACCTTCCTTACGATGTCGCCAAGGATTTCGCGCCGGTCACGGAGGTCGCATCTTCCGCTTTCGTTCTGTTCGTGACCAATACGCTGCCGGTGAAAACGGTGCCCGAGCTGATCGCCTATGCGAAGGCGCATCCGGCGGAGGTAAATTTCTCGTCCAGCGGTAACGGTGGCCTGCCGCACATGGCGGGCGAGATGTTTAACTCGGCGGCCGGGGTGAAAATGACGCACGTGCCCTACAAGGGCAGCGCGCCAAGCGTGAACGATGTGGTGGCGGGGCAGGTGCAGCTGACGTTCGAGGCGGTCGCCGCTGGCATTTCGCACGTGAAGGCAGGCCGCCTGCGCGCGCTGGCCACGACGGGCAATCAGCGTCTGGGCGTATTGCCCGATGTGCCGACGGTTGCCGAAACGCTTCCGGGGTTCGAGGTGACGAACTGGTTTGGCATGGCGGTTCCGGCGGGGACGCCTGCGGATCGGATCAACAGAATCCAGCAAAGTGTCGCCAAGGCCTTGCGGGATCCGGACGTGCTGCGAACATTCGCAGGCCTGGGCGTAGATCCCGTCGGCGACTCCCCGGCGCAGTTCGGCGCCTACATCGCCCAAGAGCGCATTCGCTGGCAAAAAGTCATCAGCGACGCAAATATCACGATGTAGGCACCATCGCCAAGGCCTCAGGAGCGAAAGCGCCGGGGCGCGCATCCCCTTTCCGGCCCGTATAGGCGGCCGAGGAAATCGCCAAAGGCGGCGCAGTGGTCTGTGCAACCTGTCTGAGGCCCTTTAGGGCCGAGTTGTTGCACAGACGCGCCGACTGGCGATTTCGGAGGGTAGTGGGCGAAGCCCACCCGCCGACCC
>CAITPF010000242.1 GCA_903894155.1 uncultured beta proteobacterium | reverse complement strand
GTGACTGGAGTTCAGACGTGTGCTCTTCCGATCTTCTGCCCATGGGCATCGGCGCGGTGATTGTGCTGCAGCTGATGTTTACCTACCTGCCACCGCTGCAAAGGATCTTCGACACCGAGTCGATACCCCTTTACGTTTGGCCCTGGCTGCTCGGCGGTGGACTGTTGTTCTTCTTTTTCGTCGAGGCAGAAAAACTGCTGATCCGGCTCAAACGCAATTCAACGGCCGCCAACACGGCCGCGGGCAGTCGGGCCACCTGACCAGGCTATTTCCACCCTAACGACGTGGGGCATGTTCCATGGACGATTCATTATTACTGATACCCATGCTGGTCGGACTCGCCGGCGGGTTGGCATTATTTCTGCACGGCATGACCATGATGTCGAATGCGATGCGGGCCATGGCCGGCTCGCAGATCAAGACGATCATGGCCAGGCTGGCCGGCAACCGTTTGAGCGCGCTCGTGACCGGCGCGGCGATCACTGCCGTCGTGCAATCTTCGACTGTCACGTCGGTCATCGCCATCGGCTTCGTTTCAGCCGGCGTTCTCACCGTCGCGCAGGCGATTGTGGTCAGTATGGGCGCGGCGGTCGGCTCGGCGGTGACCGCGCAGATCATCGCTTTTGACGTCAGCTACCTCGCGCTTGTCCTGACTGCGGCCGGTTTTGGGCTTTCGATGTGGAAGGCCCGGCGTGTTGCCAGTCTGGTCGGCACCGTGATCATGGGCCTTGGTGTGCTATTTATCGGCCTGTCGATGATGTCCGATTTCATGGCACCGCTACGCACCTTTCAGCCGTTTATCGACCTGATGGCGTCGATGAGCAACCCACTTCTGGGCATCCTGATTGGTGCGATGTTTACGGCAATCGTGCAGTCGTCCACGGCGACCCTGGGCGTCATCATCGCGCTGGCTGCCCAGGGCCTGATTCCCCTGGAAGCCGGCATCGCGCTGGTGTTTGGCGCCAATATTGGCACCACACTCACGGGCTTGCTTGCCACCATCGGCCAGCCACGCGCGGCGTTGCATACCGCAATCGGCCTGGTCTGCTTCAAAGTGCTCCTGGTGCTGATCTGGCTACCGCTGATGGGCCCACTCGAACTGCTGACGCGCGCGGTTTCACCCATCGCGCATGGCCTGGCGTTTGCTGACCAACTGGCCTACGAGGTCCCGCGTCAGGTTGCCAACGTGCATATGATCGTGAACCTGACCACGGTGCTGATTCTGTTGCCGTTCACCAATTTGCTGGCTGCGCTCATCGTGCGCGTGGTGGGGCAGGGGCCCGAGCAGACACAGGAAGAGGTCACCGCATCCGAGCTAAGTCCGGTGCTCTATGAACTACCGCCGCTTGCCCTCGCGGCCGCGCGTCGGGAGTTGTCGCTTCTGGGTGAGCGGGTCGGCGATCTGCTCGACGCTGCCGTGCCGGCGATCCTGGCGGACACGCCGGTTGAGATCGATAAACTGGAGGGGGCTGAACAAAGCATCGATCAGCTCCATGCCGCCATTGTCGGTTTTCTCGAGAAGTTACTGGAGCCAGGACAATCCCCCGACGTTTGTCGCATGGCAATCGATCTTGTCGAAGCGGCCGACTACCTTGAATCGATCGGCGACCTGGTCGACAGGGAAATGATCCCGCTGTATCAGCGCCACGCCGAAAGCGGCGCTGCGATGAGCCCACAAACTCGCGAAGGATTACGCGCCTTCGCCCAGGCTGTCAGCCAGGAATTGCGCCAGGCGCTGCGCGCGGTGGCTGAGGACGATCAGGATTTGGCCCGGGCGGTGCTGGAGTCCAAGTCGCAGGTGCGCACGCTCGAGCGCGCCGCAATCGAACCCCAGGTCCAGGCCCGGGAGTCCGATGCGCCGCATTGGGTGCTACCCACGGCACTGGAGCGCGAGCTCACCGAGTCGCTTCGTCGTGCCTACAGCCTGGTCCGTCGGTTTGTTCGCGTCGGCACGGGCTTGCACGGAGCCGATTCGAACTAAGCAACAAAGAAAATTCGTGGGCTGCGGTCGACACGCATATCTGACTTGCCTGCCGACTCCGGGTGCCAGACCCGGCGGCCCGCGACCGGATGCTGGTTGAGAACGCACACGATTTTTGCGGATTCAGTCTTTCTTGACGTCGGCCGCCTTGATGACCGCGCTCCATTTGTCGACTTCCGCCTTGACGTAGTCGGGGAACTGATTCATTCCCATCTCCCCCGGGGCAGCCCCCTGGGCCGTCAGTGAAGTAATCACTTCGGGCGTCTTGAGCGCCTTGTCGATCGCTTCGGATAATTTTTGAACAATTTCCCTGGGTGTTTTTGCTGGCACGAAAATGCCGTACCAGTTGTCAACAATGTAATTCGTCTCGCTGGATTCAAGTACCGTCGGGGTATCCGGGAATGCAGCCATGCGAGACTTCCCTGAGACGGCAATCAAATTCACTTTGCCGGACTTGATGAGACCCAATACCGGAGGAGGGGGGGCAAACATCAACTGCACCTGATCGCCCATCAGGTCGGCGAGTGCGGGGCCTGTCCCTTTGTATGGGACATGGGTCCATTTCAAATTGTTCATGCTCTTGAACAGTTCGGCGGAGAGGTGGGAAATCGTGCCCGAACCGGCTGACGCGACGTTGATATCAGTTGGTCGACGGCGCGCGAGATCGATCAGTTCCCGAATTGTTTTTGCCGGGAATGCAGAGGCCGAAATAATCATCATGGGTGTTGTCGCGACAGCCCCGACCGCGATCAAATCATTCACCGTGCTGTAGTTCAAAGGATACAGGGCTGGGTTGACTGCAATTTCGGATGTTGACGCCAGCAGAAGGGTGTAACCATCGGGATTCGCCCGCACAGCAAATTCGGTTCCAATTGACCCGCCAGCCCCGCCGCGGTTGTCCACGACGATCTGCTGACCCAATATCGTGGAAAGTTGATTCGCGATGATTCTGCCAACGACATCCGATCCGCCACCCGGCGGGAACGGAATCACCAGCTTGAGCGGTTTGGTGGGCCAGCTTTCCGCCTGCGCATTGAAAAGAAAACAGCAAAACAGGATCACAAAACCCTGGAGATGTTTTGTGAAAATCCGCCGCAACACGTCGCTTGCTGCTTTCATTTCGTCGCCTCACTTTCGTATCGTGTCCTGACGCAATTCAGAACGGATTTGAGGATGGCCATCTCTTCATCGATTTCATCATCCGTGGACACCATGGGCGTAAAGGACGCCCAGGCTCCGATATTCTCCCACCAATTCGTTGTCCTGAAACATTTCTTCGAGGTGCTTGTTCATCAATTCGCCGATCCCGGTGGCGCGCAATGACAGGCCTGTTCTCAATGCCAGCCATGGTCGCATTGCCGGGCGTTGGAATCATCCAGTCCCTTACGATTCGCTTTACCGAGGCAAAAGGGTTTCAGAAATCAGGTCAATTACCTCGACGGCGAGGCGCAGGACGGCAAATGCGGGAAGGGCGAGCACAATCCCTGCCAGTAGCCATAGTGCCGATTGATACAGGGCAAACAGCACGACGCCGGCGAGGATGAAGACCGCCGCACCGATCCAGGGCAGGATATGGCCGTGGCGGGTCAGCAGGTTGATGGCGTAAAAGCGTTTGGCGTAGTCCATGAGTTTCCTTCAAGGGATATCGAATCAAAATGGGTCAAAACGAGAGGCGCCAGTCTGGATCCACGCTTTTCGAAATGAAGTCGTTGCGGTGCGCGCCTCACACCCGCATGAGCTTGTTCAGGCCGAAGATCCATTCAATCAGGCCAATCGTAATCATGGAAACCAGAATCATCACCACGGAGATCGCAGCGGTCATCGGATCGTTCGAATAAGAGGCGTAGGTAAACAGCTCGACGGGCAAGGTCGTGAATTGCGATCCGGTCAGGAAGATCGAGATTCCGACGTTATCAAACGAGACGATCAGTGCAAAGATGCCACCCGCGAAAATCCCGGGCGCGATCTGCGGCAAGGTGATCAGGAAGAACGTATCGAGCGCGGAAGCCCCCAGATTGCGGGCCGCGTATTCCTGATTCAGGTCAAAGCCCGCCAGGCTCGTGGAGACCGTGCGAAAGACATACGGTAGCGTCACTGCCGCATGGCCGACATAGAGGCGGAGCACATTGCTCGAAATCCCGAGCGTGGAGAAAAAAGTCAGTACCGCGAGCCCGATCATCACCATCGGAATAAAAAGCGGGGAGGTGACGAAAAAGCGCAGGGGCTGAAGCCAGGCGAAGCGATAGCGTACGGAAGCGATTGCCGAGAGCACCCCGAGAACCATCGCCGTGCACGCGGCGAGCACTGCAATCAGCATGGAGTTCGCGGCCGCGCCGAGAAACTCGGTGTGGTCCCACATCTGCTGGTACCAGCGCAGCGAGAGTCCACCTGACGGAAGGCTAATATGATCGAGCGGCGTGAACGAGACGGCAACGACGAATATCAGCGGGGCAACGATAAATGCACACACGGCCCAGGTCCATGTGCCCAGAAACCAATTGCTGAATTCGTGCGCGGGCTTCATGTCAGGCGCTCTTCCTGCCATCGCGCTCGGCCAGGCTACCGGCAATAAAGACAAGCAATGCGATGCACACCAGCAGGACACAGGCCAGCGCGCTGGCCGATTGCCAGTCGAGATAGTTCACGGCTTGATCATAGATTTCAGTCGCCATCAATTTGGTGGCGCTTCCACCGAGCAGCATGGGCGTCGCATATGTACTGG
>CAITPF010000241.1 GCA_903894155.1 uncultured beta proteobacterium | reverse complement strand
TGGCCCGGACGCCGGAAATACCCGTCACGCAGCAGCAGCGCCGCCAGGGTCATTGCTGCCGGCTCGGTCACCAGCGACCCCGCCAGGGGCACCACGGTGAGGACCACGAAGTAGATCGCCTGTTGCCGGTTGATCGGCAGCAGGCGCGCGACGGCGCGCACCAGCATGCCCATCAGCTCGATGATGGGCCGGCTCGCTGCCACGACCATGATCGCAAACACGAACAGCGGTTCGGTGAAATTGCGCGAGTCCATGTAGGCCGCCGCCGCCGGGGCGCCGGCGACCGCCGACATAAAGACCAGTAGCACGAAGGACCAGACACCGAAGACCACCTCGACCTCGGAGAGCGCATGCCAAAAGCCCGCATGGGGGCCATTGCGGTGCGCCAGCCTGGCAAACACCGGCACACAGAACGTGTGCAGCACCGCCACGCCCAGCAGGATCGTTGCGGCAATCTGGATCGGTACGGAATCTGTCATCTGCAGTCATCACCACGTAGTTGCATCGCCTCGGACTATACCCGAGCCGCCCGCCATTGACGTGACGAATCCGTCGTCCGCTTGCAGCTCGACACTCACGCTTACACGCGGTTGTATTAGTTCCAGTAGCGGTCTCGCAAGATCTTTTTGTGGAGTTTTCCGGTGGGGTGCCTCGGAAGTTCTTTCACAAAATCGACGCTCCGGGGGCACTTGTAGTCGGCAATTCGCGCACGGCAATAGTCGATCAGATCCGTCGCGAGTTTCGGGGTCGCCGGGTGGCCCTCCAGAACCTGAACGACCGCTTTCACTTCTTCCCCAAAATCGGCGTTGGGCACGCCGAAAACCGCGACGTCGGCGACCTCTGGATGGCCGATCAGGACCGCCTCGACCTCCTGCGGGTAGATATTGACTCCTCCCGATATGATCATGAAGGCCTTTCGGTCGACCAGATAAAGATACCCCTCTTCATCGACCCGCCCGATATCGCCCAACGTCGACCAACCCAGGCCGTTGCGGGTTTCGGCCGTTTTTTGAGGGTCGTTGTGGTACGAAAAATCAGGCCCATCGGAAAAATAAACCAGGCCCGTCTGGCCGACCGGAATTTCTCTGCCTCCATCGTCACAAATATGAATCACGCCGAGCGCAGCGCGGCCCACCGAGCCCTTGTGCGTCATCCACTGGGCGCAGGTGATCGAACAGAATCCGTTGTTTTCGGTCCCCGCGTAGTACTCCTGGATGATTGGGCCCCACCAGTCGATCATCTGCTCCTTGATTTCCACAGGGCAGGGTGCTGCAGCGTGCACGACCATTCGCATGGATCCCAGGTCGTAGCGCAGGCGCTCCTCGGCTGGAAGCTTCAGCATACGCACGAACATTGTCGGAACCCATTGGCTGTGCGTGATCCGGTGGCGCTCGATCATTGCGAGAGACTCTTGCGCATCGAACTGCTCCATGATGACGGCCTGCCCGCCAAGCTTGAGCGTCGTCATGCTGTGACGCAGCGGAGCCGCGTGATAGAGCGGCGCCGTTGAAAGATACCGGCATCGATCGCCGTAGCCATACAGGCGATCCAGCAAATCGACGAGAAATGTTCGCTGCCCTGCGGGGCCAGATGGTCTGGGCCACTTCACGCCCTTGGGCTTTCCGGTCGTTCCGGAGGAATAGAGCATATCCAGGCCTTGCGCCTCGTCGGGGATCCGGGTTTGCGGTTGAAGGGCAAGTCTTTGTGTCCAGTTTTCCCAGCCTGCAGCGTCCACATTGACCGAAAAGCAGCGAATTGGCGTCGATACGGTGCGCCTGGCTTCGTTCCCGGCTTCGATCAGATCTGCATCGCAAATGAACAGCTTCGCGCCACAATCTTTCAGGATCAGTCCGATTTCGCTGGCGGTCAGCCGCGTGCTGATGGTGGTGTAGTAAATGCCCGCCCTTTCGGCACCAAAACAGATTTCAAGAAACTCGCGCTGATTGCGCATCAGAATCGCAATATGGTCGTCGATCTGAACGCCGCACTCGCGCAGCAGATGGGCGATCTGGTTGGACCTGGATTCGAGTTGTCCGAAGGTGACCTGCTCATCCGACCGACACATGCGGTACGCGACCGCTTCGGGATGCTGGGCACCATCACCCAACGGATACAGCATCCGGGCGCTATTGGTCATGATCGATACAGATTTTCCCGAACTGGGCGCCGCTTTTTATGTAAGTGAACGATTCTTTCAGCGCCTCGAACGCGAAAACCTTGTCGATCACCGGGCGAATCCGGTTTCGCTCCATCGCGCGCAACATCGCCTCGAATCCGTCACGATGCCCGACCGTGATGCCTTGCAGCCTGACTTGCCGGGTGATGATCAGACCCAGCGACGTGGAGATCATTGCGCCCGACAAGATGCCGATCATCGACAGCGTGCCGCCCGGCCGAATGCAACGCAGCGATTGCGGCAGGGTCTTTTCTCCGCCGACTTCGAGAATATGGTCGAACCCCCTTCCATCGGTGATCGCCCGAGCCGCCTTGCCCCACTCGGGCGTCTCACGGTAATTGATCGTGAAATCCGCCCCCATGGCTGTGAGACGATCAATCTTTGCCTCGCTTGACGAAATGACAGTGACCTGCACGCCGAGCATCCTGGCGAATTGCAAGGCGAAGAGCGCAACGCCGCCAGATCCCTGTATCAGTAGTTGCTCGCCGGGCTTCATGCGACCGCACTCCACAAGAGCGCTCCACGCCGTCAACGCGGCGCAAGGCAGGGTCGAAGCCTCCAGGTTGGAAAGATAGTCTGGCACTTTGACCACACCCTCTTCCGAAAGGCACATGAACTCGGCCATCGTGCCATCGAGCGGGCCCCCGAGCGATTGCGTGAGTCGATTCGCATTGGGTTCGCCGGAAATCCAGGTCTGGAAGTAAGCGGGGCAGGCGCGATCGCCGACCTTGACGCGTGTGACGTCCGCACCAATCTCGACGACGTCGCCCACGCCGTCCGACACCGGAATTAACGGCAACTCTCCGGATTGGGATCCATAGCCGCGCTCCGGGACGATCGGGTCACGATAATTAATCGATGAGGCCCGCATTCGCAGCAAGACTTGCCCCGGGCCCGGTCGTGGATTGGGGCGGCTTCCTATGATCAGGTGGTTCAGACCCCAATCGCCTTCTATCTGAAATACGCGCATATCGGTTCCATCCGCCAGCTGTTTGTTCAAATTGCTCCGTCGGGCCTGGCAAGCCAATTACCTGACGAGCGTCTCGTCCTTGAAAATTCTCTCAAGCATCATTTCCGTCGATCCATCCGTGAAGCTAGCGATCTGCGCACCGGTCATGTGCCTGACAAACGGATATTCATCGCGCAGGCCGTGCGCCCCCATGGCATGCAGCATGGCAGCTGTATGCCTTTCGGCCATCCGGGTCGCGAAAACTTTCGCCTTGGCCGCGAGCGCGACCACCGGGAGATCGCGATCCATCGCTTTGCATGCCGCCCGCACGAGTTGCGTCGCCGCTTCAAGATCAACTGCGGCCTCGGCGATACGCCATCGCCAACCCTGGTGTTCGTTCAGGGGCACGCCGAAGGTCGTACGCCTACCCCCGTAGTCGGTGGCGATTCGCAAGCAATCCGCCACCATCCCGCAGCACATCGCGGCAACATAAATGCGCGCGCCATTGATCGATTGCAGGGCGCGCTTGAAAGCAGTACCCGCCGGATGCATCATTTCCACCGGCGTGGCAACGTATCCGTTCAGTTTGAAACCGCCGGTGCCAAGCGATGCGGCGGCAGTGCTTGGGAAATTGTCGCATCGCTCGAATCCTTCGCGCCGTGCATCTACCAGGATGCCGGCGATTCCGGCGGCACCAGATTGAGGTAACGTCTGTGCGTAGACGAGAATCAAATCGGCATATTGCGCATTGATGATCCAGGATTTTTCACCATCAATTTTCCATCCGGAGTCGACCTTTGTCGCGAGCGTGGAGATTGCAGAAAAATCGGACCCCGCCTGCGGTTCAGTCAGTGCCGTGCACGCAACGATTTCAGCGCTGAGCAGTTTCGGCAATAGTTCGTCAGCCAACTCCGCTTGCCCGACCCTCGTGCCCGGACCGGACATCCAGCGCGCGATGTTGTTCGCCACATTGTGGGTATTGATCAATGACATCGCGAACCCGAAATCAGCACCGGCGAGTATTTCCGCAATCGCGGCTTTACAGCTGAATGAGGCTTGCGAGCCTCCCCACGCCTGCGGCACTTCGATTCCCGTCAGCCCACGCTCGGCGGCCAGCTTCAGGTAATGTCTGGCGGATTCACCGCTCGCGCACCAGTTGGCTGCCAGGCTACCGCGCAGGATCGACGCGAGTTCCGTCGCGTGATCGATCAGCAAGCGTTCTTGCGGTGACCAGTTTTCCATTTCACACTCTTTTGTTCAGTTTCGCGGTCAGGCGTTGGACACCGGCCGCGACCATCGGCACGACACCGCGCGGCATGAAAATCGTTGTCACGATCAGCAACCCGCCATAGACGACCAGGCGCAGGGTGTCGGCGATCCGCAGATACTCCGGCAAAGCAATGACCAGGAATGCGCCGACGATCGGTCCGCTCAGCGTGCCGCTGCCACCCAAAATCACGGCGAGGATCGCATTGAGCGACTGATCGACGCCGAACGGCTCCGGATTCAGGAATCCGATGAAGTGCGCATAGAGCGCTCCGGCGAGCCCGGAGAGCGCGCCGCTCATGACGAATGCGAACAATTTGTAGTGCCAGGTCTCGACGCCGATGGCCTGCGCGAGCGTTTCGTTCTGTCGGATCGATAGCAGTACGTGCCCGACTCTGGAGCGCAGAATGAGCGCGCAGAGGGCGGTCGTCAAAACGGCGGCGGCAAGAACAAGGTAGTAGTAGGCTTCGCGACTATCAAACGAGACCTGGAGATTCAGGATCGAAAAGCCTGGTGGCCGCGGCACGTGCGTGATTCCGGCCTCGCCGCCTGTGAGGGAGCTGTAGTTGGTCAGCACGATCACGATGACCAGGTTGTAGGCCAGCGTGACGATGGCGAAGTAATGGCCCTTGACGCGCAGGCTCGGATATCCGACGCAAGCGGCCAGCAAGGCGGAAACCAGTGGAGCGCAGAGCATGGCGGCCCAGACGGAGACACCGAGCCGAAGGCACAACAAGGTTGACGCATACGCCCCCACCCCCATGAAGCCAGCCGAGGCGATCGAGACGTATCCGGTAAATCCCTGGATGAGATTCTGCCCCTGAGCGACCACGACCCAGATCAACGCGAGAATCATCAGATGCAGGAAATAGGGCACCGTGACGAATGCCGGAATGCACAGCAGCATTGCGATCAGGATCAACAGAAAGCCGCGCTGAATCCCCATGGCTTTCACCGCTTACCTAACAGGCCCTGCGGCCTGAAAAGCAGCACAATGATCATGACAGCGAACGCGATCACATCCTTGTACGACGAAGAAATATAGCCGGCGGCGAGCGATTCACTCACCCCCAAAACCAGACCACCGACAATCGCGCCAGGGATCGAACCCAGGCCTCCCAGAATCAACACGGCAAAACCCTTGATTACCAGGCTCTCACCCAGACCGGGGGCGAGCGCCAGCATCGCCCCCACCAGTGCGCCACCTGCCACGCCAAGCGCGGAAGAGACGCCGAACACGACATAGGAAATGGCATTCGCGTTGACCCCCATCAGGGTCGCCGCGGCGCGATTTTGGGCAACCGCCCTGATTGCACGGCCCGTTTTGGTTCGACTGACAAAAAGCCACATGGCGACAAGCAGTACTGCGGTGCACGTCATCACCACGATGCGCAATTCTGTAATGACCACGCCGAAAAGTTGGTAGACGTGCGTGTAGGGCGTCCGTACGACCAACTGATCGGGCCCGAAAGTCAATAGATTTAAGCCGTCGAGCATCATGGTCAGACCCAGCGCGATGATGAACGCATTGATCGGCGGAGCCTTTTGTACCGGGCGATAAGCGATCCGCTCGATGACGATTCCGAACAGCGCGCCCAGCAGCATCGCGATGGCCACTGCCAGAAAAAACGGCAAGCCAAACTTTTCGATCAGAACGAATGCCACGTAGCCGCCCGACATCGCGACCACGCCATGCGCAAAATGCGCGATTCCAAGAATGCCGAACACGATCGTCAGGCCGATTCCGATCAGCGTGTAGACAGAAGCGATCGCCAGACCGTTGAAGATCTGCTGAATGAACTCGATCATCCGGCGCTCGCCTCGATCAGATCAGTGCTTGTTTCCATTACGCCAGGTCTATTTCCGCAGAGACTTGAGGTAGTCGGAATACAGCATGGCATCCGATGGCAGGTCGGACACAAAAACCCACTTGCCTTTCTGCCATTGGAACGCACCGTTTGCCGTATAGGCCTGACCGCTCTGGTCGAACATCTTGCCTGATACCGGCAGATACTTCATGACCGCCTCACCCGGGATGGCGATCTGGTGCGCAGCGACCGCGACTTTCGCGGCATCCGTCGCTGTTCCGGCGGCTTCGATCGCGTGTTTCAGGACGTAGACCTGATCGTACGCGTAGGGTGAACTCGGCGCGGCAGCCGTCCCGAACTTCTTGCTGTAGTTGTCAGCGTATTTTCGTGCGACAGGCCCGAGCGCGTCGAGCGTCAGCTCGATAGGGCGCAAGTCCCAAACACCTTCCATCTGTTCTGAGGTCGCCACCTTGAGGAACTGCTCTTCACTCCCGCTCGTGAATCCGAAGCGAGGCATATTCATTCCCATTTCGATCGCCTGGCGATAGACGAACGCAGAAGGTTCGACGTAGCCGATCACGAGCAGGGAGTCGGGATTCAGCGCGCGCACTTTCGTGAGTTGGGGTGTCATGTCGCGGTCTTTCAGCCCGAACGACTCGCGCGCGACGATTTTTCCTCCCGCTTTGGCGAATTCCCTTTCGAAGGCCTCCAGATATTGCGTGTAAAACGAGATGTCCAGGTTGCCGATCACCGCGATATTTTTGACTCCCTTCTGTGCCACGAAGGTGCCCGCTGCGGCGCCGGTAAAGTCCGCCGGCGGCCGCGTGCGCAGAAGATTATTCGCGCCCAGCGTCGTCACGCTGCGTTCGGCGGCGTTGCCCACCAGCATCACGACGGGCTCTTTAGCGATGAAGGATGCCACTGCGCTCGTCGGCCCCGAGCAGCAGAATCCAACGATGTACTTGACGTTATCCCGGTCGATCAGCTTGCGAACTGCGTTCGTGCCCTCCGTGGGATTCGTCTTGTCGTCGTAAGCGATCACGTTGAGTTTGTACGTGTCGGCCCCGGCTTTGATGCCGCCAGATCCGTTGATCTCTTCCACGGCCATTTTGACAGCGTTCGCCTGCGCGAGTCCGTATACGGCGCCCGGACCGGTCAGGGAGTCACTCAACCCGATATCCAGCGTCTTTTCGGCTGCGACGCCCGTACCGGCGCAAAGAGTCAGCAGGGTGCAGGCCAGGGTCCGCCGGAACGTCATTTGGGAATTGGGGGGCATAACGGTCTCCTTGAAAACGATCGTATTTATTTAGTGCCCGAGATAGGCATTGCTTACTTCAGGGTTGGACATCAATTCGTCGCCACTACCTTCCAGCACGATTTCGCCCGCTTCGAATAGGTAAGCCCGGTCCGCCAGGCTGAGCGCCATATTGGCATTTTGTTCGACCAGCAAAATCGTCATTCCGGCGTCTTTGATTCGGGCTATCGTTTCGCCGACTTCCTTGACGATCTTCGGGGCAAGCCCCAGCGATGGTTCGTCGAAAATACATAGTTTTGGCCTCGACATCAAGGCGCGCGCGATCGCCAGCATCTCCTGCTCGCCACCCGACAACGTGCCTGCCATTTGCTTTGCCCGGCTTCTCAGCACGGGAAACATTTCCATCATCCGGTCGAGGTCGTCGTGCTGCGCTGAATCCCGCCGGGTGTGAGCGCCCATTTTGAGATTCTCTGTGACCGACATTTCCGGGAATATCTGCCTGCCTTCCGGGCACATGGTGATGCCAGCGGACACGATTTTGTGACCCGGCAACCCCGTAATATCCCGCCCATCGAAGGTGACATGGCCGCTGCGAGCTGGCAGCAAACCGGTGATGCATCGCAATGTCGTCGACTTGCCGGCCCCGTTCGCGCCGATGAGCGTGACGCACTGCCCGGCTTTCACTTCGAAGCTGATGTCGTGCAGCACGTCCGTTTTGCCGTAACCGGCGCGCAGGTTCCTTACCGTGAGCATCTCAGTCCGCCGTTCCCAGATACGCGTCGATGACGGCGGGATCGGCCCGTACGACCGCCGGCACGTCGTCGGCAATTTTCTGACCGAAGTTCAGCACGGCGATCCGGTCGCAGACGTCCATGATCAGGCCCATATGGTGCTCGATGACCATCACCGCGATTCCACGCCCGCGTATGTCATGGATCGTGGCGGCCAGTTCAGCGCGCTCTTTGGCCACCATGCCTGCTGCGGGTTCGTCCAGCAAAATCAGTTTGGGCTCAGTAGCCAGCGCAGTGGCAATCATCAGGATTCTCTGCTGTGCCGATGAAATCTCCGCGCAGCATCTCGTTGCAATTTCATCGAGGCCGAGCGTCCGCAGAATCCCCTCGGCTTTGCCTCGCTGGAGGGTTCTATCCCTGCCCGCCATTCTCGTCATCAGCACATCCGACACGGCGGATTCTTTGTATCGAAGATGGCAGGCCAGTTCGACGTGCTCCAGGACGGAGAATTCATTGAAGAGCGTCGTGGTTTGAAAGGTTCGTGCCAGGCCAAGCTGGACCCGCTTCACCATCGGCATCGCCGTGATGTCTTGACCCGCGAAGATCATCGTGCCGCTGCTCGCCGGGGTCGACCCCGAGATCAAATTCACGCTTGTCGATTTTCCAGACCCGTTCGGTCCGATCAATCCGACGATCTGACCTGGACGGATTTCCAGCGAAAGCGACTTCACGGCGTGAACCCCGCCAAATCGTTTTTCCAGATTCCGAATCGTTAATAGGGAGTCAATCATCGTTCTGAGCCGCAGACGTGAGCACCCGGCAGTGGGGTCGAATCAGGAGCGTAAATTTCACATTCCGCCAACAAACGGAGATATAGTAGACCGGTCGTCTCCTAAAGAGATTGGTAATAACCCGTGTAATGGCGCAGACGCAACCCGATTTGATCCCCAGAGGACTGCCGGTACATATCGTTCCCAGTGCAGCGCCCGATGGGCAGGATCTTCCACGCTCGCTCGCAGCGAAGGCGCGTGGCGAAACACGCCTCGCGCTGATCTGGTGCGGGACCGAACTGCTGACTGAACGCGGGTTCCTGAGCACGGGTATCGAAGAAATCCTCTCGCGCGTGGGGGTTCCGAAGGGGTCTTTCTATCACTACTTCAAAAGCAAGCAGGATTTTGGGGTCGCAGTGATCGAGAACTACGTGGCCTTTTACGACGAGAAAATGACGCTGATCTTTGATGACGCGTCACGGTCGCCCCTGCGGCGGATCCAGCGGTTTGTCGATGAGGGCAAAAGCGGAATGATCCGCTACGCGTTCAGGCGGGGATGCCTGATCGGAAATATGGGGCAAGAGCTTGCCGGGTTGAACGATGACTTCCGTCAAAGGCTGGAAGCCGTACTCCTGGCATGGGAGGCGAGGCTCAAAGTTTGTCTCGATCTGGCGGTTTCAGCCGGTGAAATGCCTCGCACTGCGGATACGGCCGCGCTCGCGAATTTCTTCTGGATCGGCTGGGAAGGCGCAATACTCAGGGCAAAACTGACGCAAAGCACAGCGCCGCTAGATCACTTTGCCGGTATGTTTTTTTTACTGGCACAAAGCGCCTCGTCGGCCACTTAGGTTAAAGCAGCGTTCTTTATTTCTTATCCCCGGTCCCCTAGCGCACCCGCCCGGCGGCGCGGTCGGCCAGGATCATCCTGGCCGCCTTCTCGGCGATCACAAGGGCGGGCGAATTCGTGTTTCCCGACGTGATGGTGGGCATGATCGAAGCGTCCGCCACGCGCAGTCCCTGCAGCCCGTGCACGCGCAGCGACGGATCCACGACGGCCAGTGCGTCGTTGCCCATCTTGCATGTGCCCACCGGGTGAAAAATCGTCGTGCCGATATCGCCCGCGGCCTGCGCAAGGGTATGCTCGGAATCGCCCACCATGCCGGGCTTGATTTCCTCGGGCGAAAACGGTGCCATTGCCGGCTGGCTGACGATGCGGCGCGTCAGACGGATGCTGTCGGCCGCCACGCGGCGGTCCTCGTCGGTAGAAAGGTAGTTGCACAGAATCTCAGGCGGCTGGCCGATATCGGGCGACACGATGCGCACATGACCCCGGCTTGTCGGGCGCAGATTGCAAACCGACGCCGTGATCGCAGGAAACCTGTGCAACGGCTCGCCGAAGCGCTCAAGAGACAGCGGCTGAACGTGGTACTCCACGTTGGCGCGCGTCTGCTCGGGGCCCGATCGCGCAAAAATGCCCAGTTGCGAGGGCGCCATGCTCATCGGACCGCTGCGCGTCAGCGCGTATTGCAGGCCGATCAACGCCTTGCCCCACAGGTTGTGAACCATCGTGTTGAGTGTACGCGCGCCCGTCACGCCGTAGACCATTCTCAGTTGCAGGTGATCCTGCAGGTTTTCGCCAACGCCCGGCAACTCGTGCACCACCGGAATCCCCAGCGGGCCGAGTACCGCAGCGGGGCCCACGCCCGAAGTCTGAAGAATCTGAACCGACCCGATCGAACCGGCAGCCAGCACCACCTCGTCATGCGCGCGCGCAACCACTCTGGCACCACCCCGCTCGAACTCGACGCCCGTGACCCGTCGGCCGTCAAAGGTCAGGCGACGGGTGTGGGCACCGGTCAGCACGGTCAGGTTGCGCCTGTGTTTGGCGGGACGCAGAAACGCCTTGGCAGTGTTCCATCGCCAGCCTTCGCGCTGATTCACCTCGAAATAGTCGCTGCCCTCGTTGTCGCCACGGTTGAAGTCCTGCACCGGCGGGATACCTGCCTGATCGGCGGCCTTGCGAAACGAGTCGAGAATCTCCCACGAAACGCGCAGTCGCTCGACGCGCCACTCGCCGCCCGAGCCGTGAAAATCGCTGGCGCCGCCATGGTGATCTTCCATGCCCTTGTACAGCGGCAGCATGTCGTCCCAGCCCCAGCCGGGATTGCCCAGCGCCGCCCAGCCGTCATAGTCCTGGCGCTGGCCGCGCATGTAGATCATTCCGTTGATCGAAGAACAGCCCCCGAGCACGCGCCCGCGGGGATAGCCCAGCTGGCGCCCGTTCAGGCCGGGATCCGGCGCCGTCTTGAACATCCAGTCCGTTCGCGGGTTGCCGATGCAGTAGAGATAGCCGACCGGGATGTGGATCCAGTGCCAGTTATCCGGCCCCCCGGCCTCCAGCAACAGCACGCGAATTGAGGGATCGGCCGAAAGGCGGTTGGCGAGCAGGCAGCCCGCGGTGCCTGCGCCCACCACGATGTAATCGAAGTCGAGGGATTCGGGTTGAGTCATTTGGGAGGCACTCCATCCATGGTGCTGCGGCGGTTTGTGGCTGCCGTCTTATGAGTGGCTCTATTCTATTGCGATCGGAGCCCGGTGTCGGAATTAGGTCAAGGCGTTGACAGGGGCCTCGCAGTCCGTAAAGCTCTAGCCCAAATAACCACCCCGGAGACACCGCATGGCAACGAGCCGCAGGAAATGGCTTCAGACAAGCGCCGCTTTGACGGCGGGGTGCCTCGCGCCGATGATGCCTGGCAAGGCGATCGCGCAAGGCGCGCCAGCGGGCGATGGCGCCGCCGGTGCGCCCGGCAGCGCCGCAGCGCCCGCATCGCAGGGCGGGCAACGCTATGGGGCAGCCAACCTTGGCCTCGGGATTACGCGTCGTTTTGGTAGTTTCCTGTCCGAAATTCGCTACGCCGACCTGCCTCCCGCCGCCGTGCATGAAGCGCGCCGTGCCGTCCTCGACTGGCTCGGTTGCGCACTGGCCGGTAGCCAGCACCCGACACCCCGGATTCTGATCCGCACGCTGGCGGGCCTGGGTTCGATGCCAGACGCGACCGTCCTGGGCCAGAAGGACCTGAAACTCAGCCTGCTGGACGCGGCCGTCGCCAATGGCCAGATGGGCCATGTGCTCGACTTCGACGACACCCATCTCGGCGGCGTGATTCTGCACACAAGCACTGCCACCATGCCTGCGCTTCTTGCGTTCGGCGAGCGCCGGCATTCCCGCGGCGAGGACATGATCGTGGCGCTTGCGGCGGCCTTCGAGGCGGGCATCCGGACCGGGCAGGCGATGCCGCAACACCACCGGGGCGGATGGCACCTCACGGGGACGCTTGGCACGGTCGCCGCCACCGCTGGCTGCGCGCGGCTACTCGGCCTTGATCCGACTCAGACCGTCTACGCGCTCGGGATCGGGTGCACGCAAGCCGCCGGGATGCAGCAGAACCGCGGCAGCGACTGCAAGTCGCTTCATGCGGGAAAATCCGCCTATCACGGCGTGCTGGCCGCATCGCTCGCGGCCAACGGCTTCAACAGCTCTGCCGAGATTCTCGAAGGCAGCCTGGGTTTCGTGAGGATTTACAGCGCCACGCAGAACCTGGACGCGATCACCGCGGGCCTGGGCGAGCGCTGGGCGATCACGGGCAACGGCTACAAGCCCTACGCCTGCGGCGTGGTGCTGCACCCGCTGATCGACGCCGCCATCGGCGCGTCGCGCGAGAGCAGGATACCCGCGGCGCAAGTCGCTTCCATCGAGGTGCTGGTGCACCCTGACGTCATCCGCATCACCGGCATCGATACGCCGGGCTCCGGGCTCATGTCGAAGTTCAGCGCCAATCATGCAGCCGCAGTCGCCTACATTGACCAGGCGGGCGGAGTACAACAGTTTTCCAACGAACGTGCGCAGGACGCGCAGGTGCAGGCGCTGCGCCAGCGGGTGCAGGTGCGGGCTTCGCAAGATTTGCGGCTGGATCAGGCCGTCGCGCGGGTCACGAGCCAATCCGGCACGACGGTCGAAACGCGCATTGAACACGCCACCGGCACCGTCGCGAATCCGATCTCCGACAAAGCGCTTGAGGTCAAGTTCCTGGGTAACGCCGATGGCGTCATCCCGGCCGCGCAGGCGCGCGAAGTTGCCGAGCTGGTCTGGCACCTTGAAACCGTGCCCGATATCGGTGCGATCCTGCAGCGCTGTCGTTAACCGGCGTTATCGCCCGGCCGCGCCGACAGCCAGTCGAGCGCGCCAAGCGCTGCGCGCCGACCCGTGGCGATCGATCCCTGGAGCAGATAGCCGCCCGTGGGGGCTTCCCAGTCAAGCATTTCGCCAGCGCAAAAAACACCAGGCAGGTCTCTGAGCATCAGGCCATCCGTCAGCGCGTCGAACCGCACGCCCCCGGCTGTGCTGATCGCTTCGTCCAGCGGGCGGCATGCCTGCAGGACGATCGGCAACGCCTTGATGCCGCGTGTGAGCGCATCGGGATCCTCGAACGCCTCGCGGGGCAAGCACTCGCGCAACAATGCGGCGCGCAGGCCCGTGAGCCCCAGGCGTGAACGCAGGTGCGTCGACCACGACTTGGCCCCGCGCGGGCGCGAGACCTCCTCGAGAACGCGCGCCGCCTCATGATCCGGCAACAGATCGACCAGAAGCACCGCCCTGCCCGAGTCGAGGATGCGTTCGCGCAACGCCGCCGACAGCGTATAAATCGCGCCGCCTTCGACGCCATGGCGCGTGATCATGCATTCGCCGCGCAGCGCAGTGCCCGCCGCGCCTTCGATCCGGAAAGCGGCCGTCTTGAGTGGGTGACCCGCCCACTGCGCGATGAAGCGCTCGCTCCATCGAGCCTCGAAACCGCCGTTGCTGGGCAGCAAGGGCGCCACCGGTATGCCGCGCCCTTCCAGGACTGGCACCCAGGCGCCGTCCGAGCCCAGGCTCGCCCAGCTGCCGCCGCCAAGCGCAAGGATCGCCGCGTCCGCCCCGACATGTTGCAGCCCCTCCGGCGTCTCGAACGCCAGCTGGCCCGCATCGCCCCAGCCGAGCCACCGGTGTCGCATATGAAAGCGCACGCCCGCCGCGCGCAGCCGGTGAACCCAGGCACGCAACAGGGGGGCGGCCTTCATTTCGCGCGGGAACACCCGACCGGAGCTTCCCACGAACGTTTCGATGCCCAGCCCGTGAACCCATTCGCGCAACGCCCCCGGGTCGAACTGCGCAAGCGCCGGCTGCATTTGCGCGCGGCGCGCGCCATAGCGGCCGGCGAACTGGTCAAAGGGCTCGGAATGGGTGATGTTCAACCCGCCGCGACCCGCCATCAGGAACTTGCGCGCGACCGTTGGCTTCGCGTCGTAGAGGTGCACAAGCGCGCCGCCCCCGGCGAGGACTTCGGCGGCCGCAAGGCCGGCAGGCCCGCCGCCGATGACGGCGACCGTATAACCTCCCGGCGGCGTCATTCAGTTCGCCGCCTTGCCCTGAAAACGGGCGATCGAGAACGGCGCGATGGGAAGATCCGTCACGCCCTGCATGATGAGCTCCGTGGTGATCCTGCCCACGATCGGTCCGAGCTGAAAACCGTGCGCCGAAAATCCGAAGGCATGGAAAAGACCTTTTTGCGTTGAACTTGGGCCGATCACCGGGATACCGTCCGGCATCGCCGCCTCGATGCCCGCCCACCCGCGGTTGACGATCGCGTGTTTCATGTGCGGAAAAAGATCGCAGACTGTCTGCGCGCCCGCCCGCAGGCCGCGAAAGTCTAGTTCGCTTTTTTCCTGATCGCGATCGACCCACGCCAGGCGCCCACCGCCGATCAGCACGGTGCCGTTGGCGCGCTGCTTGAAGGACAAGGGTCTGCCCGTGCCCAGCACTACGGGCTCCAGAAAGTGCGGCATCGGCGTGGTGACCAGCATCATCGGGCCCACCGGCTCAAGCGGCACGGGCTCGCCCATCCTCGCGGCGATCCTGTCGGCCCAGGCACCGGCGCAATTGACCAGCACGGGTGCGCGCCAGCTGCCCTGGTCGGCCGTCACGACCCAGTCGCCTCCCTCGCGCGTGATGTCCCGCACGACAACACCCTCGATGAATTGCGCACCGAGGCTTTGCGCCTTCATGCGGAAGGCACGCGTCGTGCGGTAGGGGTCGGCCGAGCCGTCCTCGCGCGCGATCAGGCCGCCGCGAACCGTGGGCGTGATCGCAGGAATGATCGACCTGACCTCATCGGCTGGGATCAGCTGCTCGTGCGTGTAGCCCAGGCCGGTCATGGTCGCGTAGCGCTCGTTCAGCGTCACGACATCCTCGTCGTTTTCGGCCACGCGCAGTTGCCCGTTCTGTTCAAAGCCGCAGTCGTCGTCGACCCAGTCCCGGATACTCAACCAGATCTCGCGCGAAGCAAGTGAAAGCGGGACCTCGGCCAGGTGGCGCGTCAGCGTGCGCACGCCTCCCGCATTGACGCCGGATGCGTGTCGGCCGATGTAGTTCTTTTCGAGCACCAGGGCCCGCACACCCGCGCGGGCCAGATGCAAGGCGGTCGAGCTGCCGTGCAGCCCGCCGCCCACGATGATCACGGGATAGCTGCCTCCAGCTGCGGTCATGGCTGCTTCTTGAACCGGATGACGGCCTTTTTCGAATCCTCTGTCTGCGGAAGCGACGCGAGTTCGCCAAGCGTCAGCGGTTTGGTCGGGAAGCGCAACCGGAAATGGCCGACTTCCCGGGGCGCTAGCCCGCGCTCCTGGGCAATGATTTCGGTCACCGTGGTGTTACAGAACCGACCCTGGCAAGGCCCCATCCCGCAACGCAGGAACGACTTCATCTGGTTTGGCCCCGTGCACCCGAGCTTGACGGTTTCACGAACCTGCGCTGCGGTGACTTCCTCGCAGCGGCAAACGATCGTGTCGCCCACGGGGATGCGGAACTGCTCCGGGGGCAGGTACAGGCGGTCAAAAAAGTCGCGCCCCAGCACGGCGCGCGCCAGCGCCTTGCGGTGCGTTTCCCCCTCCCGGTCACGGGTGGGCTGATCGATTTTGCCCAACTGGCGACACGCCTCCAGCGCAACCAGCCGGCCAAGGTGCTCGGCGGCCAGGGCGCCCGTAATGCTCGCGCCGTCGCCCGCGATGCCGACTTCGGCGACATTGGTGTTGCCCCAGTCGTCGACCGCTGGCTCCCAGCAGAGATTCGTCTCGCTCCAGCGTAGCTCCACGCCGAGCGCCTGCGAAAGATTGATGTTGGGGATGACACCCTGATGGAGCAGCAACTGGTCACAGGGCAACTCGGCGGATTTTCCACCGGTGGTGTAGCGCACGTGGTCAAGCTTGCCAACGCCCACTGCCTCAAGCGCGGTAATGCCGCGGATGATCCGCGCCTTGGCCCGTACTTCGTGCACGAGCTTGAGCCCCTTGGCCAGATAAGGCGAACGCAGGAAACCCCAGACGTGCGGCAGCGCCTGCGCCAGGCCGCCGGCGCCGGTCGTGTCCAGCAAAGCCTCGATTTTGACGCCAGCCTTCATGTATTGCCACGCGACAAGATAGAGCAGTGGCCCGCAACCGGCCAGCACGGTGCGCTTGCCGGGGACGATCCCGGTGGTCTTGAACATCGTCTGGGCAGCGCCCACCGTCATGACACCGGGCAGGGTCCAGCCCGGGATCGGGAAGGGTCGCTCCTGCGCGCCCGTGGCAAGGATGATGTTGCGCGCCTGCAGCATGCGGGCCTCGCCGGCAACCGAATAGCCAACCTCGAAACCTCCCTCCGGATCCTGCGCCGTCATGCGAGAGACAGCCCAGACCGTCGCCCCGGGTTCGTAGCGTGCGTGGGATCGCCTGAACGCCTTCACCAGCGCCTCGCCGTGCCAGTAATCCTTGCCCAGCGTGTCGCGATTCTGCAGGGGTGTCGTCGTGATCGCGCGGTAAATCTGCCCGCCAGGAGATGGCTGCTCATCGAGCAACATCGTATCGACACCGTGCCGCGCGGCGAGCGTCGCTGCCGCCAGTCCCGCCGGGCCCGCGCCTACCACCAGCAAATCGCATTGCGTAATTCCGGTCATGTCCGCACCTGTCGCGCGCCGCTCTGGCGCTCAATGTTCATGCCCTCGCGCACCTGGGTCATGCAACCCTGCTGGTTTGGCTGGCCGTCGATGGTCACCAGGCAGTCATAGCAAATGCCCATCATGCAATAGGGCCCACGGGGAACGCCGCCGACCGCCGTGTCCCGGCAATCGACAACCCCGGCGGCAAACATGGCCGCCGACACCGTGTCCCCTTCGCGACACTGCACCGGCTGGCCGTTGATCGTCACGGCAACGGGATGCTGTCGCATGGCCTGCTGGGCCTCAGGCAGCCTCTTGAACATGGAACCTCCGGGTCGAAAAAGGGGCCATGTCGCCGGGCAACGCGCCATCGACGACCATGGGGGCTATCCGCAGCGCATGCGCGGCCGCGAGCGTCACGCCACTGTGGCAGGTCGCGACGAACGCGCCCGGATGCGTGGCCGACTGTTCATAAATTGGAAACCCGTCGCGCGACATCACGCGCAGCGCAGACCACGAGCGCACGACGCGCACCTCGCGCAAGGCAGGCATTGTGCGCACGGCACGGTCGGCAAGCGTCGCCAGGACGGGCAGGCCGACGATGCCATCGGCGTAGCCCGCCTCCTCCTGCGAATCGCCGATCAGCCAGGCGCCTTCATCGGTCTGGCGCAGCGTACTGAAAGGCGTTTGAAGAATTCGCTGCGTGCGCTCGAGCACGACGATCTGCCCGCGTTGCGGTCGCACGGGAACCTCGAGCCCCACCTTCTTGCCGAGCGCCTGATTGCTTAGCCCGGAGGCAAGGACCACCTTGCGCGCCTGGATCAAGCCGTGCGGGGTCGACATCTCGAAGACCCCGTTGCGCAATGCGATATCCGCCACCGGGTGCAGCGGCAGGTAGTCCACGCGCTGGCGATCGAATGCGGTGTGCAGCGCGCGCAGCATCTTCAGGGGATTGGCGACGCCGTCGACTGCCGTCCAGGTTGCCCCGAGGACTTCAGGGCCAATGCCCGGGACAAGGTCGGCGAGCTCCTTGCGATCGAGCATTTTCCAGTCGTATTGCACCATCCCGGGCTGCGAGAGCAGCTCGGTCATGAACCGGATGCGATGTTCGTATTCTTCCTCGGTAAGGACAGGATGCAACCCGCCGCGCTGTTCCAGGCCAACGTCAAGGCCGGTGAGATCGTGCAGCAGCGTCGCAAGCTGCGGCCACAACTGCTGGGACGACATGGTCCAGTGCCCGTAGGCCGGCATGCCCATCCCTTTGCTTTGCACCCACACCAGCCCGAAGTTGCCGCGCGACGCGCGAAAGGCGACGTCGCCCTCGTCCAGCACGGCCACATTGTCCAGTTGCTGGCGCAGCCCGAAGGCGACCGCCGAGCCGACCAGGCCCCCGCCGATCACCAGCGCGTCGTAGACGCCACGGTGATGACGCGGTCGTGGCGGCGCCAGCGCGCCCGATGTTGATAAATCGCTCATGCGCGTCCCTTGCCCACAAATAGTTTTTCCAGACCGATTGCACGGTCCAGCAAGAAAATAGCAACCATGGTCAGGTAGATCAGGGCCGCCGATACGGCGGTCACCAACGGATCAATCGTATCCTCAATCTGCAGAAAAATCCGCACCGGCAGGGTGGTGGTCGAAGGCGCCGCGATGAAGATCGACATGGTGAGCTCGTCAAAGCTTGTGATGAAGGCGATCACCCAGCCGCTCACGACGCCCGGCGTAATGAGCGGCAGGACGATGCGGCGAAACGTGATCCATGGCGTAGCCCCCAGGGAGTACGCCGCGCGTTCAATGGCAGGATCCATGCCGATGGCCGACGAAAGCACCAGCCGAAGCGCGTAGGGAACCACGATGACGATATGCGCGATGACAAGCCCGGCAAACGTCCCCGCAATCCCGATGGTCGTGAAGAATTTCAGGAACGCCAGGCCCAGCACGATGTGGGGAATCATGAGCGGCGAAAGAAAGAAGCCCATGAGCGCATCGCGGCCGGTGAAGCGGTAGCGTGCCAGTGCGAGGGCCGCGGGGATGGCGAGCGTAATGGCAATCGTCGCCGAGATCGTTCCGAGCACCAGGCTGAAAGTGAATGCATCCATGAACCGCGGATTGGCGAGAATCGCCTTGAACCAGCGCAGCGAGAGCCCGTTGACGGGCAGCGAAATGAAACCTTCAGACGTAAATGCCACTGCGCACACCATCACGATGGGCGCGAGGATGAACAGGATGAATGCCGTGTGAAACAACAGGCTGAGCGGGCCGTTGCGCGTCGTCATGCAGCGACCCCCTGGCCAAACACGGCGCCGTAGCGGCGCTCGATCAGGCGGTTGGTCGTGAGCAGCACGATGAGCGTGGCGAGCAACAGCAACGCCGCGAGCGCGGCCCCCAGCGGCCAGTTCAGCGTGTTCAGGAACTCGTCGTAAGCGGCTGTCGCCACGGTCTTGAGGCGGCGCCCGCCCACGATCGCCGGCGTTGCAAACGCGCTCGCCGACAAGGCAAACACCATGATGGCACCCGAAAGAATTCCAGGCATGACCTGCGGTACGACGATGCGCCAAACCACCGTGAAGGGACTTGCGCCAAGCGACACCGCGGCCGCCTCGGTCTGTGGATTGACCCGCTGCAGGGAGGCCCAGACCGAGATCACCATGAACGGCACCATGACATGGGTCAGCGCGATGCCCACGCCAAGATTGGTGTACATCAGGTTGACCGGCTCCGACGCCAGACCGAGCGCCTGGAGCGTCTTGCTGATCAGGCCCGTGGATCCGAACAGCAGCGCCCAGCCCAGCGTGCGCACCACCACCGAGATCAGGAGCGGCCCGAGCACGATCATCAGGAACAGCCCCTTCCAGGGGTTGCGCATGCGTGAGAGCACATAGGCCTCGGCCGTGCCGAGGACGACGCACGCCGCGGTCACGAGCGCCGATACGCCGAAAGTCCTGCCGAAGATTTCCCAGTAATACCCGTCGGTGAGGATCTCAAGATAATTCTTGAGCGTGAACGTCACCCGAATACCGCCGTAAAAGGCAAAGTCGAAAAAGCTGATCAGCAGGACACTCGCCAGCGGCGCGACGAGAAAAGTCGCGTACAGCGTCAGCGCCGGGGCGCTGAGCAGCCAGGGGGCTCTGCCGGTCGACATGCTCAGGAAGCCGCGACGGCGCGCGCCGCAACGCCAATGGGGATCATGTCCGCGGCACGCCAGCTCAGGTGCACGGCCGAGCCTTCGGGCGGCACGTCGGCACTGTCGTTCTGCCGGATGACCATCACCGGACCGAGCGCCGTCAGCACCTGGCAAAGCCAGTGATTGCCCTGGAAAACGCGCGCCTGCATGACCCCGGGCAACGCGTGGGCGCCGGGCGGGCAGAAAACAATCTTCTCGGGACGCACGATCACCTTGCCCTCGGGGATCGCCTCGCCTTGCAACGCGATGCAGGCCGTCCCGATGCGCAACGCCGGCTGCCCGCCGGCATCGTCGCGGATCGCGGTGAAGATGTTCGCCTTGCCCAGGAAGCTGCCGACGAACTCGCTGGCAGGCGCCTCGTACGCCGTATGCGGTTCTGCGATCTGCTCCACACGGCCCTGGTTCATGACCACAATGCGGTCCGAGAGCGCCAGCGCCTCGGACTGGTCGTGGGTGACCAGTACCGTGGTCGTGCCCACCGTGCGCTGGATGCTGCGCAGCTCGAGCTGCATTTCCTCGCGCAGCTTGGCGTCAAGGTTGGACAGCGGCTCATCCAGCAGCAGCACGCGCGGCCGGATCACCAGCGCCCGGGCCAGCGCCACGCGCTGCTGTTGCCCACCAGACATGCGCGCCGGGTGACGGTCTGCCAGGTGCGAAAGCCCCACGAGCTTAAGCGCATCCGACACCCGGTCAGCACACTCGGCGCGGCCCACGCGCTGCATTTCGAGGCCGAAGGCCACGTTCTGCGACGCCGTCATGTGCGGAAACAATGCGTAGTTCTGAAATACGATCCCGAGTCCACGCTTGTTGGCGGGAATGCGCAGGAGATCGTCGCCGTCGAGCCGGATGGAGCCGGCCGTCGGGTCAACGAACCCGGCGATCATCTGCAGCGTGGTGGTCTTGCCGCAGCCCGAAGGGCCGAGCAGGGACACGAACTCGCCCTTCGCGATCGACAGCGTCAGGCCATCGACCACGGTGGATGCCCCATAGCGCTTGGTCAGCCCGTCGAGAACCAGATACGTCATGAGGGTTGCCCGCCGCTCGGGTGATTGCTCAACGCTCGATCTCGCGCGTCCAGCGCTTGTTCCAGGCCTCACGATTGGCGTTGATGGTGTCCCAGTCGACCACGATGAGGTCCGCGGCCCGCTTTCCGATGGGCATCGGTACGTTGGCGTCGTCCTTGATCACGGTTTTCTTGTTGACCGGGCCGAAGCCGCCATCGACCGCAAGCTTCATCTGGACTTCAGGCGTCAGCAGATAGCGCACGAACTCCTGCGCCAGCGGCGACGTCTTGGGCTTGGCAACCGGGCACACCGAGGCGAGCAGCGCGTAGGCGCCTTCCTTCGGGTAGACGAACCCGACCGGGAACCCGGTGTCCGACAGCGATTTTGCGCGCGCGGTGCCCCAGACGCCGATCACGGCCTGGCCGCTCTGGAAAAGCTCGGTCATCTTGCCGGGGGAGGGCTCATAGACCAGCACGTTGGGATTGATCTTGTCCTTGAACGCCTTGAAACCCGGGTCGATGTTTTTCTCGCCACCGCCACCCTCGCGCGCAAACTCGATCACCGCATGCAGGCCGTAGGTATTGTTCAGGGGTGGGATCACCACCAGCTTCTTGAACTTGGGATCCGCAAGGTCGGTCCAGGAAGTCGGCGCGGCCCACCCTTTGTCGGCAAACGCCTTCTTGTTGTACATCAGGCCCGTCGCGACGATGCCGATGCCGACGGCCTTGTCATCCTTGTAGCGCGCGGTCGGGTAGATGTCGTCCACCGGCATGCCCTGGATCGGCGCGCAAAAGCCCAGCGCGATCGCCTGGTACATCGGGCCGTCATCGACGATGGCGACGTCGATTTCCTGATTGCTCTTCTGGGCCTCGAGCCGCGCGATCGTGTTGGTCGAGTTGCCGGCCACGAAATCGATCTTGACGTTGTGCGCCTTTTCGAACGGCGGGAAGACTTCCTTGCGCATGGTGTCTTCAAACGAGCCGCCGTACCCGGCCACCACAAGCTTTTGCTGCGCGCCGGCCGCGCCCGCGAATGCAGCGGTGACCGCCACCCCCGCCAGCACTGCAATCAGTTTGTTCATCAAAATCTCCGGATCAAGGTTGTTTACCCGCGAATGTCTGCACAAAGAATGTTCTGACATTTCAGGATATTTACCCCGCGCCGATATTTTGGCAAGGTAAAGCTGCCCCAGTCGCTGCCGATCGGGCGCAAATTCAGCCAACGGGTGCCTTGTGGCACCGCAGAAGTTTCCCGGCACCCGTCGCGACACCGTCGCGGGCGGGCAGGCCTACGGATCAGACGTACTTCTTGAACCATTCCACCGTGCGGTTCCAGCCGTCCCTGGCTTCCTTTTCGCGATAGCTTGGACGATAGTCCGCGTGAAAGGCATGCGGCGTATCCGGGTAGACGACAAAGGTCGAGGCCCTGGCTGC
>CAITPF010000240.1 GCA_903894155.1 uncultured beta proteobacterium | reverse complement strand
TGCACGATGTTGTTGAGCTGCTTTTTCGGTTGGGCCTATTGACAATCGACCAACTGACTCTGTACGAAACAAGGACGGCTTTCGCCGCCCGCGCTCTTGACCCTGCCCTGAACGGCAGGGTTTGCCGCGCATCGGATCAACAAGTAATCGGCGCCCGACAAGAGCCAGGAAGTGTTGGCGGCGGCGCAGGTCCCGTCATAGCGCCCCACGCAGCTAGCGCCATCAGAAACTCCGCGAAGCACGACAACAGGCCAGGAGTGCGCACAGTGAGATCGTCCTTTGGTGCTGGTGGCGTCTACATATACGTGGCCCATGGTCACTGATTTAGCACTCCGTGGTTGATTTTGAAACGAGCCGAAACCGGACATAACCGCCTTTATGGCGGTGCTTCGGAAAGGCCACCTGTGGTCAAGCGATTCAAGTCGGAGGCCGCGGAAGCGGCGGCGGTGGGTGACTGGCTAAAGGAGCGCCTGCGTCAAGAGATCCCCCGCCGGAGATGGCGATCTGTGTCAGATCGGACGGACAACTTGGCCGCGCTCGTGCGGCGGGTGACGGCGAGTCACGTCTCGTTGAGTTCGCCCTCTTTGTTGGCCGCGTGCGAAAGCGTCGCCGTCGCCAGCGCGCCCAGCACCGAGACCACGATCATCACGGCAAGTACGCCTGCTGTGCCCCAGTGAGTCTTCAGGAGCGGAACAAAAAGTGTGCCGAAAATGGCGCCAGCTTTGGCACAGCCTGCCGCCAACCCGGCCCCGGACCCGCGCAATGCCGTGGGAAACAAGGTTGGTGCAAACGTGAACGTGGTCGCATTCGGGCCGGCGTTCATCGCAAGATTGAACAGGATGAAGCCTGCTGCGATTGCCCAGAGGTGCATTCCGGGCCCCGCGTCGCCGAGCGAGGCAAGAAGCAGCATCGTCATGCCCACGGCCATCCCGCCGAAGCCGATGATCTGCATACGAACCCGCCCAACCCGCGGCACAAGGATCAGACTCAGCAGGAATCCGAGCAATAGGAAAGTGTCCACCACCGCCATGCCCTGTGCATCGACCAGATCCGCCGTCCACGGACCGAGCTTGCCGCGCTCAAGGTGCAGCGAACTCAGGATGATCGGCGTGAAAAGGCCCACGCCGTATGTCGCAATATCCATCAGCGCCCACGGTACGGCGGCAAGCAGTGTACGGTAACGGTACTGCGGGCTGAACAGCGTTGCATAGGAAACGGGTTTAGCCCCCGGGGCCGCACGACCTGCCCTTGAAGTATCAGCCGTGTCCACCGGATCGGCGATCGCAGCGCCGCGCAGGATCTTCCGAAGGTCGGCGACCGCCTCGGGGATCCGGCCATTTTCGGCGAGCCAGCGCGGGCTTTCGGGCAGGCGCAGGCGAAACGCAAACGCCACCGCTGCAATCACACAAACCGCGCCGATCAGCAACCGCCAGTCGCCCTGCGCCCGGTGCAAATCCAGCAACGTGATCGCGAACAGCGCCGCCGCGACCATGCCCACCGCCTGCATCGCAATGGTGGCCACGACCATGCGGCTGCGAAGACGTGTCGGCATAATCTCTGCAACGTATGACCCGCTGGTCGGAAAGTCGATCCCGATGCCGATGCCCAGCACCAGCTGACCCAGAATCACGACCCAGGTCGTCGGCGCAAGCGCCGTGAGGGCTGCACCGGCAATGGCAATCAGCATATCGATCTGGAACGCGCGTCGTCGGCCGAACCGATCCGCAAGCACACCACCCCCAAGGGCCCCGATCATGGCGCCGGTCATCAGCGCAGCGCCAATCAGACCGAGCTCGAGCGCGCTGCTGCCAAAATGACGCTGCAACAGCGGCAGCGCGAGGCCGAGCGCCACGACCGAAAATCCGTCGATAATCAGACCAGTGCTTGCGACCAGCCAGTGAAAATATCGAATCGGATACATAGGCGCCGCATCGAGCGCCTTGTAAAATGCCAGCTTGCCATCTGATGGCGCCGCCGGCTGGGGGCTGGACTGGCCGGAGATCACTGTTGCGGCCGTTTGGACTTGACGCCCTTGCCGGTTTTATCGGTTTTATCGGTTTTATCGGTTTTATCGGTTTTGGCGGCTTTGTCCGTTTTGGCCGTTTTGACTGTCTTGTCAGTCTTGCCGACTTTGCCCGCCTTCCTGGCCGGCTTCGCTTCGGCCTTGGCCTCTGCGTGGTACTTGCGGCGGATCTCGGCCAGATCGACGGTGGGTGCCGGCAGCCCCAGATGCATGTCCTCAAGCGTGTCGGCGATGATCTGCGAGACGGCAAGGTCACGAAACCACTTGTCGTTGGCGGGGATCACATACCAGGGCGAATTCTTTGGCGAGCACCGGGTCAGCGCATCCTCATAGGCGATCGTGTAATCATCCCAGAGGTCACGCTCGGAATAGTCGCTCGCGCTGATCTTCCATTGCCTCGCCGGGTCGTCGAGCCGTAACTTGAAGCGTGCGAGTTGCTCGTCCTTGGAAATGGCCAGAAAGAACTTGAGCACGACGGTGTCGTTCTGATCGGCGAGCAGGCGCTCCCACGCATTGATGAATTCAAATCGCTGTTCCCAGACCGCCTTGGGCTTGAGCTTGTGAACTCGCACCACCATGACGTCCTCATAGTGCGAGCGATTGAAAATCGCAACCTTGCCTCGTCCCGGCGCGTGTGGGTGTACCCGCCACAAGAAGTCGTGGCTCGCCTCTTCCGGCGTAGGCTGTTTGAAGCCGTGCACCTCGACACCCTGGGGATCCATCGCGCTGATCACATGCCAGCAGGTACCATCTTTGCCAGCACCGTCAATGCCCTGAAGCACGACCAGCAGCGAACGGGTCTGCGCCCCGTAAAGCTTGCGCTGAAGCTTGATGATTCGCGCCAGATTACGCTCAAGCTCGGCCTTGGCCGCGCTCGCGGATGCGTAATTGCCATGAAACCCGGGGTCAAAGTCCTTGAAGCGAAATTTCGAGCCTGGATTGACTCGCAACAACTTGCGCAGGTTCACGGTTTATCTCCCTTGGATCCTGTTAATGAGCCCGGAAGGCTCGGCCTACGCCGCAAGCGGCGCTGCGTGCGTTGCCGCCCGCGATTCACAATGATCCTGCCACTTCCAGTAGGCAAGCTTGATCAGATCCAGCACTACCATCCATACCAGGCAATAAGCCCACACGCCCGCGACAGCGATCAGCGGCAGCGCCGGCACCAGCAAGCCAAAGATGCAAATGCCGGCTGCCACCAGTTGCGTGGCGACGATCGCCCAGAACAGTCTGGGGTTCGGGTAAGGCGGACGGAAAAAACTGCCATGCGTTCTGACCACGAAAAGCAGCAGGTGACCACCCACCGCCAGTTGCAGAAACATCAGCGTCTGGATCTGGGCAGACGTCAGGGCGAGTACCGCATGGGTACCGGAAAGCCAAGTGCGGCCCACCAGGAGCATGCCAAAGGTTTCCGCGAGTGCACCAACACCCATGATCGACGCAAACATAAAGATGCGACGCATGCTCCAGCGCACGGGCTTTTCAGCCGTTGGCACGTTGTCATAGGCGATCGTCATGATCGGAATGTCATCGAGCAGGGCCAGTGCGACAATCATGATCGCCGTGAGCGGCTGAAAATCGAACGCCACGACCGAACCGACCACCAGCACCATGATCGCAAGCGTCATCGCGATGCGGTAATAAACGTAGGACTCGATCCGCTGAAAGATCTGCCTGGCCACGCCGATCGCGTTGATAATGGTCGAAAGGCCCGGTGCCGTCAGGATGATTGCTGCGGCGCTTCGCGCCGCATCGGTCGCACCACTCACCGCAATGCCGCAATCCGCTTGCTTCAGGGCGGGCGCGTCATTCACGCCGTCGCCCGTCATTGCGACAATGTGGCCCCTGCCTTGCAGCGCCTTGACGATGTCGTATTTGTTCTCGGGAAACACGCGGCCAAAGCCATCGGCACGCTCAACGGCCTCACCGATCGCCTGCGCCGCCGACCCGGTGGGCAGACCGTTTTTGAAAATGTCCTGGGCCACCAACAGATGATCGCCCATGCCCAGTTGCGCTGCGATCTGATCTCCGATGGCCACATCGTCGCCCGTGACCATCTTGACGTTCAATCCCAGTTGCTGCGCCTGGGCAATCGTTTCCTTGGCGTCGGGGCGTGGCGGGTCCATCAGCGAAATCAGCCCAAGCACCGTCCAGTTCTTGCCATCGTCCGAGCGTGCAATCCCCAGCGCACGATACCCCTTGGCAGCCAGCGCCTTGACCTGTGTCTGTAACTGTTGCGCCTGATCCGCTGGTGACTGCGCAAGATCCGTAATGGCCTGCGGAGCACCCTTGGCAAAATGCACAATGTGCCCCTGCGCGTCGGTGACTGTCGCCACGGTGCGCTTGTTCACCGGGTCAAACGGCACGAAGGCCGTCTGCTTCCAGCCGGAAAGCGCCGACTTGTCCTTGAGCGCCTGCATGACCGCCTGGTCGATGGGGTCGGCGCTGCTCGTCTGTGTGGCGAGCGCGGCCGCCAGGAGTATGGAATCGGCAGTCGCGTTGCCAAGCGCGATCGGCTGCTCGACCGTCAGCCGGTTCATGGTGAGCGTGCCGGTCTTGTCGCTGCAAAGGACATCGACGCCCGCAAGTTCGTCGATCGCCGAAAGCCGCGAGACAATAGCCTTTTGCAGAGACAGCGCATAGGCGCCGACGGCCATGGTGACAGACATCACTGCCGGCAGCGCAACGGGGATTGAAGCGATCAGAAGCACCAGAACGTACTGGGCAATCGATCCGATGCGCGTCCAGCTCCAGTCGTCCGGCCCAACGATAAGCCGGTTGCCCTGTACGACCACCAGCAACAACGCGAGTACGATCGCCAGCACGAGAAGAAAATCGCCCACTTGTGTCACAGCGCGCTGCGAATGCGACTCGACGCCCGCCGCGCCGACCAGCTTTGCCGTGCGACCAAAGAAAGTCTGTCCGCCAGTCGCGGTCACCACACCATCCATCTCGCCCTGCTTGGCGATGCTGCCAGCGTAGGCAACGTCACTGCACTTTTTCGAGACCGGCAGAGATTCCCCTGTCAGCGCGGATTGATCGCAACTAAGGTATTGGCCGCTCGTGAGCATCAGATCGGCCGGGACGATCTGCCCCCCCGTGACGCTGACCACGTCGCCCTTCACAAGCGTGGCGGCCTGGATCGTTGACCACTTGCCGTCGCGCTGTACCCGTGCCTGCGGCGCGAGACCCTTCTTGAGCGCCGCGAGCGCGTTGGCCGCCTTGCTGTCCTGCCAGAAGCCCACGCCGGCGTTGTAAGCCAACAGTGCGGTGACAACAAAGAAATCCGGCCAGTCCTGACGCAACAGAGAAATAATCGCCGCCGCTTCAATCATGAAAGGCAGCGGACCCCAGAAATAAGTGAGCAGCTTGCGCCACCGGCTCTCGGTCTTGATCTCAAGCGAGTTGGGGCCGTCTTTGGCAAGCCGGCTCGCGGCCTCAGCCGTTGTGAGTCCCTGCGGTCCGGACTGAAGCGCGGCGAACTGGGCGGTGACCTTCTGTTCGGCAGTCTGCGCGGGCGCTGGATTCGCATCTGGCTTTGCAGCTTGTTTTGCTTGTGTGTCGTTCATGCAATCCCCCTCGCCGGCTGCGCGCAGCACAAGCCCGACTGTTACACGTTAGCCAGATATAGCTCTAAGTCTCCCTAGAAATATCTCAGCCTACTCGGGAGAATTATCCTATTTTATCAGCTTAAGCGGCGCGCCGTGCGGTATCCAGTCGGGCAATCCCCGCGGTGAAGGCGGGAGTGGACGGATCCAGCCCGGGGATGAACAATATTGCAGATCGAAATCTGACTACGCGCCGGTGCCACGCCCAAGACCAAAGTTCGTTCATTGATACCGCTGACCGCTACCCCGTCGATTTTTCCGCACGGGGCGCGCACACCCATTGACGGCAACTGTCGCCAAACCAGGGAACACCAAGCAATCGCTAGTGTGTGTGTGGGGGGGGGGATTCAATATCGTGATTAATTGACGTCCTGATCGTTGAAAGGAACTAAGCGCAAACCAGTATTATTTAACTAGATTGCAGTATCCATTTCAGGATATCACTACGATACGCTAGTCGCTGTCAGACTGCTGTGATGCTGTAGCTTCATAGGAAACATCCACGTCAGACAATCCAGGTTCCCTGATCGCCCGCCTTTGCTGGTCAACGACATTGGGGGCGATCTTGCTTCTGTGGCGAGAACGGCGACTTATTTCGCTGGTGGCACGCTCAATATCGGATATTCAATCGAATTGACGCCATTTGATCCGATGCGCGGCAAACCCTGCCGTTCAGGGCAGGGTCAAGAGCGCGGACGGCGAAGCCGTTCTTGTTTTGTTTGGAGTCAGTTGGTCGATTGTCAAGAGGGTCAACCGAAAAAGCAGCGCAACGACATCGTGGTCGCCGAGCCAGATTCCATTGAAGCCGCGGATCGACAAAAATACAATGAAGGCATGCTTCGACGCCAAGCCTTCAAGTACGAACTCATGCCCAATGGTGCCCGCGCCCGCAAAGACTTCTTGCACAAGACCACGACAACGATCAGCCAAAACCACGCGCTCGTCTGTATTGAGGATTTGCAAGTCAGGAACATGTCCAGGTCTTCGAAGGGGACAAACGAACGGCCCGGCAAGCGGG
>CAITPF010000239.1 GCA_903894155.1 uncultured beta proteobacterium | reverse complement strand
TCCTTCCTGCGCGGGCCGGTGGCACGCCTGCATCGCGCGCTCGCGCAGTTCATGCTCGATTTGCACACGGGATCGCACGGCTACACCGAGTGCTACACGCCCTATATCGTCAATGCCTCGACCCTGCTGGGTACCGGGCAACTGCCCAAGTTCAAGAACGACATGTTCTGGGTCACGCGCGGCGGCGATGACCCGACGCTGGACGCGCAGGGCAATCCGATCGAGCGAGAGGATCAGTACCTGATTTCGACCTCGGAAATCACCCTGACCAGCGTCGTGCGCGACAGCATTGTCCCGGCGGCGAGCCTGCCGATGCGGCTCACCGCGCATTCGCCTTGTTTCAGATCCGAGGCGGGCAGTGGTGGGCGCGATACGCGGGGCCTGATCCGCCAGCACCAGTTCGACAAGGTCGAAATGGTACAGATCGTTTCGCCGGAATCGTCCTACGATGCGCTCGAGCAAATGGTCGGCCATGCCGAAAAGGTGCTCCAGCTGCTCGGCTTGCCCTACCGCGTCATGTTGCTCTGTACCGGCGACATGGGATTCGGATCCACCAAGACCTACGATCTCGAAGTCTGGTTGCCGGCGCAAAATACCTGGCGAGAAATTTCATCCGTGTCGAATTGCGAGGCCTTCCAGGCGCGGCGCATGCAGGCGCGCGTGCGCGCGGAGGGCGGCAAGCCCGAGTTTGTCCATACGCTGAACGGATCGGGCCTTGCCGTTGGCCGCACGCTGGTCGCGGTGCTCGAAAACTGCCAGCAAGCCGACGGCAGCGTGGTGGTCCCGCCGGCGCTCAGGCCCTATATGGGCGGCGTCGAGCGCCTCGGGTAAAGAGGCCCGGGCCTAGCGCGGTCCGTAGTAGGGGCCGTAGTAAGGCCCATGGTGGTGTGGGCGCCAGCCCGGGTAATAGGCAGGCCACCCGCCACGCACGACCACGACCGCAGGCGCATACGCAATCGCAGGTGGCCCGACGACAACCGGTCGTGCAACCACGACCGGAACCGGCGCTGGCATCATGACCTGGCCCGGGCCCTGCACGTAGACCGGCGCGGGTGCCTGTACATAAACCGGCGCGGGCGCCTGGATATAAACCGGGGGCGGCGCAACGACAACGGGCGCCGGCATGGGGATGATGCCTGGAAATCCGACCGAGACGCCAACGGCAACGCCGGCCGTCGCGACGCTGGCCGCGCCAAGCGCGCAGATCGTGGTTCCGATCAGGATCATTCTCTTCATAGCAACCTCCGTCTATCCAAGGTGACTGACGCTGGCGCGCACGGTGTTCGCGCCGTATGCCAGTGATGCGCCGACGATGACACGGGTGTGGTTCTGTCAGCACATGGGCGGAATTCTAGGGATTCGGCGCCATTTTGTATCGTCCAGACCCCGCCGGATTGCTGCCAGTTGTTTCAGGCAATTTCACCGGGTGGTCTCACCGAGCTGACCGCACAAAAACTAGTGATTCTTTTTCAACAGGCAAGAATGCTTGTACAGTTGTCGGTTTATTGCCAACGCGGTTGCCATGCGTGCCTCCACTCTCGCCGTCCTGACGCTGCCGCCCTTGTTTTGGGCGAGCAATGCCATCGTGGGACGCATGGCGGCAGGCGCGATTCCGCCATTCACCCTGAACTTCCTGCGCTGGGCTCTTGCCCTGGCGATCCTTTTCCCGTTCGTCTTGCGCCGTCTGCGCGAGGATTGGCCGCTCGTGCGCAAGCATGTCGGGCTGCTCGCCGTGACATCGCTTCTCAGCATCACGCTCTATAACGCCTTGCAGTACCTTGCGCTGATCACGTCGAGCCCGATCAATATCGCCCTCATCACCGCGTCGGGGCCGATTTTTACCCTGCTGGCCGGTCGTGCCTTTTTTGGCGCGGGGATCAGTCGTCCGGCGGCCCTGGGCGCCGTGCTGTCGATGGCAGGTGTTGCCTGGGTGCTGCTGCGTGGCGATCCTGGAAACCTGACGCAGATTGCTTTCGTTTCGGGCGACCTGTTCATGCTGCTGGCCATTGCGCTCTGGAGCCTCTACACCTGGTTGTTGCGCGAGCGTCCGCCGGCGATGGCGACCAATACCGTGCTGGTCATGCAGATGATCCTCGGGCTGGTTCTGGCGGCGCCCATGGTGCTGGCCGAGTTGGTTTGGGGCGGGTACGCCCCGATTGTCTGGAACGCGCCCACGATCAGCTTTGTCTGCTACGTGGCGATCGTGCCGGCATTGCTCGGCTACCTTTGCTGGCAGCAGGCGGTGGCGCGCACCGGTTCTCAGCTGCCGATGTTCTTTCTCAACCTCACCCCGGTGTTTGCCGCCCTGATGTCCGTCGTGGTGCTGGGCGAGTTTCCGCACGTCTATCACCTCGTGGGCCTGGCATTGATCGTGTCGGGGATTTTCATGGCGAATCGCCGCCCCCGCGACGCCCAGGCTGCGCCAGGCAGCGACCGCGTCGGGGCAAAGCCGGCAAATGTGGGAGAATCGCGTACTTGATTTCTTTGGATCTCTATGAAGTGCGGGGTTTTTTGTAAATGATCAGTGGTTCAAAGCGGTTTTTCCTGGTTTCGTTGGTGTTGGCCTGGTCGGCGCTTGCGGTCCTTATCCCGCACGCGGGCGCATCGGCCGAAGTCATTGAGGGAAGGTACTACGCCGATGGCGACAAGCCGGCGCAAGGCTTCCCTTATCTGCAAGGTGCCGCCCGGGTTCAGGCGGAGCAGGCCTGGGTCTACTACCAGAAGACCATGGGCCAGCCCATGTCGCAATGGGCAAGCGCTGAAATTCGCTTCCCGGGTGAAGGCACGGTGCTCTATCCGTTTTCGGGGCCTGATCTCGTCACGCTGCTGCAGCTGTTTCCGAACGCCGGCCGTTACGTCATGGTGGCGAACCAGTTCGCCGGCGAGCCTGCGGCAGTGGCCACGATGTCCAAGGTCCGACTGCAGAATTTCCAGGTGAAATTTCTGCGCGAATGGCTGAAGTTCACGCGCCTTGGATTTTTCCGCACGGACGATCTCAACGACGATCAGCGCGACCAGAAGGGGCAGATTGGCGTCACCACCATCCTGATTGCGTTCGCGCTGTTTGCCGGCTACGACGTGGTCGATGTGCATCCTATCGTGCTCGAGCCGCAGGCAGGGCAGTTCGTGCGCGCGTCAGGGCCTTGGAAATCCGTCCGGCTGGTCTTGCGCAAGGGCGATGTGTCGACCACTGTGGATTACGTCAGCATCGATCTTTCGGATGGATTCCTCAAACAGAACCAGGGAGCGCGCGAGTGGCTTGCCAACATGTCGCGCAACCCGGTCTTCCTGAAGGCCGCGTCCCACCTGTTGCAGATGGCCAGCTTCACGGTGCTGCGCGATATTCTCGCGGAGCGCGCGACCATGGTGGTGCAGGACGAAACCGGCCTTGACTACAGCGTCCTGTCGCGCATCGGCAACGTCGAGCTCTACGGCAACTTCCTGTTCCCGCACGAACTCTTCAATCGCAATCGCCAGGCATCGCTTGCGGCGGCTTACAAAGCCTCCAAGATCGTCAAACCCTTGCCATTCGGGTTCAGCTACAACAAGACCAACGAGCGGCGCAGCGAGCAAATCGTGCGCAGGGGCACGATCGCTCAGTGACGGCGGCGGCTGTCGAACGCCGCGCGGGCGAATTTCTCCACAGCGGTGTTGAACGTCTTCGGGTCGTCAAGGAAAAGCGCATGCCCCGCATTGGCGAACACGATGACCGTCGACTGACCGCCTGGTCGCTTCTTGCGCAGCGCGTCGGCCTGATCGCGTAGGCGCGGTGTCACGGCGTACATCACGGGGACACTCTGCTTTTCGACCGTCTGGCGCCAGTACTCGCGGGGGTAGGGCTGATTCAGCAACTCGATCGCGACATCGCCCGGCGCGCGCAACACGGAATCCAGGATGGCCTGGCTCACGTTGGCGGGTGGCGGCTTTTTGGTGAGCTCCTTGGAAAACTGGCGCATGTACGCCTCGCGCCGCGCATCGTCCTTCATGATCGCGGCGAAGTCGGATTTTCTCGGCGCAGGCGGCCGGCCTTCGCCAATGGAATTGTCGATCAGGATCAGCCCGCGCAGGCCCGGCAGAGGGGTTCTCGCAAGCAGGTCAAGCACTTCCATGACACCAAGCGACCAGCCGGCCAGGATGAAGTCGTGCGTTCCCGTGGCCGCCAGAAATTCGAGAATATCCTGCGTGCGGCGCTTCGGGTCATGCGATTTTGAGGTCAGGTCCGATTGCCCCTGCGAGCGGGGGTCAAGGGCCAGGACCCGGAATTCTCCGCTGAGCGCGGCCAGTTGAAGGTCGAAGACCGCCGCCGGCATCAGCCACCCCGGGATGAACACGATGGCGCGATCGCCGGAGCCCGCCTCCAGGTAGTGCAGCCTGACGCCATCCGAGGTCACGAAACTGCCGTCGCGCGCAGGGGTTGCCGCCCGCGCGGGCCCGGCGGCCACCATGGCGGCGACCATCAATACCAGTGAGGCGAACAGCCGCAGGGCGTGGTTTGGCATCGGGTATGTCCCTATAAGCATTGGTCTGACTTCTATTTATACTGGTAAGACCACCGAGGAATTCCCGTCTGCAGCCTGACGCGTTGGCGTGCGAAGAACGCGCGCCCGGGTTGATTGTAGAAGGGGGACGATGCGGTGACTACAACCATTGATACGCTGGAGACGCGATGAAAATCAAAAAAACCCTGGGCGCGTTGGCGCTTGCCCTTGTCGGCGCGGCGAGCGCCATCGGCGCCGCTAACGCGCAGGATCTCAAATTTGGTGCCCTGTACCCCTTTAGCGGCGGTCTGGCCCTGCTCGGCGATGAAAGCTATCGCGGTTTCGAGCTGGCGGTTGAGAAGCGCAACGCCGAAGGCGGCCTGTTGGGCAAGAAGATCCAGATCGTCAAGGGTGATGCAGTCGATGCGACGCAAGCCGTCGGCACCGCGCGCAAGCTGACTTCGGTGGAAAACGTCCAGGCGATTTTCGGAAGCTACGCATCGCCGATTTCCTTCGCGGCGACCCAGGTCAGTGAACTCGCCGGGGTGCCGTACTTCGAACTCGGCGCGATTTCCGATCCCATTACCGAGCGTGGCTACAAGTATGTATTCCGTAGCAACCCGACTGCGAAGAGTTTCGCGTTGCGCACGGTTGACGTGATCAACGAGGTCATTGCACCGGGACTGAACGTCAAGCCGCAGGATCTGCGTATCGCCATCATTCATGAAGATGCGCTGTATGGCACCACCGTCGCGAAGTACCAGACCGAGGCGGCCAAAAAGGCCGGATTGAACATCGTCGAGACGTTGCCCTATGCGGCCAAGGCGGTCGACCTATCCTCACTGATCCTGCGCCTGAAGGGCGCCAAGGTCGACGTCGTCCTCCAGACCTCGTATCAGAACGACACCGTGCTGTTCTTCCGCCAGATCAAGGAGGGAGGATTTCAGCCCAAAGCGGTCATCGGCGCGGGCGGCGGATACTCGACGCAGGATACGATCAACGCGGCTGGTCCGGAAAACATGCATGGCGTGTTCGACATCGACTTCACCCAGTTCCTGACGAACGAAGCCGGCGCCCCCGGCATCAAGTCGTTCGTCGAGGCCTACAAGAAGAAGTACGGCATCGAGCCGCGTTCAGGCCACAGCCTCGCGAACTTCACCGGTGCCAACATCTTCTTTGACGCCATTGCCCGCGCGGGATCAATGGATAAGGACAAGATCCGCGCCGCGGTACTGGCCACTGACGTGGCTGTCGGTACGACGCCCAGCGGCTGGGGTGCCAAGTTTGACGAGACCGGGCAGAACGAGCGGGCGCTTCCGTTCGTCATGCAGTGGCTCGACGGCAAGCTCACGACCGTTTACCCGAAGGACGCCGCCGTGACGACGCCTGTCGTGGGCAAAGTCGGCAAGTAATCGCGCCAGGTCCCACGAGGGGGGCTCGTGCCCCCCATTCTTTTGCCCGGAGCGCGGATTGCAATGGACATTTTTCTCCAGCTCGTGGTCAACGGCTTGCTGCTCGGCGGCACGCTGGCCATTATCAGTATCGGGTTGACGCTGATTTTCGGCATTGTGCGCGTCGTCAATTTTGCGCATGGCGAATTCCTGATGGTGGGGATGTACGCGGTGTACCTGATGTATGCCAAGCTTGGTCTGCACCCTTACGTTGCGGCCTTCGTGGCGGTCGTGATCCTGTTCGCGGGCGGTGCCCTGATGCAACGCTTTGTCATCCAGCCATTGCTCAACGCGGATCCGCACATCCAGATTTTCGCGACGGTCGGCGTGTCGACCGCCTTGTTGAACCTGGCTTTGCTGACGTTCGGAGCTGACGTGTATCCGGTCAGACTGAGCGACTTCACAACAAAGACGATGCGCTTGGGGCCGATATCGGTCGTCAGCGGACAACTCATCACCTTTTGCGTATCGCTCGCGCTGATGGCTGGCTTGCACTGGTTCCTGCAGCACACGTTCCTCGGACGCGCGGTCCGCGCCACGGCGCAGCACCGCTATGCGGCGCAACTGATGGGCGTCAATGTTGAGAAGATCTACGTATTTGCGTTCGGATTGGGTTGCGCGTGCCTCGGACTGGCCTCGGGCTTGCTGCTGCCGCAGTACCCCGTGTTTCCGACGGTAGGCACTTTCTTCGTGCTGACCACCTTCGTTATCGTTGTGCTCGGCGGACTCGGAAGCCTCAGCGGAGCCTTTCTCGGCTCGCTCATCATCGGGCTGGTTGACAGCCTGTCGGGGTATTACATCGCGCCCGACCTTAAGGAAGTGGTTTATTTCCTGATTTTCATCGGGATCCTGATTCTTCGCCCGACCGGCTTGCTCGGTTTGGGACGAGGCTCCGAGTAAAGGTGCGCCAGTGAATATTCTGAATCCAAGGGCGTACGTCACCGTCATTGCCTTGTCGATGCTGTTGGCGATTCCGCTCGCGGTCGACTCGCCCTTTCTGTATCACATCTTCGTGATGCTTTGCAGCTTTGCTGCGCTGGCGACTGCCTGGAATATCGTTGGCGGTTTCGCTGGCCAATTGTCCCTGGGGCATGCGGTTTTCTACGGGATCGGCTCGTATGCCGCGGTCCTGTTGATGTTGAATTTTCAGATCTCTCCCTGGATCGGCATGCTGGTCGGTGCCGTCATTTCGACGATCGTCGCGGTGCTGATCAGCTATCCGTGCTTTCGCTTGCGTGGCCCCTTCTTCGCATTGGCGACGATCGCGGTGCTTGAGGTCGTTCGTCTGGTGGCCATTCACCAAACGGGCCTGACGGGTGGCGCCGGCGGCCTCGCGCCGCCGTTGAATATTGGTCTGAAATGGATGATGGTCCGGGAAAAATGGGTTTATCTCGTGATCGCGTTCGGATTCCTGCTGCTGTCATTGGCCGTTTCCTGGCGCATCGTGCATTCACGGCTTGGCTACTACCTGATTGCGGTCCGCGAGCGTGAGGACGCGGCGCGCGCCGTGGGCGTCAACGCGGTCCGCGCAAAACTCGTTGCGGTCATGGTGTCGGCCTTCCTGACCAGCCTGGTCGGCAGCTTCCAGGCCATGTACCTCACGTTCATCGACCCGAGTTCGGCATTTTCACTGGAGTTGTCGATCCAGATCGCGATGTTCGCGCTCATCGGCGGACTGGGCACGGTGTTTGGCCCGCTGGTGGGCACGGTGCTGGTCCTGCCGATCGCCGAACTTGCACGGGGCTGGCTGAGCGATTTCGGCAACGGATTCCATGGGCTGGTCTACGGCATCGTGCTTGTCGGGGTGGTGCTCACGATTCCCAAGGGTTTGGTGGGGCGCTTCGGCGCGCCGTTCACGCGCTGGGTCGATCGTCTGCCCGGGCGTCGATGCGCCAATGTGATGTCACCTGTCGCCGAGCCTTTGCCGGCCGCCGCGACCCCGAACCCACGCCCGACAGGGGCGCCGGAAGTCATTCTGCAAGCGTCCCAACTGAACCTGTACTTTGGCGGCTTGCACGCGACCAACAATGTTTCGATCGAACTGCTTCAGGGCGAAATTCTCGGCGTCATCGGTCCCAACGGTGCAGGCAAGACGACCGTGTTCAACCAGTTGTCGGGGTTCTTGCGTCCGAACAGCGGGGAAATCAAAGTCAGGCTGTCGAACGGGCAGTGGGTTCATCCCCGCACGCCGGAGGAGTTCGCGCGTGCCGGGATCGGCCGAACGTTCCAGATCGCACAGCCCTTTGCGGATCTGACCGTTCTCGAGAACATCATGCTGGGCGCGTTCCTGAACACCAGTTCACCTGCTGAGGCGGCCCGTCAGGCCAGAGGCGTAGCCGACCTGACCGACCTCGCCGGTATGCTGGATATGCGAGCCCGCAACCTGACGGTCGGCGGCATGAAGCGACTGGAAATGGCGCGCGCGCTGGCCACGCGACCGCGTGTGCTCCTGCTCGACGAGGTGCTGGCGGGGCTCAACCCTGCCGACGTGGCACGGGCCATCGGGATCATCCGCCGGGTACGCGACACCGGGGTTTCGGTTCTCATGATCGAGCACATCATGCAGGCAGTCATGCAATTGTCCGACCGGGTCGTCGTGATCAATTCGGGCAGCGTGCTGTGCGAGGGAACGCCCGCCGAGGTGGTCAGCGACCCGCGCGTCATCGAGGCCTATCTGGGCAAGGATTATGCACACCATACTTAAGCTCAACGGCGTGTCGGCCGGCTACGGTGGTACTGAGATCATTCGCGACGTCTCGCTCGAGGTGAACAAGGGCGAGGTGGTGACGATCGTCGGTGCCAACGGAGCCGGCAAGACCACGACCCTGCGCACCATCTGCGGCATCGTGCGACCCACGGGCGGTACCATCGAGTTCGAGGGCAAACGCATCGATGGAATGCGCTCGGACCAGATCGTCGCGCTGGGCCTCACGATGATCCCCGAGGGGCGCCAGCTATTTCCCCACATCTCGGTACGCGATAACCTGCTGATGGGTGCGTACAAGCCGAGCGCACGGGCGACGTATAAGCGGCGCATCGAGGAAGTGCTGGAAATCTTTCCCCTCGTGCGCGAGCGCCTGGACCAGTTCGCCGGCAGCCTCTCGGGGGGAGAGCAGCAGATGGTCGCAATCGCGCGCGGGCTGATGTCGAATCCGGATCTGTTGATGTTCGATGAGCCTTCTCTCGGGCTATCACCGTTGCTGGTGTCGCAGGTCTTTGGAGTGATCGATCAGATCGTGAGCATCGGGACGACGGTGCTGATCGTCGAGCAAAATATCGTGCACACGCTGCGCATCGCAGACCGGGGATACGTTCTGGAAAACGGCGAGATCACCATGACCGGCACGGGTCAGGAATTGCTGGACAATCCGCATATCAAGAAGGCTTACCTGGGGATCTGAAGACATGCATGCCAACCGCCATGCCGCACGCGTAGTCCTGGTGACCGGAGCCGCCAGCGGGATCGGTGCCGCGATTGCAAGGCAATATGCCCGCGAGGGCGCCGGCGTTGCGTTGATCGACGTGAATGCCGACGCGCTGGTCGCCTACGCCGCCGAACTCTCCCGCGAAGGGGCCACCGTGGCCTGGGCCTGCGCGGACGTCTCCGATTACGGCCAGTGCGAGGCCGCGCTTTCCAGTGTGCAGACCACGCTTGGTGCGTCGGTCGACACGCTGGTCAACAACGCCGGCATTTCGCCCAAGACCGACGGCAAGCCGGCCAATTTTTGGGAAATGGCTCCGTCGGAGTGGAACAAGGTGGTGGGCGTCAATCTGAACGGTGCGTTCAACTTCTCGCGCCTTGTCACCCCAGGCATGGTGGAGCGGCGTTTTGGGTGCATCGTGAACATGTCGTCCGTTGCGGGCAAGGCCTTCGTTGCCTTCACCGCGGCTCACTATGGCACGACGAAGGCCGCGCTGATCGGCTTCACGCGGGACCTCGCTGGAGAACTCGGACCTTTCGGCATCACGGTCAACGCCATCGCGCCCGGCCGGATCAACACGCCGCTGATGCGAACTGCATCAAACGCAACGAACCAGGCGGTGATCGCGCAGACCGCCTTGCGCAGGCTGGGCGAGCCATCGGAAGTCGCCGAGATGTCGTGTTTTTTAACGGCGCCGGAAAGCAGGTTCGTGACGGGGCAGGTGGTGGATGTCGCGGGGGGATGGTTGCTGACGTGAGCGAATCAGAGCTTCATGTACTTGACCATGCGCCGCTCGGCATTTTCGAGGTGCTCCCGTGCGGCACGCTCGGCCATCGGAGGATCGCCGGCGGAAATGGCGTTGAAGATGGCCTGATGCTCTGCCTGGACCGCCTCGATGAGGTTGGTGTGACGTGTCTTGGTGTTGCTGCGCAAGTGCCGGATCATTTTGCGGGCGGTGTGTTCGAGATGCTGGCTCAGCGTGAGGAAGTAGGGATTGTGGGTGGCGACGACGATGGCCTGGTGGAACTCGTAATCCTCCTCGTCGCCGAGCCGGTCGCTGGCGATGGCGTACTCCATGCCAAGCAGGCACCGCCGGATCTGCTTGAGGTCGTCTGCGGTGCGCCGCGCGGCGGCGAGTCTGGTCGCAGAGACCTCGACCGTCGAAATGAGTTCCATCACGTGCGTCACGGAGAGCTTGTGATCGATATCGATTTCCTGGATCTTGAACGCCTCGCGGGGATCGCGCTCTGTGACGAACACGCCGACGCCGCGTTTGATCGCGACAAGACCTTCGGACTTCAGCCGCGAAAGCGCCTCGCGGATGACGGGCCGGCTGACGGAAAACTGCTCGCACAGATCGCGCTCGCTCGGCAGCCGATCGCCAGCGTGCAGTTGCTTTCCAAGAATCCGGCGGCTGAGCTCTTGCGCGATCTCGTCGGGCAGGTACACGGATTCTAAGCTGCGGTCGGTCATGTCGGCCAAGGGGGAGTTAACAAGGGATGCCCGTCTGACATGATAAGCAATTAATGTCCGTGACGGTTGAATTAAGGGTAAGTCCCGAGCATAATGGTCAGTCCACAAAATACTCTGGTAAGACCACAAAGGATAAGCAAATCTAGGGTTCAAGAAGATACGAATCCTCATTAGCGGAAGACAGACACCATGAGCGAAATAACAGGTAAGACCAAGCTTTACGCCATCGTCGCCGACCCGATCCTACAGGTCAAGACCCCCCAGAACCTCAACCCGCTGTTCGAGGCGCACGGCATCGACGGGGTTCTGGTGCCGATGCATGTGCCCGCAAACCATCTTGCCGATTGGGTCAACGCCATGCGCGGCGTGCTGAATCTCGGTGGCATGGTGGTGACCGTTCCGCACAAGACCGCGATCGCCCAGTTGTGCGACGAGCTGACGCCAGCCGCGGCCATGGTGGGGGCGGTCAACGTGATCCGTGTGGAGTCTGGCGGGCGCCTGGTTGGGGACATCCTGGACGGTCGCGGCTTTGTCGCCGGCCTGCGCGCTCATGGCATCGAGCCGAGAGGCCAGCGGGCGTTCCTGGCGGGTGCCGGAGGCGCTGCCAACGCGATCGCGTTTTCGCTCGCCGAGGCGGGCGTATCTCTGCTGACGATTCACAACCGGACCCGCGCCAAGGCGCAGGAAATGCTGACCAGGCTGCGCGAGGCGTATCCCGGCGTCGAGATGCAGGTCGGGTCGTCCGATCCGACAGGGCATGATCTCGTGGTGAACGCGACATCGCTTGGCATGGCGCCGGGCGATCCGTACCCGCTGGATGTGGAAGCGCTGCAATCCACGCAAATCGTCGCTGAAATCATCATGCGACCGGAAATGACCCCGTTGCTTGTCGCAGCCCAAGGCAAGAATTGCCGAATCCAGCTGGGAATGCCGATGCTGGCCGCGCAGGTCGAGTTGATGGCCCGGTTTATGGGGGCGCTATGAGCACAGCTGCCTATGACTATGTGATCGTCGGCGGCGGAACCGCCGCATGTGTGCTGGCGAATCGCCTCACCGCGAACGGCAAGCACACTGTGCTGATGCTCGAGGCTGGCGGCGAGCCCAGCAGCATGTGGATCCATATTCCCGCAGGCTTCACAAAGCTGCTCAATAACCCGGTCTACAACTGGCGGTTCGAGACGCAGCCGGAAAAGGCGACGCTTGATCGCGTGATCGCGATTCCGCGCGGCAAGGGGCTTGGGGGGTCGAGTCTGATTAACGGAATGGTGTATGTGCAGGGTCAGCCCGCCGATTACGACCATTGGGCCAGTCTGGGCGCGACCGGGTGGTCCGCGGCCGACGTGGCGCCGTATTTCCGCAAACTCGAGTGCTACGCGCCTGGCGGTGCCACGCGCGGCAAAGCGGGGCCCATGCACATCCTGCAGGTATCGGGACAATTTCCGCTTGCGAATGCGTTGCTTCAGGCCGCTGTTGAGGATGGCCAGCCTCTCAACGAGGATTACAACGGGGTATCGCAGGAAGGATTTGGCTACTACCAGGCAGAACAAAAGGATGGTCGTCGCTGGAGCGTGGTCGATGGGTATCTGGAGCCCGTACGTTCGCGAAAGAACCTGACCGTCCTGACAGGCGCGCACGTGCTCAATGTCGTCGTCGGACAAGGCCGCGTTACGGGCGTGACTTACCGGCGCCATGGCACGGTGCAGACGGTAAACGCAGGGCGTGAAGTCATCATGGCGGCCGGCGCCGTCCAGACCCCGCAGATTCTCGAACTGTCGGGGATCGGCAAGCCGGAACTCCTCAAGAGCCTTGGGATCGATGTCGTGCACCCTGCGCCGCGCGTGGGCGAGAACTACATCGACCACTTCGCGACACGCCTGAATTGGCGCGTGCGAAACACCCAGACGCTGAACGAAACGGCCCAGGGATGGCGCGTGGCTCTGGCGGCGCTGCAGTATTTCGCCCGGCGCACCGGAATCCTCACGCTTGGGACGGGGCTTGTTCACGGTTTCGTCAGAACCCGTCCCGAACTCGCCACGCCTGATGTGCAATATTTCTTCATGCACGCAAGCTATGCGAACGCGGCTGTTCGCAAGCTGGACAATGCTCCTGGCATGACGATGGGGGTGACGGGCTTGAGGCCCACTTCGCAAGGCAGCATCCACGTGCGCTCGAAGGATCCGATGACCGGGCCGGCGATAAGACCCAACTTCCTCGATACCGCCCAGGACAGGGAAACGCTGATTGACGGCATGAAGATCGCCCGCCGCATTTTTGGCCGCAACGCCCTTTCGCACTATATCGACCACGAGATGAGCCCTGGAAGCGCCGTTCAGACGGACGAGCAGTGGCTGCAGTTTGCGCGCGAGAACGGCCAGACGATCTACCATCCGATGGGCACCTGCCGCATGGGCAGCGATCCCGACGCAGTCGTCGACCCTCGCCTGCGATTCCGTGGTCTGGACGGTTTGCGTATCGTGGATGCCTCAGTCATGCCGGCAATGGTGTCTGGCAACATCCAGGCGGCGGTGATGATGATCGCCGAGCGCGGTTCGGATCTGATCCTTCAGGATGCGGGTGGAGCGCGCGCATGACGCCAGCCGTGATTGGCCGCATGAGCGCGGGCACGTTGCCCGGCCTGGCCGGAAAGGTTGTTTTCAACACCGGTGCGGCGCGCGGTATCGGGCATGCGATGTCACACGCGTTTGTCCGCCACGGGGCGCGACTGATGTTGCTCGACGTTGACCAGACCGCCCTGGGCAAGGCACGGGATGCGCTGCAGGCGCAATTCCCGGCAGCGGAGATCGAGATGTGCGTGGCTTCGATTGCCGATGACCGCGCTGTGGAGCGGTCCGTCGCCGCGACGATTGAACGGTTCGGCAGAATTGACATCCTGCTGAACAACGCGGGAATTTCGATGAACAAGCCCTCGCTGGACGTCACCCCCGAGGAGTGGCGACAGACGATCGACATCGACCTTTCGGGCGTGTTCTATTGCTCTCAGGCCGCAGCGCGGCGAATGGTCGGGCAGGGCGGTGGCGTGATCCTGAGCACGGCGTCGATGTTCGGGTTGGTGTCCGCGGCTCGTCGGGCTGCATACTGCGCGTCGAAGGCTGCGGTGGTGTCGCTTTGCAAGACACTGGCCGTCGAGTGGGCAGAGCACAACATTCGCGTCAACGCGATTTGCCCGGGCTACATCCGTACTGCGCTCGTCGATGATCTCATCGCCCGCGGTGCGCTGGACGAGGGCGTCATCGAACGGCGCACGCCACTCGGGCGTCTTGGCACGCCGGAGGAAGTCGCGGAAATGGCGCTGTTTCTCGCCTCCGACGCCGCTGCCTACATTACGGGTCATGCCATGGTCGCTGACGGCGGCTTCACGGCTAACGGTTTCTAAACCTTTCTGGATTGCAATGTCCAAGTCCACTTCCCTTCATTCTTCCGCCCCCTGGGTCGAATTGCACGCGACCGAACAGGATTGGAAGCGCGCGAGTCCCGTGTTGTTGGGGACGATGCTCGCGACCATGCACATCATTCGCGCCTTCGAGGAAACCGCGCTCGAGCTCGCCGGACAGGGGCTCGTGCACGGACCCGTGCACTCGAGTATCGGACAGGAGGGCGGTGCGGCAGGCTCGATTGTCGGCCTGACCGCCCGCGACCAGGTCAATGGTTCGCATCGTGGTCACCATCAGTTCGTCGCCAAGATGCTGGGGTACCTGCAGCCCGAGGGAATCGACCCACGGGCACCGATCAGCCCGGATGTCGCGGCCATGCTTGCGCGCACACTGGCCGAGATTCTTGGCCTGGCGCAAGGCTATTGCAAAGGCCGCGGCGGCTCGATGCACCTGCAGTACATGCCGGCCGGCGCGCTGGGCACCAATGCGATCGTGGGCGGCGGCGTGCCGCTGGCCGCCGGATCTGCCTGGGCCGACCGCCACGCGGGCGGTGACTCGGTTGCGGTCACGTACTTCGGTGACGGCGCGATCAATATCGGATCCGTGCTCGAGACGATGAACCTGGCATCGGCCTGGAAGCTGCCGTTGTGTTTTTTCGTCGAGAACAACGGCTATGCCGTTTCAACGACGGTCGATGAGGCAACGGGGGAGCCCAGGCTTGCCGCGCGAGGCCAGGCGTTCAATATTCCGAGCTGGTCGGTCGACGGCATGGATCCCCTGGCCGTGCATCTGGCGATGGAACAGGCACTTGCGCACATGCGCTCGGGCAAGGGCCCGGCCATCATCGAAGCGCGGGTCTATCGGTACTTTCACCAGAACGGTCCATTCCCGGGCAGCGCGTTCGGTTACCGGACAAAAGAAGAGGAAGCCGCCTGGCGTAAACGCGATCCACTGGACATGCTGGCGCGCAAGATGCAGGAGCGCAAGCTCATGACGCCGGCACAGGTCAAGGCGTTACGAGCCGCCGCCCAGGCGTGCATGGCGCGAGCGGTTGATGCGCTGGTCGAGGCCGATCCGGCCGGCAAGCCCGGCGTGCGTCGCATACGGCCCGAGTTGTGGCCAAGGCCGGATTTCCGCGATGTCGGGATACGCGGCGATTTGTCCGAATTCGCGGGAATTGCCGTGGCGCAAGAGTCGGGCCATCAAGGCGAGCGCGTGGCGCGCAAGTTCATTGATGTCGTGGCCGATGTCATGCATCGCCGTATGCAAACGGATCCATCGATTGTCGTCATGGGCGAGGATGTCCATCGGCTCAAGGGTGGCACCAACGGCGCCACCCGCGGCTTGAAGGCGGCATTCCCCGACCGGGTGCTCGGTACCCCGATCAGCGAATGCGCCTTTGCCGGCCTCGGCGGCGGGCTTGCCATGGACGGTCGCTACCGCCCTGTGGTCGAGTTCATGTATCCCGATTTCATGTGGGTGGCCGGAGACCAGGTGTTCAATCAGATTGGCAAATCGCGCCACATGTTTGGTGGTGATCATCCCGTGCCGTTGGTGCTGCGCAGCAAGGTGGCGATGGGAACGGGATATGGATCGCAGCATTTGATGGATCCCGCGGGCATATTTGCCACCAGCCCCGGCTGGCGCATCGTTGCGCCATCCTGCGCGTACGACTATATCGGGCTGATGAATGCGGCATTGCGCTGCCAGGATCCCGTGCTGGTCATCGAACACGTTGACTTGTATGCAAGCGTCGGCGACGTGCCCGCCGATGACCTGGATTTCGTGATCGCACCCGGGCACGCGGCCGTGCGGCGCGAAGGCAAGGATGTCACTGTCATCGCCTATTTGTCGATGGTAGGCCACGCGCTCGAGGCGGCAGGCCAGGCAGGAATCGATGCGGAGATCATTGACCTGCGCTGGCTCGACCGCGCAAGCATCGATTGGGATACGATCGAGCGCAGTATCCAGAAGACCAACAAGGCGCTGATCGTCGAACAGGGCTCGCTCGGGACATCCTACGGCGGATGGCTGGCCGATGAAATCCAGCGCCGCTTTTTCGACTGGCTGGATCAGCCGGTGCAGCGCGTTACGGGGGGGGAGGCTTCGCCCAGCATTTCAAAGGTGCTGGAACGCGCGGCTTGCGCGCGCACCGAGGAAGTCGTGGACGGTTTGCGTCGCGTGATGCGCGAGAGCGGTAACCAGTAGGGGACAAGAATGGCAACGATATTGCGCATGCCCGAAGTGGCCGCCAATGCGACGCACGCAACGCTCGTGCAATGGGTCAGGGCAGAAGGTGATTGCATTTCCCTTGGCGAGAGCATCGCCGAGATCGAGACGGACAAGGCTGTCATCGAGATCGGCGCCCAAGGCGAGGGCATTCTGGCGAAAATCCTGGTCAAGGCTGGCACGGATGTCGCCGTCGGCGCGGCGATCGCAGTGCTGCTTGCACCGGGCGAATCGCTCGATGCCGCACAAGGCTTGCTTGGGCAAACGACTGAGCGGGGTTCCCCAGGGGCCAGTGTCCTTTCAGCGAATTCCCCTCCTGGGGAAGTTGCGGCAGCGGCAAAGCCAACGACAGCTTCAGCCACAACGTTCGAGGATGCGCCGGTCTCGAGTCGCCGCATATTTTCAAGCCCCGTCGCCCGCTTGCTTGCCAGGCAGAACGGCATTGACCTGGCTCGTGTACGCGGATCGGGGCCGAACGGCCGCGTGGTCAAGTATGACGTGATGCTCGCAGTTGCCGCGATCGGTGCGGGCAGCGTCAACGCCACGGGTGCGGCCATGACGCGTGTGGTAACGGCTTCAGCCCAGGTCGCGACTTCGGTACCGTCAAGCCGAGGCGCCGCCGCGAGCGAGGCTTCGCCGTGGATCGAGATCCCGCACACCAACATGCGTCGTACGATTGCGCGTCGCCTGGTCGAGAGCAAGTCGACGGTGCCGCACTTCTACCTCACGGCAGACTGCCGGGTCGATCGCCTGGTCGCCTTGCGCGCGGAGCTCAACGAGGATCGTGAACAATCCATCTCGTTGAATGATTTCGTGCTTCGCGCGGCCGCGCTTGCCTTGCGCGAGGTGCCTGCGGTCAACGTGGCGTGGTCCGAAAACGCGCTGTTGCAATTCGAGCGCGTCGATCTCGCGCTTGCGGTCTCCACGCCGGGCGGCCTGATGACGCCGATCATCCGGGATGCTGCCGGCCGAAGCCTGCTGGAGATCAGCACGGAGGCTCGCAGGCTTGCAGAGCGGGCACGCGCCGGCCAATTGCGTGCCGAGGAATTCCAGGGCGGCGGCTTTTGCGTCAGTAATCTGGGTATGCATGGGGTGGACGAGTTCGCAGCCATCATCAACCCGCCGCAGGCAGGCATCTTGGCCGTTGCTGCGGTGCGCGCGCAGCCCGTCGTCAATGCGGACGGCCAACTGGCGGTCGGTCAAGTCATGCGCTGCACGCTGTCTGTCGATCACCGCGCAGTCGATGGCGCGCTGGCGGCGACCTGGCTGGCGGCGTACCGGCGATTGGTCGAGACACCCGTCGCACTGCTCATTTGATCCGATGCGCGGCAAACCCTGCCGTTCAGGGCGGGGTCAAGAGCGCGGACGGGGAAGCCGTTCTTGTTTTGTTTGGAGTCAGTTGGTCGATTGTCAAGAGGGTCAACCGAAAAAGCAGCGCAACGACATCGTGGTCGCCGAGCCAGATTCCATTGAAACAGCCCATCGACAAAAATACAATGAAGGCATGCTTCGACGCCAAGCCTTCAAGTACGAACTCATGCCCAATGGTGAGCAACAGCGCGCCATGCGCCGCTTTGCCGGTTCGTGCCGTTTCGTCTTTAACAAGGCATTGGCACTGCAACAGGCCAATCATCAGACCGGTGAAAAATTCATTGGCTACGTCGCCATGGCAAAGCGCCTGACCGAATGGCGCAATGGTCGCGAGACACCCTG
>CAITPF010000238.1 GCA_903894155.1 uncultured beta proteobacterium | reverse complement strand
CGTTGCGTCGCGCGCATCGAGCCTGTCTGGATCGAACGCGTGGCGGGCCACCTGATTCGCAAGACCTGGGGAGAGCCGCGCTGGGAAAAGAAATCCGGCCAGGTGGTAGCCAATGAAAAGGGCACGCTCTATGGTCTCACCGTGTATTCGGGCCGCCGGGTGCATTACGGCGCGATCGATCCGGTGGCCGCGCGCACCATTTTCATCCGCGAGGCCCTGGTTCCCGGGGAAATCGACACGACGCTTGCGTTCGTGGCGCACAACCGCACCCTCATCCAACAGATCGAGCGTCTGGAGCATCAATCGCGCCGCCCCGACATTCTCGTGGACGACAGCCTCATCGAGGCGTTCTACGATCGGGTCGTGCCCCCCGACGTCTGCCAGACGGTGACGCTCGAGCGTTGGGCACGCGGGTTGTCCAAGGGCGATGCCCAGAAGCTGCTGCTGACCCGCGATGACCTCATGCGCCACGAGGCTGCAGGCATCACGACCGAGGTGTTTCCCAAGGCCTTCGACTGGAACGGCACGCGCCTGGCAATTGATTACCACTTCGAACCGGGCTCGCCGCGTGACGGCATGACGGTCACCGTGCCGCTGTATTTCCTGAACCAGGTCGATTCGGCACGCTGCGAGTGGCTCGTGCCCGGCATGCTCAAGGAAAAGGCTCACCTTCTTCTCAAGTCGCTGCCGCAAAAGCTGCGCCGCCATTGCGTGCCGCTGCCGGATTACGCGGCCGGGTTCTATGACCGCTGGTTCGATCGCCTGGCCGCCCCGTCCACAGGCCTTGCCGAGGCGCTCATCAGCGACATGTGGGAGCAGGTCAAGATCCGTCCGACCGTCGCTGATTTCAAGCAGGAGACGCTGCCCGCGCACCTGTTCATGGCGTTCAAGGTCGTTGACGAGCATGGCCGCATGCTGGGGGCCGGACGCAATCTCGCGCAACTGCGGGCCGAACTCGGGCGCGAGGCCCAGGCCACCTTCCAGCGCCTGGCGACCCGGGACCAGGAGGTCGCGACGGTGCTGGCGAACGACGAAATCACGGATTGGAAGTTCGGTGCGCTTCCCGACATCATGGAAATTCGCCGCAAAGGCGGGCAGACGGTGATCGGGTATCCGGCGCTGGTGGACCAGGGAGCGCATTGCGCGCTTGACGTTTACGACGATCCGCAGGCCGCGCGCGAAGTCCATCACAAGGGGCTTCGTCGCATGCTTCGGCTCGCGCTGCGGGACCAGGTACGGTTTCTCGAGAAAAACCTGCACGATTTCACGCGACTCGGCATGCTCTTCCTGCCCCTGGGCAGCCAGGAGGCCTTGCGTGACCAGATCATCGATTGCGCGATCGATCGCGCCTGCCTCGCCGAACCCTGGCCCGTGGATGAGGCGACGTTCGAGGCGCGACGCCAGGAGGGAAAGGCTCGCCTTGGCCTGCTGGCGCAGGAAGTCGCACGGCTGGCGGGCACTGTGCTCGATCAGTGGACCGCGGCGATGCGCAAACTGCCGCAGGCCAAAGGCCATGCGACTGCCTACCAGGATATTCAGCAGCAATTGGCCGCACTGGTGCCGGCATCGTTCGTATCGCAGACACCGTATACGCAACTTGGGCACTTGCCGCGCTACCTGAAAGCCGTCGTGGCGCGCATCGACAAGCTGCGCACCGACCCGGCCCGGGACGCGCGCCTGACAGGCGAGATGGCGCCGTTGCTGGCGCAGTATTCCCGGGCGCGCGCGGCGCGCAAGGGTGCGCCGGATCACGGCCTGGACGAGTTCCGGTGGCTGCTGGAGGAGCTTCGGGTGGCGCTGTTCGCGCAGGAGCTTCGCACCCCGACGCCGGTTTCGGTCAAGCGCCTGCAAAAGGCGTGGGATGCGATGCAGCGTTAAGCGGGGCGGTCGATCCGCACCGGCCCGGGCAGTGCAATGCCCGGTGCCCGGCGCTCGGGATCAGAGTCTTAAATCCGCGGCTTAAATCAGCGCCATTAAGCCCTGAGGAACAGGTAGATCGCCAACAGGATCAAGCCGTACTTGGTCAGTTTGTAGACAGTACGGTTCCACTTCTTGAACTCGCGCCGCTTCTGGTCGATGACCCAGTGGTAGTGCGTCAGCTTGTTGATCAGGCCGGTCTCGTCGGTGTCGGCGTTGGGCGAACTTGCCGCAGAGAGGAACACGCGCGAGAACCAGCCGTTAAACGCATCGGCCCATGGCCATTTGAGCGGCCGCACGACATCGCAAAACAGCACGATGCGGTTCTTGTCGCTGCGGTTGTACGCCTCGTGGACGTAGGTTTCGTCGAAAATCACGCCCTGACCGTCGCGCCAGCTGTGCCGGATGCCGTCCACCTCGATGTAGCAGGCGTCGTCATTCGGTGTTGCGAGCCCGAGGTGGTAGCGCAGCGACCCGGCGAAAGGATCCCGGTGGGCGTTGAGCTGGCCACCGGGAGGCAGCTCGGCAAACATTGCGGCCTTGACGCCGGGAATGCTGTTGAGCAGCGCGACCGTGCGCGGGCAGAGCGCCTCGGCGGACGGATGGCGCGCGTCGTACCACTTGAGGTAGAAGCGCTTCCAGCCGTACTTGAAAAACGAGTTGAACCCGATGTCGTTATGGAGCTCGGGCGCCTTGATCGCCTGCAGGGACGAAAGGTGCAGCGCTTCATCGCGGATGGTTTCCCAGTTGTCGGCGAGCAGTTGCAGGTCGGGGAACGTGGACAGCGGAAGGTAGGGCGTGGTGGGCACGCGTGAGGTCAGCACCATGAAGGCATTGACCGGTGCGAGCAGGATGGAGTGATCCAGCATCTGGCGCCCGAGCGGCAACCGGACGCGCCCTCGAAAATGGGCGAACAGGATCGAGCCCACCCAGGCAATCAGCACTAGCCATTTTGTCATGCGCAGCTCCAATCTGTTGTGCGATCAACCTTGCCTGCAAGGGCACTTCCGGCCGACCGGAATGAGTACAATCCTCGCATGCAAGAACCCGTTTCGATCCGACCTTTCGTCCACCTGCGTGTCCACTCCGAATTCTCGGTGGTGGATGGCACCGTGCGTATCCCCGAGCTCGTCTCGCGGGTCACCTTGCACGGGCAGCCGGCCGTTGCGCTCACCGATCTGGCCAACGTATTCGGCCTCATCAAATTCTACAAGGCGGCCCGTGGGGCCGGGATCAAGCCCATCGCCGGATGCGATGTGTGGATCACGAACGACGACGATCGCGACAAGCCTTCCCGTATTCTACTTCTTGTTGCCAACCCTGTCGGCTACCGTGCGCTGTGCGAACTCCTCACGCGCGCCTGGCTCACCAACGCGCACCGCGGCCGTGCCGAATTCCGCGCCGAATGGTTCGATGGCACCGAAGGGCTGATCGCGCTGTCGGGAGCCCGTGGTGGCGATATCGGCCAGGCGCTGGTCGCGGGCAATGCCGCCGCGGCGAGATCGCTGGCCCAACAATGGTCGCGCCGATTCCCCGGCGCTTTCTACATCGAATTGCAGCGCACCAGCGCCGACGCGGATGCAGCCTATTGCCGCGAGGCCATCACCCTGGCGGCCGAGTGCGGCCTTCCCGTCGTGGCCACGCATCCGGTGCAATTTCTGGGCGATGGCGATTTCACCTCGCACGAAGCGCGTGTCTGCATTTCCGAAGGCGAAATCCTCACCAACCCCAGGCGTCCGCGTCGGTTCACTGAAGACCAGTACCTGCTGTCCTCCGAGGAAATGGCCCGCCGCTTCGCGGATGTGCCTTCGGCGCTGGCCAATGCCGTGGCCATCGCGCAGCGGTGCAACCTTACCCTGGAGCTCGGTCAGCCGCGGCTGCCCGATTTTCCGACCCCCGACGGGGTGTCGCTTGACGACTACCTCGTGCAACTTTCCGAGACCGGCCTCGAAAAGCGCCTGGCGCAACTGTTTCCCGAGCCCCCCGAGCGCGAGCGCGAGCGCCCCCGCTACGCAGAACGCCTCGCGCTCGAGTGCCGCACTATCATCCAGATGGGGTTCCCGGGCTACTTCCTGATCGTTCAGGATTTCATCAACTGGGGCAAGGCCAACGGCGTGCCGGTCGGCCCCGGGCGCGGCTCGGGCGCGGGATCGCTCGTGGCCTACTCCCTGGGGATCACCGATCTCGATCCGATCCGCTACGACCTGCTGTTCGAGCGTTTCCTGAATCCGGAGCGGGTGTCGATGCCTGACTTCGATATCGACTTTTGCCAGGACAACCGCGAGCGGGTCATCGAGTACGTCAAGTTGAAATACGGCCGCGACGCCGTGAGCCAGATCGCAACGTTCGGCACGCTTGGCGCCAAGGCCGTGGTGCGCGACGCCGGTCGGGTGCTTGATATGCCTTACATGCTGTGCGATGGGCTGTCGAAGCTGATTCCCCACAACCCGGCCGAACCGTGGACACTGGATCGCGCGCTCAAGGAAGAGCCCGCGTTTCGCGCGCGCTACGAGCGGGAAGAGGAAGTGCGCGCACTGGTCGATCTTGCGCGTCCCCTTGAAGGGCTGACCCGCAACGTCGGGATGCATGCCGGCGGCGTGCTGATCGCGCCCGGCAAGCTGACCGATTTCTGCCCGTTGTATTGCCAGCCGGGCCAGGAGGGAAGCGCGGTCTCGCAGTTTGACAAGGACGATGTCGAAGCCGCGGGCCTGGTGAAGTTCGACTTTCTCGGCCTGCGCAACCTGACGATTCTCGACTGGGCCGTGCGCTTCGTTCGCGCGCACAATCCCGGCATGCAGGATTTCGACATCATGTCGGTCCCGCTCACGGATCCGCCCACCTACCAGTTGCTGTGCGATGCCAACACGACGGCCGTGTTCCAGCTTGAATCGCGCGGCATGAAGGAGCTGCTCAAGAAGCTTCGACCCAACACCTTCGAAGACATCGTTGCTGTTCTGGCGCTTTTCCGTCCTGGCCCGCTTGAATCCGGCATGGTGGATGATTTCGTCAATCGCAAGCACGGGCGGGCAACGGTCGATTATTTCCACCCGGATCTCGAGGCCACCCTCAAAAGCACCTATGGGGTGATCGTCTACCAGGAACAGGTGATGCTGATCTCCCAGATTATCGGGGGATATTCGCTGGGTGGCGCCGATCTGCTGCGCCGGGCCATGGGCAAGAAAAAGGCCGAAGAAATGGCCACCCATCGCGAGTTGTTCGAATCTGGCGCGACCAGGAAGGGGTACGACCCCAAGGTCGCGGTCAAACTCTTTGATTTGATGGAGCTCTTCGCGGGTTACGGGTTCAATAAATCGCACT
>CAITPF010000237.1 GCA_903894155.1 uncultured beta proteobacterium | reverse complement strand
TCTTTTCCAGCCGGTTTAACAGGGCAACTGCGTCTCTCGTGCCGCCGATATAGTCCATCGAATTCTCCGCGCTGGACTGTTCAGGTCGTCAGCAAAATTTGGAACACTGCCTTAGTTTACATTTCGGCACGCAGCGGTGCCACGCGCGCGCCTCTGGCGTCCCAAGCCGGGGGAACACGCGGGACTGAATCGCTATTTTGAGGAATATCGGTCAATCCCGACGATATTGATCCGTTTCAGACCATTTCTCTGAATCTGCGCCAGTACGCCGGCAACCTGTTCATAGCGGGCCTGCGGGTGAACATCCACGAATATCTGCTGATCAGCGCCCCGTTGGGCGGTCAATGTGGTCAGCATGTTCTCCAGCGCTTCGCGCGAATCCATGATGGTGCCATTGACTTCGATCCGCTGATTTGCATCGATCCTGATATGAATCGCCCTGGGCTCCGGCACTGGCAACGCCTGGCTCTGCGCAAGCGTCAGGCTCGTCGCGTGGGGCTGGATCGGAATTGTCACGATAAACATGATCAGCAGGACCAGCATCACGTCGATCAGCGGCGTTGTGTTGATATCCATGAGTAATTCGGGATCGTCATGATACGAATCGTGATACGGATTCATTGGCGCCCCTGTGCGGCCGGTTCCGTGACGAAATTGACCTTACCAAGCCCCGCTTCCTTGACCAGGTAGAGCACGCCACCGACGGCTCCGAATTTTGTCTCGACATCCGCGAGGATGTGGACATCGGGTTGTGGCGCACGCGCCGCCAGAGAGCGCAGGCGCGCGAGCAACTCGTCGTTCGAGCCCGCGGGTTGCTCGTTGAGGAACAGATTGCCTGCGGCGTCAACGGTCACAACGATGCTCTCGGCCCTGAGTTCATCGGGTTGCACCGTCTCCTGCGGCAGGTTGACGAGGGATGACGCGGTCACTGCGGGAATGGTGATGAGGAAAATGATCAGGAGCACAAGCATGACATCCACCAGCGGTGTCGTGTTGATCGCCGTGATCAGGTCCTCATCGCCGTCGGAGGGCATATTCATCGCCATGAGCTGCTCCGTGGCTTACGCTGAAAGCGACGTCTTCATGCCAAGCAGGACCACATGCAGATCCGCACCGAATGACCTGACATCAAGCATCAGCGATTTATTGCGACGCACGAGCCAGTTGTATCCCAGCACCGCAGGCACGGCGACGGCCAGGCCGATCGCGGTCATCACCAGCGCCTCGCCGACCGGGCCCGCCACCTTGTCGACGCTTGCCTGCCCGGATTGACCGATCTTCACGAGCGCGTGGTAGATACCCCAAACCGTGCCGAAAAGGCCTACGAACGGCGCCGTGGAGCCAACGGTTGCCAATACCGACAACCCGCCCTGCATCCGGTTGTTCACATCGCCGGTCGCCCGGTCGATGACCATGGATACCCACGTGTTGAAGTCGACAGAGTCAGACAAGCCACTATGTTTCATGGCGCCATGCAGCCCCTTCTCGGCAACGAACCGGAACGGATTTTTTTCGGTCAGGCTGCCGGCGCTTGCGCCCAGAGTTTCGGGTGTCCAGGTCTGCGCCTGGGTCAGCCTGGCAAACCGCATCATGCGTGACTGCGCGATGAGTCTGGTGAATATGACATACCAGCTGACCATGCTCATGGTCACCAGGATCAGGAGCGTACAGATGGCGACGGAATCACCCTGCTGCCACAAGGCGACGACCCCGTAGGGAGTGCCCGATTGCTGCGATTCGCTGGCAAACGCGACGCCTGTCGGCTGAACCATCTCACAGAGCGCGGCG
>CAITPF010000236.1 GCA_903894155.1 uncultured beta proteobacterium | reverse complement strand
GTGCCCCCGGTGTCGCTCGTGAACCGACTTTCCCTGCGCCCCTTCAACGAGATGTACTTCCGGCTCAACAGCCGCCAGACGGGGCTGCGCACCACGCACTATGAGCCGTTCTTCTATCCGCTGGACAACCTGCACGACTGGAACCGGATGTACGGCCCACGCGGGTTCTATCAATACCAGAGCGTCGTGCCGCGGCCCGTCGGGCGTGATGCGGTGGTCGCGATGCTGGCCGAGATCGGCCGATCGGGCGAGGGTTCGTTCCTGGCGGTGCTCAAGACGTTCGGCGAGCGCCATTCTGTCGGCATGCTGGGGTTCCCAAGCCCAGGCGTGACCCTCGCGCTGGATTTTCCGAACAAAGGCGCCAGCACGCTGGCGCTGCTCGAACGGCTCGACGTGATCGTCGGCGAGGCCTGCGGTCGCCTTTACCTGGCCAAGGACGCGCGCATGCCGCGCGCCCTGTTCGAAGCGGGCTATCCGCGCTGGCGGGAGTTCAACGCTTACCGTGACCCGGGCATCAGTTCGGCGATGTCACGCAGACTTCTTGGAGCATAAAGTGCAATACGCAAAGCGAATCGTGATCGTTGGCGCGACCTCGGCGATGGCCACGCATTGCGCGCGCCTCTGGGCGCAAGGTCAGGCGCAGGATTTCACCTTGCTCGGGCGGGATGCCGAACGGCTCGAGCGCGTCGCGACCGACCTGCGGGCGCGTAGCGCAGGGTCGCGCGTGAAGACCGTCGTGGCCGATTTCGCGAACGCCACGCATATCGCCGAGACGGTTGACGCGATTGCCGGCGAGGGTGCTGTCGATATCGTCCTGATCGCACACGGTTCGCTCGGTGATCAGGCAAGCAGTCAGCGAGACCTTGCCCACTGTCAGTCCGAACTCGAAGTCAATGGCGTGTCGCCCGTACTGTTTGCCGAGGCGTTCGCCGGCCACATGGAAAGGTCCGGGCGCGGAACGCTGGCGCTGATCGGCTCGGTGGCGGGTGACCGCGGGCGCAAGTCGAATTACGTCTATGGTGCCGCCAAAGGGATGGTGACCCGCTATGCCCAGGGCCTGCAGCACCGGTTCGCGGGCACACCCGTGAAGGTGGTTTTGATCAAGCCCGGGCCAACCGATACGCCGATGACATCCCATCTGAAGGCGGGCGGCGCAAAAATGGCACCGGTCGAGGATGTCGCGCGAGGCATCGTAGCGGCGATCGACAGTGGGCGAGCGGTGGCCTATGTGCCGCCAATCTGGCAGGTGATCATGATGGTGATTCGCCATCTGCCTGCGTTCGTGTTCAACAAGCTCAACATTTGATGCGCCGTATGGCAGAAAATCTCGCGCTTTCGCTCACGCGGATCGCCATATTCGTGCTTTTGGCGCTGCGGTTGGTTCAGGTCTGGATCAACCCGGTGGACGATTACGACACGTCCTCGTTCATCCTTGGGGTACAGGGCGGGTACTACCCGGGTTTCGAGTGGTTCTTTGACCTTGCCCATCCAGGATTGCTCTCGGCGTGGCTCTGGCTCGGCCACCAGATCGGTGCTGCGTCCAATGTTCCGCCCATCTATCTGTGGGCTGCCTTCATTGGGGCGGCGCTCGTACTGGCCTGCAGCGCGCTGTACGGATGCCTGCGCAGCGCGGGTTGCACCACGCTGGTCGCGGCCTTGGGCGTCCTCCTTTACCTTTCCAGTCCGGCGATCTCCGATATCGCGGGGCGCAGCGAAGAAAACGTTCTCTTTCACCCGCTGCTGTTCTTCGCGATCCTGGTCGTGCTGCGCGCACTGCGCACGACCGACGGTCGCGCACTTGCGCTCGTGTGCGCCTCTTCCCTCGTGCTGGCGGCGCAGCACCTGCAGCCGTTTCTGATCCTCTCGGCCGGGCTTGCCCTGTACTGCATCGTGGGCCGGTTCGGCCAGAGCGAAATCCGTGGGTCAGGCCGGGCACGCGCGCTTCGGGTGCTGGTGGCCGTCGTGTTTCCCGGGCTCATTTACTACGTCGCGGTGCATGCAACGCATGTCAAACCGTCCCTGGTCAGCAGCTACTCAGAGCACGTCTACTCCCTCTTCCAGAACGATTCCATCGCCCGCTATCTGCGCGCCTTCCTGATGTTCGCTCAAGGGTATGTCGCCAGCGGCGATCTGTCCGTCACGCAGTGGACGACCCGGGGCGTTGAGCCTGCATCAATGAGCTACCTCGCGGGCATCGTCGTGGTAGCCGCGGCCCTCTGGATTTCGCTTCGGCGTGGGCTAGTGGACCTGATGGTGCTGCCTGCGCTCGGGTTCGTGTTTCTCTATGAATCCTCGGCGTCCGAGCGATGGGATACCTTCGTGATCGCCGTGGTGCTCGCGCTGATGCTCAGGCTGCGCGATTCGATGGCCAGGTCCAATGGCGCGACGATCGCCCCGACGCTGGCCGGCTGTTTGCTGCTGCTGGCCTTCAATCTTGCCGCAGTGCACGGGCAGGTCGAGGGATTGCGTCGGGCAAGCGGGGCGCAGCGGGCAATCGGCATGCAGATGGGCGAGGCCCGCGTCCTGCACACCGACCTGGATTCAGGGCGGGTCGTGGTGTCACGCGCTCCCCGCGACACGCGGTTCGTCGTGCCGGAAGCTCAGAAACTGCAGGCTGGCGACGTCGTCTACCTGACCGGCGGAATCGCCGCGATTCAAGCGCACTTTGGGGTCCACTGCGCGGCAACCGATATCGCCGGGCTTTGCCGCGTGCTTCCCTGATCCTAAGGTAGGCCACGCACCGGCCTACTTGGCTCTGAAGACAAACCGCTTGCTGATGAGGTAGCTCAGCACAAAGCTTGCGCCTTCGGCCATCAGTTTCGAAACGAAAACGTTGTCGATGAGGAAGTCGATGCCGAGCAGAAAGAGGGTATTGACCTGAGTGTTGATGATCAGCAGTGTGTAGTATTTGAAAGCTTGTCGACCCAAGGGCTCCGCGCGGCCATCCGGGAACGTGAAATAGCGGTGCAGAAAAAACGTGGTTGTCCCGGAAATCGTCTTTGCGCTG
>CAITPF010000235.1 GCA_903894155.1 uncultured beta proteobacterium | reverse complement strand
GGCTTGCCAAGCGAGGGCGACAACCTCAAGCCGTTGACCATGACGCCAGCGACCGATGTGGAGGGCGCGCCATCTCCCGACGCGTTTTGCGCCTGAACCGTCGCGATACTGCCTAGCAACAGAAGCAACAGCCATCGGGTGAGAAACACGTTTGGGAAAATATCCTTCGCTGACAGCGGGTGCAGCAACACCCCTTGCGCGCGGACCGGCAATCTATCGGGGCAACCAGCCGGTATTATAGAGAAGCTGACCCGGCCGCGAATAAATACGCGGCAACCGCCGCGGCCGATGCGCCCCGGCCAACGCCATTACGATCGCCATTATGGATGACACGAGAATTCCCCTTTTAAACCAATGGCTTGCATCTCTTCCCCCGGAGCTTGCCCTGCGCGCGCGCGAAATGGTCCCGGCCTCAAGCGATGCGAGCTTCCGCCGTTACTTCCGCCTGCCGGCGGGCAAGACCACGGCGATCGTCATGGATGCACCGCCGCCGCACGAGGATTGCCGGCCATTTGTCGACGTGGACGCACGACTGGCGGCGGTCGGCCTGAACGTGCCGCGCATCCTGGCCAGCGATCTTGAGCACGGGTTCCTGTTGCTCTCGGACCTTGGGCCCACCACCTACTACGACCGCATCGTGCAGGGGATCGACGACACCACACTGCAACGACTTTACCGCGACGCGTTGGCCTCGCTCGTGACACTGCAGCAGGCAAACCACCAGGGGCTTGCCGTCTACGACGCGGTGCGCCTGAAGTCAGAACTCGGGCTATTTCCCGAATGGTTCGCGAGCGTCCATTGCCAGGCCCCGCTTGACGCCGCGGCGACCGGTGCGCTCGACAAAGTCTTTGACCTGCTTGTTGCACACAACGCGCTTGCCCCCCGTGTGCTCGTGCATCGCGACTTCCATTCACCGAACCTGATGGTGTGCGAGCAGCCCGAGCATGGCCCCAACCCCGGCGTGATCGATTTTCAGGATGCCCTTTCAGGCCCCATTACCTACGACCTGGCCTCGCTCGTCATGGACGCGCGCACGACCTGGGAAGAGCCGCAACAACTGGACTGGGCGATCCGCTATTGGGAAGGCGCGCGCTCGGCGGGACTGCCGGTGGACTCCGACTTCGCAAACTTTCATCGCGATTACGAGTGGATGGGATTGCAGCGCAACCTGCGAATCCTCGGCGTATTCGCCCGGCTGAATCATCGCGACGGCAAATCGGCCTACCTTGCGCACATGCCGCGCGTTATCGGCTACGTTCGCCAGGTCGCGGGGCGCTACAGCGCTTTCAGGCCGCTGCTGCGGGTGATGGATCAACTGGAGAAGATCCAGCGCGGCGTCGGGTATACCTTCTGATGCGCGCGATGATTCTTGCGGCTGGCCGTGGCGAGCGGATGCGGCCGCTGACGGACACCGTGCCCAAGCCTTTGCTGCCGGTCGGCGGCAAGCCGCTCATCGCGTGGCACATCGAGCGGCTCGCCGCTGCGGGAATACGCGACATTGTCATCAATCATGCATGGCTGGGCGAGCGCATCGAACAGATGCTGGGCGACGGATCTGCATTTGGCACCCGCATCCGCTACTCGGCTGAAGGCACTGCGCTCGAAACCGCTGGCGGCATCGCCACCGCCCTGCCGTTACTCGGCGACGCGCCATTCCTGGTCATCAACGGGGACATCTGGTGCGACTGGGATCCAGCCGGTGCGCAGCGGCTGGGTTCGGCACTGATCGCCCGTGACGCGCTGGCCTGGCTACTGCTGGTGCGCAACCCGGAGCATCATCCGGACGGTGACTTCGCCATCGATGCCCATGGTCTGGTGCACGCTGAGGGCTCGCCGCGCCACACGTTCGCGGGCATTGGCGTGTACCTTCCGGCGTTCTTCGCGGGCTGCGAGCCAGGCCTTCCCGCCAGACTCGCCCCCGTGCTGCGCGGTGCGATGCGCGACGGTCGTGTCTGCGGCGCGCTGCACGACGGGAGATGGGTGGACGTTGGTACCCCGCAGCGGCTCGCTGAACTCGATGTGATGTTGCGCTAGCGCTAGAGACAGCGCGCGTGCGCAGGTACCCCGGCACAGCCCTGCGCCCCAGCGGATTGGCGGGATTACCCCAAGACAGGCTATCCTTGCGGTGTGGCTGCCGCTGTCGCGCGAGCAGCCACGTGCGTCTTTGAAGGAACACCTTGTATGGCAATTCGCGTTGAGGCCAAGCGGCCCGTTTTCAAACCTGCTCCCTATGAAAGCAGCAGCCGGTCCCGGCGGCTGCCGAGTTGGCTGATCCTGCTGCTGCTTGGCATCGCCCTGGGCGGCGGTGGCGTCCTGTTTCTGCAGGCGAGCTATGGCCCGAAGCGGCTATCCGCGCTCGAGTCGCAGAAATTGACGGACGAGTTGTCGAGCGTCACGCTGGAGCGCCAGCGCCTGCAAACGCGCGTCGACGAAATCAGCAGGACCGTGGAGTCCGAGCGCGCCGAAGCTTCCCAGACGATCAAAGCGCTGAAGGACGAGGTCGTGGGCCTTAAGGCGCAGATCGAACCCATGCGCGAGCAGATCAAGCTTTTTGCACAAACACTGCCCTACGACGGCAAATTCGGCCCTGTCGGGATCAGCACCGCCAGCTTCTCACAAGTCAGGGATGGGGGCCCGCTTTCATACCTCGTCCTGCTGATGCAGGAGAGGGCTGACCGGCCCGATCTTCGCGGCAACGTCGAAATCGCCGTCGAAGGCAAAGCCGCCGATGGTCGCACGCAGACGGTGCAGCTGGCGCCGATCAGCATCACGCTTGGACACTATCAGCACGTCGCCGGGCAGTCGGCTCTTCCGGAAGGATTCCTTGCGCGCCGCGTGACAGTCCGCTTCATGGACTCGACCGGCGCGCGGCCGCTGACCTGGCGCATCTTCACGGTCCAGTCGAAGTAAACCGGTGCCGGCCCGGGAGCCGAGGACGATTCCCGGAGCCGGATGCGCCTAAATGGCGGTCCAGCCGCCGTCCACCATGAGCGCGGAGCCCGTCACCATCGCCGACGCGTCGCTGGCCAGGAACACGACGGCGCCCATCAGATCCTGTGGCTGCCCGACGCGTCCCAGGGCGATTTTCGAATGAACCATCTCCATGAAGGCGGGATCCTGGAGCATTGCGCGCGTCATGTCCGTTTCGATGAATGTCGGACAGATCGTATTGACACGGATACCCGCAGGCCCGACCTCCCACGCCAGCGCTTTGGTCATCCCTTCAACCGCGTGTTTTGTGGCGCAGTAGACGGTGCGCCGAAACCCGCCAACATGGCCCATCTGTGACGAAATATTGATCAGGCTGCCCGGCAAGCCGGCCTCGAGCAACCCGCGCACTACCTCGCGGGCGACATAGAAAGCGGCCTTGATATTCAGGGCGATGATGGCGTCGAGATCTTCATCCGGGGTCTCCGTCATCAGCTTGGGGCGGTTCATCCCCGCATTGTTGACCAGGATCTGGACCGGCCCGAGCCGGGCAATGCCTTCGGTCACCGCAGCCGAGTCCGTCACATCCACCACCCACGGCGTCGCATGCCCCCCCTGCGCGCGCACGCGAGCGCACATCTCGCCAACCTCCGCGCTGTTGCGCGCCGCGACGATGACATGGGCACCCGCCTCGGCCAGCGCCAGCACAGCCGCCTGCCCGATGCCGCGGCTGCCCCCCGTCACCAGCGCGCGGCGACCATCCACTCTGAAACTTGGCGTCTTCAATTTGCATCCCCGTGATGCGCCCGCCGGCGGTGCGCCCGGGCGCGGAACTCGTGCGCATTATGCATCTGCGCGCGCCGCGCGCGCAATCGGGCCACGGGCCAGCGCCTTGCGTCCGTTTATACTGCCGCCTCAGGCAAGGAATGCACCTCTTGGAACCCTCGAACCCCGCAGGCCACTTCACGCAAGGCCAGGCGCTCAGGCGCCGCCTGGTCGCCATGCTCGGGCTCGGGCTGGTCATTCACTTCTTTTTCGGCTGGCTGCTGACGCTGTCGGTCGACGAAGCGCATTACATGTACTACGCGGTTCGCCTGGACTGGAGTTACTTCGATCATCCGCCGCTGGTGGGCTGGATTCAGTGGCCACTGGTCGCGATCGGCGCCCCGGTCGGGGTCATTCGCCTGATCCCGCAGGCATTGTGGCTCGCATCCTGCCTGCTCGCCTGGAACCTCGCACGGCAGTTGTTTCGCATTGTGCCTGCCTGGCCCCCCCGCCTGGCAGAGGCGGCCGGTGCCTGGGCCGTAGGCCTCACCCTGCTCGCCCCCGTGATGCATGTGCTGGCGGTCGGCCTACTGCCCGACACCCTGCTGATGACGCTGACGCTCGCGCTCATGCAGGTCACGCTTTCGCTGGTGCGCCCGGAAAGCGCTGGCGCTCCGAGGCTTTGGCTCTGGATCGCGCTCGGCGTCCTGCTCGGGCTCGCCGGGCTCGCCAAGTACACGGCGATCCTGGCAGCGGCGGCCGTGGCCATTGTCCTGGCCGCGCGTCGCGGACTGTCGGTGCTGGCGACGGCCGGGCCCTGGATCGCCTCGCTGGTCGCGGCCGTCATGGTGTTGCCCGTGCTCTTCTGGAATGCCACGCACGACTGGGTCTCGTTTGTCTATCAACTGAACCATGGCACGGGCGGTGCATGGCAAGCACGCCGGCTTGCCGCCTTCTTTGGCGTCCAACTCGTCGCCTACGGCCCGCTGCTCTTCGTGGGCGCGGTGGTCGCCGTGCGCCAGGTCGTGCGCGACCGCGCCCGGGATGCCGCGGCGCTCATGCTGTTCTTTGCGATTCCGTTCGCCGTGACCGCATGGATGTCGGGTGGCGGCGGCAGCCTCCCCCACTGGACCGCGCCGGCCTGGCTGGCCATGACGCCTTTCGCGGCCAACGCGATCGCCGGGATGTGGGACGCCGGCCGGCATGCCCTGATCAAGGCGCTCGCACGCACGCAGGCCGTGCTGTGCCTGCTGGGGTTTGCCGTACTGTTCTGCGCCGGAATTCCCGGCATCGGGCAGGATCATCCCCTGGGCCGCAAGAACCCGATCGCGGATCTGTGGGGCTGGGACGATGCCGGCGCGCAAGCCCGCGCCCTCGCCGTTGCGCGCGGCATCCCCGCGCTCGCCGTCGGCAACTGGACACTTGCCAGCCGTCTGGCCTGGTATGCGCAGCCACTGCCCATCTTCGTGATCGACGACCGCGTGGACCAGTTCGACCTCTGGTTCGGCCCGATGCGGCCTGCGGGCGACGCGATCTACCTCGCGTGGTCGCAGATGCCACTGGATTTGCCCGTCGGCGCCGGCAAGTTCGCCTCCTGCGGCCCGATCGACACGCTTGAAGTCTCGCGGCTTGGCCGCACGGTATCGGACTTCACGTTCTATCATTGCAGGAATTGGGCCGCCCCGGCAGCGCCCGGAAGCAACAACGGCAAACAATGAAGAAATCCGCGAAACTGATCTGGCCCTACCTGCGCATCGTCCTGTCGATCGCACTGCTGTGGCTGGCCGTGCGCAATATCGACTGGGAAACGCTGTCGCGCAGCGAAATCACGGTTGAACCCGGTTGGTTCGCGCTCGCCCTGTGCACCATTCTCGGCGCGAACGGTTTAGCGGCATTTCGCTGGGGTTGGATCATGCGCAGCCTCGATCTGCGACGGCCCTGGCTGGAGGTTTTCGGGCTGTACCTCTCCGGGGGGCTCATTAACCAGGGTCTGCCGAGCACCATCGGCGGCGACAGTTATCGCGCGATCGAGGCGAGCCGCCAGGGAGCACCCGGTGCCTCGCACCTGCCGAGCCTTTCGACCGAACTGCACGACCCGATCGACCTGAACAAGGCAACGCCGCGCCTGAGGCTCTCCTTCGTGGCGGTGGTTCTGGATCGACTTCTGGGCCTGACGGGCAACATCATGCTCGGCGCGCTCGGGCTCATCCTGGGCGGCTCCGTCATCGCGCCCTGGGCCGAGTCAGTCGGATGGATGCTGCTGGCCGCGACGGTCGGTGGCGCCATCACCTCCGTCTGCCTGCTCAGCCTGCGGCCGGCCCGACATGTTCTGCTCGGCATTCTCGATCGCCTGGGCATGGCCGGTGCGCTTAGCGCGCTTCAAACAACATTGGGCTGGCCGCTGATCGTGCCCCAACTCGCACTCGCTACGTTCATCCACGTGCTCACGGTCGCTTCGCTCGGGCTATGCCTTCGGGGATTCGGCCCCTGGGTCCCGTTCGAGGCGCTGATGATAGGCCTGCCCGCTCTGTCGGTCCTCATGATTCTGCCGATCAGTATCTCCGGATGGGGCCTGCGGGAAACCACGCTCTCCGCCGTACTTGCCCTCTGGGGTATCCCCTCGGGAATCACCGTACTGGCTTCGGTCAGTTTCGGCGTGATCTGTCTGGTCATTTGTCTGCCCGGTGCAATCTTCCTGTTTCGCCGCGGCAAGCAGGGGCGCGCTGCGCTCAGGCATTAAAATGCCGGCACTATGAGCCTGAGCGTCGACACCATGCGCGCCATCGACCACTGGGTCGGTGTGCCGCTTTGCGCCCTGGCCAGCCCGTTCGTGGCGCTGGCCGACCGGATCCGACGGATGATCGGCGGCGCGCCCGCACCCGCGCGCAAGCTGCTGTTCATCGAGCTTTCCGAAATGGGCAGCGCCATCATCGTGGATCCCGCCATGCGCCACGCACAAGCGCTCGGTGCCGAGATCTTCTTCCTGATTTTCCACAGCAACCGGGCAAGCCTGACCTTGCTCGATACCGTCCCCTCCGAAAACGTATTCACGATCGACGCCTCCAGTGTGGCCACGCTCGCGCGCGACACGCTGAAGTTTCTGATGCAAGCCAGGGCGCGCGGCATCGATACCGTGATCGATCTCGAGCTGTTTTCCAGGTTTACCGCGCTGCTCACCGGATTGTGCGGCGCGCGGCGGCGCGTGGGCTATCACAATTTTCACGGCGAAGGCCTTTGGCGCGGCACGATGCTGACCCACAAGGTTCACTACAACCCGCACATGCATATTGCAAAAAACTTCCTGTCGCTCGTGCATGCCGCGTTCGCAACCACCGATGAGGTTCCCTTCTCAAAGATCCACATCCCGGACAGCGCGATCCGGATCGCGCAGGCCACCATCGATCCCGACGTCCGCACGCGCGTCATCGAGCGCATTACCGCTCTTGCTGCGTCCGCCGGCTTGCAGTTCCAGCATGGCCACCAGCCGCTGTTTCTGGTCAATCCCAACGCCAGCGATCTGCTGGTGCAGCGGCGCTGGGCGCCCGAACGTTTCTCCGACCTGATCCGTGCGCTGCACGGCAAGTGGCCCGAAAGCCTCATCCTGGTGACAGGGTCTCCTGCGGAGCACGACTACGTCGAAGGCGTGCGGCGCGGCGCACAGGTAGGCAACGCCATCAACTTCGCCGGGCAGGTCACCTTCGGTGAGCTTCCCACGCTCTACAGCATCGCCGATGTCATGCTCACCAACGATTCCGGGCCGGGTCATTTTTCCTCGGTGACAGGCCTGCGTACGGTGGTGCTGTTCGGTCCCGAAACGCCCGCGCTTTACGGATCGCTCGGCAAATCGATCGCAGTCACCGCCAACCTGGCATGCTCGCCGTGCGTGAGCGCGGCCAATCACCGCAAGACCCCCTGCACTGACAATGCCTGCATGCGCGCGATCGGTGTCGCAGAAGTCATGGACAAGATGACAATCCAATATGCCGCAGCCCGTGCGCAAGCCTGACCCGGCGCGCGACGCCGCGCAACCGGTTCTGACCTCAGGCATCCCGGCTTGGGCGTGGGTCTTGTGGATGCTGCCGCTGGGGTTATGGCTTGCGCTGATGGCGGCAATGCCGAACGCCGATCTCTTTCGCGCAATCAACCACACGACATCAATGGCGCCAGACGAGATCTGGGTGATCTTCAACTTTCTGGGCAACGGCTGGAGCCTCTTTGCCATCGTCTCGCCGGTGCTGGTGTTCGCGCCGCGCGTCATGCTCTCGGGCATCTGCGCCGGCGCGATCGCCGGCCTGATGTCGCGTAGCCTGAAAATGATCTTCGAATTGCCGCGCCCGGCCGGCGTGCTCGATCCGGCGTCGTTTCACATCATCGGCAAGCCGCTGACCGCGATGGCGATGCCCTCGGGTCACACGCTGACCGCTTTCGCGATTGCCACGGCATTCTTCTTCAGCATCAAGCCCGGGCGGCGCGGCGCGTTCGCGTGGCTCTTCGCGTTGGCAGCGGCCGGCGGCCTCGCGCGCATTGCCGTGGGCGCGCACTGGCCGTCGGATGTCATGGCCGGATCCGCGATCGGGTTGTTCAGCGGCGTGGCGGGCGCCTGGGTCGCTGCCCGTGCCCCCGCGCAATTAGTGCTTGCGCAGTCCTGGCTGATGCGCGTCCTGGCTGCCGGCGCGCTGCTGTGCGCCTACGTGCTGGCGACCTCCGAGATCGACTTCCCGGGCGCCCGCGCCTTCCAGCCCGTGGGCATCGTCGTGGTCGCCGTCACGCTGATCCTGTTCGGGCGCCAGACGCTGCGCGCGCGTCAGCCCTGACCCGTCTCGGCCTTGTAGCGCGCGAGATTTTCTGCGTTCGGCGGATAGAGCCCTGGCAGCGCATGGCCTTGCTGCACTTGTCCCATGATCCAGTTCTCGAGCGCTTCTTGCCCGGGCGCGGCGGCCACCATCGCGTCGAGCAATGCAGCCGGAATCAACACGGCGCCATCGTCATCGACAACCACCACGTCTCCCGGGAACACCGCAACGCCGCCGCAGCCGATCGGCTGCTGCCAGTCGACGAACGTAAGGCCGGCGACTGACGGGGGAGCGGCGGCGCCCGCGCACCAGACGGGCAATCCGGTCCCCAGGACACCGGCCATGTCACGTACGACGCCGTCGGTCACCAGGCCGGCCACCTTTTTCTTCGCGATGCGGGCGCAAAGAATATCGCCGAAAATCCCTGCATCCTTCACACCCATCGAATCGACGACCGCAATGCATCCCTCGGGCATATCCTCGATGGCAGCGCGCGTCGATTTGGGCGATGACCAGGACTCGGGGGTCGCGAGATCTTCCCGCGCCGGCACGAAGCGCAGGGTGAAGGCGCGGCCGACCAATCTCGGCTGTCCCGGGCGAATCGGACGCGTCCCGCGCATCCACACGTTGCGCAATCCCTTCTTGAGCAACAGGGTCGTCAGCGTTGCGGTCGAGATCCCCGACAGCGTTTCAATGACACCCTTGTCGAGTTGCATATTGATCATTCGTCGTTCTCCTTGTTTAAGCGGCCGGCGCGCGCCTGCGGATCAGCGCAGCGCGAGCAGTTTCTTTTCCTGACGAGCAATGAGACGCTCGATATCCGCGATATCCAGCGCCGACAGCTTCGGGCCCGGCTTGCGCACGGCTTCGCTCGCGATGACGCCACGCCTGGCGAGAATGTACTTGCGCACGGCCAGACCGGGCCCCGCCTGTTGCTCGTATTTGGCCATCGGCAGGTAGGCGTCGTAGATATCGAAAGCGCGCTCGACGTCGCCTGCGAAATACGCCTTGCAAACCTCAACCATCATCTCGGGGTAGGCAAAGCCCGTCATGGCGCCATCGGCACCACGCACGAGTTCCTCCGGCAGGAACAGGCCGCCGCCATTGCCCGTGAGAATCGAGATGCGCCGCAACTCGCCCTTCGCGGTGGCTGCGCGCACCGCAGACAATTTCGCCAGGCCCGGCCAATCCTCATGCTTGAGCATGACGCAGCGCGGGGAATTCTTCAGGATGCGCAAGACGACCCCGGTCGACATCTGGACCGTTGTGGCGCCAGGGTGATCCTGAAGGCACCAGGGAACATCGGGGCCCAGTGTTTCATTCACCATGTCGAAGTACGCGCAGATCTGGTCATCCGTGCGAACTGACGGCGGCGGCGCAACCATCACTCCATCCGCGCCCATGTCCATCACGCTCTTCGTCAGTTCAGACATGGAAGCAAAACCGGGCGCGGAGGCGCCGACGACGATCGGGATTCGGCCGTTGACCCGGTTGAGCACCTGCCGCACAAAGCTGCGGGATTCCTCGGCGGTCAGTTTCGGTGCCTCGCCCATGATCCCGAGGATCGTGAGGCCATCGACGCCCTGCTCCAGACAAAAATCCACCATGCGATCGGTGCTCGCCAGATCGAGGGCGCCGTCGTCCCTGAACGGTGTCACGGTGATCAGGTAGACCCCGCTGGTTG
>CAITPF010000234.1 GCA_903894155.1 uncultured beta proteobacterium | reverse complement strand
GGTTCATCAAACTTCTCCAGACAAAGCGTTGAAATACTTGGTATCCCTCGTATTTGGGGGCAAAAACGATCCCTTCAAGAGGGATATCCCTCTTGAAGGCGCGGCGGCACGATGACCGCGCGCAAAATAAATCAGGATTTCTGGGTCGGCCAACCCTGCAGGTGGCGTTCGACCAGCGCGGCAAGCCCGCGGATCCAGCCGGGGCTGTCGTTGAGCGCCGGAATGTAGCGGAATTGCCGGCCTCCGGCCGCCAGAAAGTCGTGCTGGCACTCCTGGCTAACTTCTTCGAGCGTTTCGAGGCAATCGGCCAGGAAACCCGGGCAGATGACGTCGACGTCCGTCGTTCCGCTGGCGGCGAGCTTTTCCAGCGTCGGCTGGGTGTAAGGCTCCAGCCATTTGGCCGGGCCGAACCGGCTCTGGAAGGTGACCAGATAATCGGCGTCCCCCAGGCCCAGAGACAGCGCAAGCGCGCGCGCAGTCTCGTAACAATCGCGGCAGTAGGGATCGCCCTGATCGACGACCTGCCGGGGAAGGCCATGAAAGCTCATGATCAGCTTCTGCGGCCTGCCGTTCTGCTCCCAGAACTGGCGTATGTGGGCGGCGAGCGGTTCGATAAAGACCGGATCATCATGGAACCGCTTGATGAACCGCAAGGCCGGCTGGTTGCGCATGGTGCCGGCCACGCGGGCGACTTCATCGACCACGGTCGCGGTGGTGCTCGCCGCGTATTGCGGATAGAGCGGCACGACCAGGATGTGCTCGCAGCCCTGATCGCGCAATTTCAGCATGGCGCCGCGGATGGAGGGCTCGCCATAGCGCATTGCTGCCACCACCTGGACGTCAAGCCCTCGCTCGGCGAGCAACCGGTCGACGCCTTCAGCCTGCCGACGCGTGTAAACCATCAGCGGAGACCCCTCGGCAAGCCAGATACTTTTGTAGCGCACCGCCAGCTTGCGGGGTCGCGCCATCAGGATCGGACCGTTGAGGATAGGCCACCAGAGCAGGCGGGGGATCTCGATCACGCGCGGATCGGACAGGAACTCCCGCAGGTATCGCCGGATCGCCGGGGCCGTAGGCTCATCGGGCGTCCCGAGATTGACCACCATGACGCCCACCCGCCCCCGCTGAACAGGGCCGGGCCAACAGACGAAGCGCGAATCGCGCGGCGGCTCGGGCAGGTAACGCGAAGCGAACAGGGACATTGAACAGTGCCGCAAATGTTGGAACGACCGGCGCGATTCAGCGATCGACGACGGAATGACTCAGCGCATTGGACAACAGGCGCGCGGTAATGTCGACAATCGGGATCACGCGCTCGTACGCCATTCGGGTCGGACCGATGACGCCGAGCGTGCCGACGATGCGCCCGTCAACCTCATAGGGCGCGGTGATCACCGTCAGATCTTCCATCGGGACCAACTGGGAATCGCCGCCGATGTAGATCTGGACGCCGTGGGCGCGGCTGGAGACATCCAGCAGTTGAAGCAACTCGGTCTTTTTCTCGAACATGGAGAAAGTCTTGCGCAAACGGACCATATCGGAGGCCAGATCGTTGACGTCGAGCAACTTGCGCTCGCCGGAGATCACCACGGTGTCCTCCTCGCTTGCAGCCTCGTCGCCAGCCTCGACGGCTGCCTGCATGAGGCGCGACATATCCTCCTGCAAACGGGCGAGTTCGCCAGCGAGTGCCGTGCGCACCTCGGAAAACGACTTGCCGGCGAAATTATGGTTGAAATAATTGGCCGCTTCGATCAGCTCGATGGACGTGTAATCGCGCGGGGTCACGAGGATACGGTTCTGGACGTCACCGTCGGGCGTCACGATGATGAGCAGAACCCGCTTCTCGGACAGGCGAATGAACTCGATCTGCCGGAAAACGTGGGCACGGCGCGGGGACAGCACGACGCCTGCGAACTGCGTCAGGTTGGAAAGCAGCGTCGCCGCGGCGTTGACGGCCCGGGAGGGATCAGACGCCGGAACGAGGCGGCTGAGATCGGTGGTGGGCAGGAACTCGAAGGGCTGGGCCGACAGCATGGTGTCGACGAAGAGCCGGTAGCCGCGCGGCGTAGGCACCCGCCCGGCGGAGGTATGCGGGCTGTGGATCAGGCCCAGTT
>CAITPF010000233.1 GCA_903894155.1 uncultured beta proteobacterium | reverse complement strand
GCCGACCGGCGGCGCAAAGCCGATGACCAGGTCGGTCACGATTTCAACGATCACCTCATCGCCCACCTTGAATTTCTCGAGTTCGAGAATCTGCTTGTCGACCTTGACCCGGATCGGCATGCCGCTCGCAGGCTGCAGGATAGCGAGACGCGCGGCGGCGTTGATGTAGGTAATCTTTGCCGATGTAAACGACGTGTCGACCTCTTCAACAAACGGGCGCTGAACGCCATTGGCACTGACAGTCACCTTGCGCATGACCGACGTCCCCGGCTGCGTGCCCTTAGGCGCCAGGGCGAGACCCACCGCCATCGCTTCGGCGTATTCGACCACGAAGGTGTCACCCTTCTTGATCGTATCGAAGGACGTCACGCCCTTGGGCACGGTCAGCATCGCCGTGTTGCCAGACGCATCCTTGAGGGTCACGATACGGTTCGCCGCATCGACCGCATCGACCGTCGCGGTAATCACGGAAATATCGGCCATCACCGGGACGAGGCCTGGCGCCTGGGCAGACGCATCAAACGAAGCAGCCGCAATACCAAGTGCTGCACACACCAACGTCGACAACAATTGTTTTTTCATCACTTTTCTCCAAAATGCATAGGCTCGGCGACGCGCCGCCTGTGTGAGCGATCTACCTTACGCTCACAATTTGACACATTTGAGTCTAACAGGTTCAGTCAGCCTGAACTTTGGTCTCCCTGACCCCCTGGTCAGCCTGGACGTTAGTCTCGCTGACACCCTTAGTCAGTCTGAACGTTTGGTCTCCCTGACCCCCTTAGTCAGCCTGGACGTTGGTCTCCTCGCCTCCCTAGTCCGTCTGGACGTTGGTCTCCTTGACCACCTTGCTCCACTTGACGATCTCGGCCCGGATGAAGGTGTCGTACTCCTCGGGCGTGTTGCCCACCGGGATGCTCGCTTGCCCAAGGATTCGTTCTTGTACGTCCGGCATCGCGACTACCCGGGCGATGTCGGCCGATATCTTGTGCACGAGCGCCGTGGGCGTGCCCGCGGGCGCCATGAACCCGAACCACGCCGTAATCTCGAAGCCTGGCAAGCCCGCCTCGATCATCGTCGGAACATTCGGCACCGAGGGCGAGCGTTGCTCGCTCGTGATCGCAATCGGGCGCAATGCCCCTGACTTGATGTGGGGTATCAGCACCGGCGCATTGTGAAACAACACCTCGATCTGCCCGCCGATCCCGTCGGTCGTCATCTGCGCGCTCGATTTGTAGGGGATGCCCGTCAATTCGATCCCCGCCAGCGTGTTGAGCAGTTCGCCCGACAGATGCTGCGTGGTGCCCGGGCCCGCCGTGCCGTAACGCAATTTGCCAGGGGGGGATGCCTTGGCCAACGCAATCAGCTCTTGCAGGTTATTGACGGGAAGCGACGGATTGACCGTCAGCAGGTTGGGCATTTTCGCGACCAGGCTCACCGCCACCAGATCCCGCAGCGGGTCGTACGGCAGTTTGCTCCCGAAGAGCGTGATATTCACCGCGATCGGGCCGATCGTATTAAAAAGCAGCGTGTAGCCATCGGGCGCTGCCTTGGCCACGCGATCGGTGCCGATGTTGCCCGAGGCCCCCACGATGTTATCGACGGTAACCGGCTGCCCCCATATCTCGGATAACTTCATGCCGACCATGCGCACCAGCGCATCGGGCGCGCTTCCGGGCGGCGCGGGCACCACGACGCGCACGGGCCGCTCGGGCCAGGGCTTGGCCGGGTGTTGCGCCCGCGCGCCTGAGACCGGCAATGCGCCCAGTGCCGCACCCACGAGCAAACCGCAGGCTGCAGCCCTGAGTGAACGAACCAGCTTCATGGTGGGTGAATGGATCAGCTTCATGATGGGTGAATGGATCAGCGTCACGATGGGTGAATGGGCCAGCTTCATGGTGGGCGAATGGATCAGTTTCATGATTGCGCTTGGCTCCCGTGGGATTTAACGAACCTGCGCGGCACCTGGACTGGCATGCCCAGCAGAATGAACGAATTGCTCTTGCCGTGGCCATCGAGGTTAAGCGCGCCGTTCACGCCGCCCTCGAGCACATCGTCAATCACGAAGTTGAACGCTGGCAGTTTAGGCAAATCAAATCGCCGCACCTTTGCTGCGCCCCGATGCGCATAAAGATCCAGCACACGGGCTTCGGTCAGTTGCGTAGCGAGGATCGCGTAGGCGTCCGGGTCGTACGGCATGATGCTCACGTTCAGGCGGTTGCCCTTGTCGCCCGCGCGACCGTGCGCGACTTCGTGCAGCAGCACGGTCACGATGGTGTCGTCGCCCGCAGAATGGGCACCGGATGCAGATTGATTGGTCATTGCACGTACTCCACAGAGATCGCCTTCGCTGGAAATGCCGTGATCGCGCTCGAAACCACGATCTCGCTTGAAGCCACGACTGCGCTTGAAGCCACGACTGCGCTTGAAGCCACGACTGCGCTTGAAGTCACGATCTCGTTTGAAGTCATGATCTCGCTTGAAGTCACGATCTCGCTTGAAGTCACGATCTCGTTTGAAGTCACGATCTCGCTTGAAGCCGCGATCCCGCGTGAAGCCACGATTGCGCTTGAAGTCACGATCGCGCCTGGAATTCTGTGCGAGCGGAATTGCGAAATTGCGATTGTTTTCATGGTGCGATCTCCGAAGCGGTGCGTACCGTGGCGCCAGGCGCCAGATCCTCCGGGCGCATCAGGTACGACTGCGTGCGGATCCGCGGCGTCGTCTTCCAGCGCACACCGCCCCCGCCCGCCGGGCCGCAGCAATACAGCGCCAGCGCTTCGCGCGCGGCCTGGTCGGCGTCATCCTGCGTGCGGGCCGATACCGCCAGCCGCACCCGGATATCCTGCGGCTCGGCGTGCGATTTGCGCCACAGATCGCCATCGTCGCCGTCGTGCACGCTGGCCACACCAATCAGGTCGACCCGTGCCTGCACATCGAGTTTGCGGATCTTCAGCCGCTCGAGCAGTACGTCGGCCGCGATGCGGGCGCGCGCCCGGCAGTTGGGTCCTGCGTAGGAAATCTCGCCCTCGCCCAGCCAGCCGCCGTCAAAACATACCGTCGCCTTGATCGTCGCGGGTGCTGGCCCCCCGCGCATTCCGGCCACCTCGACGCGATCCTTGCCAATCTCGGTCACCGTCACGTCGCTGAAATCCAGGATGACGTCCGGCGTGATGTAGTGATGCGGGTCATGGATTTCGTAGAGCAACTGCTCCTTGACCACCTGCGCGTTGACGAGACCCCCCGTGCGCGCTGCCTTCGTGATAACCAGACGGCCATTCTCGTAAACCTCGGCAATCGGAAACCCGATGTTGGCCGGATCCGGCACATCCTTGTAGCCCGGGTCGTAGTAATAGCCGCCGGTGACCTGTGCGCCGCACTCCAGCAGGTGGCCCGTGGTCGCGCCGATGGCGAGTTTGGCCCAATCGTCAAACGACCACCCGAAGTAATGCACGAGCGGGGCAAGCGCAAGCGACGGATCGCCCGTGCGACCGGTCACCACCACCTGCGCGCCGTTGCGCAGTGCCTCTACAATCGGTTGCGCCGAGAGATAGGCATTGGCCGACACGACTTCGCCCCCGCCCATGTTCAGACCCGTATCGGCCTCATAGACCGCATGGCTCTTCAGATCAAGGCGGTCGCGCACATCGTCTCCATGCACCACGCCAATCCGCAGATCAGGCAACCCCAGCCGCTTGGCCAGGCGCGCAATGACTTTGGCGGCGCCCGGGGGGTTGGCCGCGCCGAAATTGCCGATGATCGGGATGCCGTGGGTCGCACACTTCACCAGAATCGGCTCCAGCAGTCGCTCGAGCATCGGCTCGTAGCCGCGCTCCGGATCGCGGCGCTTTTCGAGTTGCGCCAACGCCACCGTGCGCTCGCCGAGCACCTCGAAAAATATCGCGCAGGGCCCGCCAAGTTCGATCAGCGTATCGACCACGGGCGTGGCCGCATCGACACGGTCCCCAGAGAAGCCGGCGCAATTGCCGACCCGAAACATCCTTGTCATCCTCGTCCCCAATTCTGGCGCCATGCGGCGCTCGTTTGCGGTTGTTATTGCAGGGGCTTGCCCTGGCGCATGCACATTCAATGCAATATTTGCGGTTAACTATACAGCCCCGCAGGGGGCCGATTCTCCAACCTGACAAGACGCACCCTCTTGTTCCGGCCCATACGCTGACCCTTATTGCGGTCGCACAAACAGGGTCTGCATGCTGTGGCCCAGGGC
>CAITPF010000232.1 GCA_903894155.1 uncultured beta proteobacterium | reverse complement strand
TTCCGTGGTTGTTCGGAATCTTCGCTAGCTGCATGGACGCCAAAGTCGATGTCCTTGGCGTCGAATATGCCGTTTGGAGTCTGACGCTCTTCGGGATCCTGCTGGCCGCGACCGTCTTTGGCCTCTGGAAGTCCTTGCGCGGCAACTAGCTCCACACGTCGCCGCAATGCCCCGCCAGATGCACGAAACGGCGCCGGATCAGCCCGGGCCGTCCTCTTCTGCGGCGTATCCCATGTTGAACAGCAGGCCGCTCGCTTCTTCCTGGGCGGAGTGACGCGTGCGTCCAAGCTGATCGAGATACTCTGGCGTGATGTCGCCGGTGACGTATTGACCGGTGAAGCACGAGGTATCGAAGTGTGTCAGCGCAGGATTCAGGTCGGAGACCGATTTTTGCATCGACTCGATATCCTGGTAGATCAGGGCATCCGCGCCGATGATGCGCGCAATTTCCTCATCGTCGCGACCGTTCGCGATGAGTTCGCTTTGGGTCGGCATGTCGATACCGTAGACGTTCTGGAATCGCACGGGCGGCGCGGCCGACGCCATGTAGACTTTATTCGCGCCAGCGGCGCGCGCCATTTCGACGATCTCGCGGCTTGTGGTCCCCCGCACGATCGAATCATCGACGAGCAGCACGTTCTTGCCCTTGAACTCCATGCCGATCGTATTGAGTTTTTGCCGCACGGATTTCTTGCGCACGGCCTGGCCTGGCATGATGAAGGTGCGGCCCACATAGCGGTTCTTGATCAGGCCTTCGCGGTAGTTCAACCCCAGGCGCTCCGAGAGCTGCATGGCCGAAGGTCTGGACGAATCCGGAATCGGCATCACGACATCGATATCCCCGAGCCTGAGCGTGCGCGCGAGTTTATCGGCAAGGTATTCGCCCATGCGCAGGCGCGCGCCATAGACTGACACGCCGTCAAGAACCGAATCCGGGCGGGCAAAGTAGACGTATTCAAAAATGCACGGCGCGTGGATTGCGCCCTCCGCACAGACTTCACTGCTCATCAGCCCGTCAAGCGAAATGAACACCGACTCGCCCGGCAGGATATCCCGCACAAACGTGAACCCCGATCCCCCCAGAGCGACGGATTCGGAGGCGACCATCCACTCGGTGCCGCCGGGCGTCTCGAGTTTGCCCAGGCAAAGTGGGCGGATTCCGTGCGGATCGCGGAAAGCCAGCAGGCCGTAGCCTGAAATCTGCGCGACGACGGCGTAGGCACCCTTTACTCGGCGATGCACCGCATTCACGGCGCGAAAGATCGCGGATTCATCGAGCGATACCCCGCCGGCCGCGCGCTGCAGTTCGTGCGCGAGCACGTTGAGCAGGACTTCCGAATCGGAATTCGTGTTGATGTGGCGGCGATCGACGCTGAAGAGCGACTCGCGCAGCTCGCGCCAATTGGTCAGGTTTCCGTTGTGCGCGAACGTGATGCCAAAAGGCGCGTTGACGTAGAACGGCTGTGCTTCCTCGACGCTGTCACTTGATCCCGCCGTCGGGTAGCGGACCTGACCGATGCCGCTCGTGCCCGGCAACGAACGCATGTTGCGGGTGCGGAAAACATCCTTGACCAGGCCATGGGCCTTGTACATATTGAAGTGATTGCCGTTCGATGTCGCGATGCCGGCGGCATCCTGGCCACGATGCTGCAACAGCAACAGGCTGTCATACAGCAGCTGATTGACAGGCCCGCGCCCCATGACTCCAACGATTCCACACATGTAAGTTCCCGGATACGAATACGTAAAAACCGCAATAAAGAGCAGAAATCAAAGACCCTGCATCGAAAATCAATAAGGCAGCCACTGGTCAACGGGCGGCGGCACCCTGAGTTTGATTTGCTGGATCACGGCAACGAGCCGGCCAGAAAACATGGCGTTTTTCCACCAGGGCTCCTGGGGTAGCGGCGTGTAGCCCGCGACAACCACCAGCAAAAGAACGAACAGCGTACCCCGCAGCAATCCGAACACAGCCCCAAGACCGTGATCCGCGGGCGTCAGCCCTGTTGCCCGGATCATGGCGGTGAGCGTCATGTTGAAGAGGCCAATCGAAAGCAGTACCACGACAAACACACCGACATAGGCCGCGCCCATGCGCAGAAACGGCTGGCTGATCCAGGGCTCGAGTCGATCGTTGACGACCGGACCCCACCAGATCGCCGCGAGAAACGCGAGGCCATACGCCGCCAGCGACAGGACCTCCTTGACCAGCCCCCGAATCAGCCCCAGAACGACCGAGGCCACCAGGATTGCCAGGAGGACGAAGTCGAAACCGGTCACTGGGAAGCAATGAACGCGCCGCCAAAGCCCAGCGTACGCAGGCGCGTCTGTGCGGCTTGTGCCGCTTCGCGCGACGGGAACGGACCCACTCGCACACGGTATTTCTGCTTGCCGTTGACAGCGACCGGGCCATCGACAAACGCATTGCTCAAACCGGCGGCAGTCAGCTTGTCACGCTGACCCTGCGCGTCAGCGGCGGTGTCGAGCGAAGCAGCCTGCACCACGAAATTTCCCTTTTCCTGAGGTTTGACGGCCGGCGGCGCGCTGCCCGTCGGCGGCGTCGCGCTGGCCGTCGGACGCCCTTCAAGCAGAGCGAGTGCGCGAGCGCCATCGTCGGTGCGCGAAGACGGTGCGTTGGCCTGCGCCCGGGCTTCTGCCTTTGAGGCTGCATCGGGCTTGGCTTTCGGATCGGGTTTTGGTTCCGGCTTGGTCTCGGCCTTTACTGCCGGGGACGGCGCGCTCATCGAGGGCGACGAGGCGGGCGGTGCAGCGGCGATTGACGCTGCTGCTGCGGCGGCGGACGCCGCAACACCTTGCACCGGGCCACCGGATCCGCTGTCAGATTCGGACGCGGACGGCTCAGACAGCGATGGCTGGAACTGGGAGTTGCGATCAGGGATCCGGATCGCAATGTTGTCGGGCACGGGTTGACGCTCTGCATCGAGCAGCATCGGCAGGACAACAATCGCCGCCAACACCAGGGCAACGGCACCGGCCAAGCGCCGGCGGGCGCGCACGCGCAATTCAGCGGCCTGCGCCTCGCTCGAAACCGACGGACGAGGCCGCGCAGCCGGCTTGCGGGGCGTAGCACCATCTTTTCTGGAAAATAATCCCATTTATGCAAACATCCTGGCCAATGAACAGACAGCCGGCCCGGGCGCCATGCGACCCTGGCCCGCCATCATGCGGGGTGGCCGGTCGCGCCCAGCACACCGGCCACTGTCAGAAACGATCCGAACACGACGATTTTATCATCCGGGGTGCTGCGCTCGCGTGCCGCGCGATAGGCGGCCTCCACGCTGGCGTAACCCATGACTGTCACCGGCTCGGTGATGTCTGCGCGGCGCGAAAGCACGGCGCGCACGCGCGCGGCCAATTCCTCGCCGGCAACACCCCGAGGACCCGGGAGACTGGCGCAATACCAGTGGTCGACCCGAGGGGCCAGATGCCCGACGACGGACTCGATATCCTTGTCGGCGAGCATCCCGAACACCGCGTGGGTATACGGGTGAAATCCCATGTTGCCCAGGTTCTTCTCGAGCACGGCCCCCGCCTGTGGATTGTGCGCGACATCGAGCACCACCGTGGGCTGGCCGGGCAGAATCTGGAAGCGCCCGGGCAGCGAGGCCTGCAACAAACCAAGGCGCACCGCCTGTTGCGGCACCGTCAGCCGATCGCGCAACGACTCGAGCGCAGCAAGCGCGGCCGACGCGTTGAGCAACTGATTCGCACCGCGCAGCGCAGGATAGGACATCGCGTGACGCCGCTGCGAACGGCCTGCGAACGCCCACTGTTGCCGATCACCGGAGTAATTGAAATCGCGACCGAAGAGCCAGAGATCCGCGCCGATCGTGGCGGCATAGTCAAGCAGGCTCTGGGGCGGGGACGGATCGCTGCAGATCGCCGGTCGGCCCGGCCGAAAGATGTGCGCCTTTTCAAGCCCGATCTGCTCACGGGTGGTGCCCAGCCAATCGGTGTGATCGATATCGACGCTCGTGACGATCGCGCAATCCGCATCGACGATGTTGACGGCGTCGAGCCGTCCGCCCAAACCGATTTCGAGCACCAGGACATCAAGCCCGGATTGCGCGAAAAGACGCAGGATTGCCAGGGTCGAAAACTCGAAATACGTCAGCGTGACGCCCTGGCGCGCGGCTTCCACGGCTTCAAACTGCGACACCAGGCGCGCATCGTCGACGATCTCCCCGTTGACGCGGGCGCGTTCGTTAAAGACCATCATGTGGGGCGAGGTATAGAGCCCGACCCGGTAGCCGGCCGCCAGCAGGATCGACTCAAGCATTGCGCAGGTCGAGCCCTTGCCGTTCGTGCCGCCGACCACGATGCGCACTGCCGGGGTATCCAGATCCAGTCGCGCGGCAACCTGCCTCACGCGATCCAGGCCAAGATCAATCGCGCTCGGGTGCAGCGTCTCAAGGTAACCAAGCCAGCGATCGAGCGAGGCGCCGGTGGGGGGATGCGGGGTCGGCATGACGGTGATCGGGCGTTGGATGAAACGTAATCCGGAAGTGTAGCAGCGCGGTACGCGCCGTCCGCTCAAGACCGTGTCCCCAGCTTGCCGGCAGGGAGTTGCCGTGTGACAATCCTTTGAAATTCTTAATAGAACACGTGATTCCGGAGACAAACTTGAAACCCGCATTCGCCAGAATACTGGCCGCAGCGGCCCTCGCCGCCTGCGGCATCGCTGGCGTCGGTCCCGCCGTCGCGCAAGGGGCCGCGCCCTACCCCTCACGATCCATCACGCTCGTGATCCCTTTCCCCGCGGGCGCGGGCACCGATTCGGTGGGCCGCATCTTCGCCACCGAGCTTTCCGGCATCCTCGGCCAACAGGTCGTCGTCGAAAACAAGCCTGGTGCCAACAGCACCATCGGCGCGCAGATGGTCGCCCGCGCGCAGCCCGACGGCTACACCCTCCTGCTGGCGACCAACACCGCGCTGTCAGCCGCGCCATGGCTGATGAAGTCGGTTCCCTACGATCCGGTCAGGGATTTCACGCCGATCGCGCGCGGGGGCAACCTGCCGTTCATCCTCGTGATCAACCCCAAACTGCCGTTCAAAAACGTCCAGGATCTGATCAGCTATGCGAAACAGCATCCCGGCAAGCTGAACTACGCCTCCGGCAACAGCACGGGGATCGTCGCAGGCGCCACGCTCGCTGCGCGCGCCGGAATCGACATCGTGCACGTCCCGTACAAGGGTTCGCCGCAGGCCACGACAGACCTGATCGGCGGGCAGGTCGATCTGATGTTCACCGACGTCGCCGCGGGCATGCCGTATGTCAAGGCAGGCCAGATACGGGCGCTGGCCGTGACGACCGCCGAGCGCAGTGCGCTGCTGCCCGACTTGCCCTCCATGGCTGAGGCAGGCGTGAAAAATTTCGACCTCACCTCCTGGAACGGTTATCTGGGGCCGGCCGGCATGCCGCCCGAGGTCGTCGCAAAGCTCAATGCCGCCATCAACAAGATCGTCGGCAACCCCGAGACCAAGGCAAGGCTTGCCGCCCTGGGCTTCGACGCATTCAGCGGCACGACCGGCGAGTTCGCGGCATTCGTCGCACAACAGGTCACCACATGGGGCGACCTGATCAAAGGCGCAGGCATCCAGCCGGAATGAGCGCCGAGCGCAAGCCGCTCGATGCGACCGCCATCGCCACGCTGGTGCTGCTGTGCGCCCTGTGGGGCATCCAGCAGACCATCCTGAAGGCGACGGCCGACCAGATGAGCCCCACGCTGCAGATCGGCCTGCGCTCCGGCATTGGCTGCGTGTTGCTGGCCGTGTTGATGAAATTTCAGGGCACCTCGCTTGCGCTGCAGCGCGGCCCCTGGCTGGCG
>CAITPF010000231.1 GCA_903894155.1 uncultured beta proteobacterium | reverse complement strand
GTTGTCTCCCCACTTATTATCATTGAATCAAGCTGTTGATTCGCTCGTTCCTGACGCTCGTCACTAATTGGCCCGAGCCTCGCGGCAGGTTTGCTGCCATTTACCTTGGCATAGTGGAGACGATCATGCAATGCGGGCATCGTGTCAACCCCTGCCGATCGATTCCGCCACCGGAACGGTTCAAGTCGGCAGCCGCCTAAGTTTTGGTTATGTCGAATTGCTTGGCCTGGAAGTCCGATTCCGAGTTGCGCCCCCGCTAGCCTCATGGGAAATCAGCGCCTGGCCGCGAAACAGCGCGCACGACCTCATGCTGCAAGCGGGTCTCTGGCGATCAATCCTTGACGCGGCTTGGCCGCCTATCTCACAATGCCCCAAGGCGATGCCGCTGCCGCGACCACCCTGCACAAGCGCCCTCGCCAAGAAAAATGAGGAGTACAGGATGCCGACGATCACGGTCTTCACTGCGCGTTGCGTCCGCACGATGGATCCCGGGCGGCCGGTCGCCAGCGCGGTCGCGGTAATGGATGGAAAAGTCCTGTCGACCGGAACGCTCGACAGCATCAAGCCCTGGCTCGACCGGCACGATTACGTCATTGACGATCGTTTTGCCGATAAAGTCATTATCCCCGGGCTGATCGACCCGCACACGCATTTTCACGCCTCGGCGGGATACCTCGCGCTGCACTATGTCGGGCCGATCGACTCTGCGGGACCGCACGGCATGAATCCCGGCCTCACCACCCGGCAACAGGTGCTGGATAAACTCCGCCAGATCGACCGCGACGAATCGGACAAGACCAGACCGCTGGTTGCGTGGGGGCTCGATCCGGCGTCGCAAGGCGGCGCGCTCGATCGCGATACGATCGACGCGGTGGTGGGCGACAGGCCGCTCTGGGTCATTGCCTACGCGCCCCACTTTGTTTATGTCTCCAGCGCGGCGCTGAGTCTCATCGGCGCCGATGAATCCTGCACGACCCATGGCGTGCAACGTTACCCGGATGGCCGCCTCGCCGGCGTCTTCGCCGAAACCGATGCCACGCGGATGGCCCTGGCCAGCATGCAGCAGGAGCTTGCCAAGGGGGGCGGTGCGGCGGGCATCCGGCGCATGGGCGATGTAGCGCTCAAGGCCGGCGTGACGGCGAGCGCCGAACTGGTCTTCGGCAAGTTCGATTTCGACAAGGATTGGGAGGCGTACCGCGATGCCGTGATGCACCCGGATTTCCCACTGCGCATGGGTCTGGTGCCACGCGAGAATCCGCTCTTCTATAAATACGGGGATAAAGCGGCGGATTTCGTCCTGAGCGTGCAGCCGCGCAGCAACGACAAGTTGTTCTTCCACGGGATCAAGTTCCTGTCCGATGGATCGTTTCCCGCGCTTTCACTGCGAATGAATTTCCCGGGCTACCTCGACGGAAGCAATGGGCTGCGCAACGACGTGCCCTGGGACGAGATGGTTGATCGCATGCTGCCATTCTGGCGCGCCGGAATTCCCATCCACTGCCACGCCAACGGCGACGAGGCGCTGGACGCATCGCTCAACGCACTGGCCCGGCTGCAGGAAATCCTTCCGCGCTTCGACCACCGGTTCACCATCGAGCACTACGCCATCAGCAACCCGCAGCAGGCGCGGCGTCTCAAGGCACTCGGCGGGCTTGCGAGCGTCAACAATTACTTTTCCTACTACCGCAGCCAGCTCCACAGCACGGAGGGGTACGGCCCGGATCGGTCCGAAGCGGTCGCGCGCCTTGGGTCACTGGAGCGCGAGGGCGTCATTTTCGCGTTGCACTCGGATGCCTGGCTGGTGCTGGTCCCTTTGCATCCGCTGACGGCGGTCTGGGCCGCGGTGAACCGCGTCGCGCTCGACGGAAAGACCGTCGTCGCGCCGGGCGAGCGGATCGGGATCGAACGCGCGATGCGCGCGGTGACGATCGACGCGGCCTACGTGCTTGGAATGGAAAACAAAATCGGCAGTCTCGAGCCCGGAAAATATGCAGACTTCACGATTCTCGATGAGGATCCCTTCGAGGTCGATCCCATGCACATCAGAGACATCCCGATCTGGGGTACCGTGCTCGAAGGCAAACCACAGCCAGCCCGATAATGGACGATGGCCAACCGCCCTCGCAGGCCCGCGACGAAGCGTGGCGCCAGGAACAACAGGCGCGCATGCTCGGTGCCTGGGACATGCTTTCGGGCATCCTCCAGGCAGGCATGTCGGCTCCTGCTCACGAAGCGCAAGCAGACCAGTCCGTGCCCTTCATCGTCATCACGGGATTTTTGGGCGCCGGCAAGACGACCTTGCTCAATGCCTTGCTCACGCAACCGCACGGCAAACGCCTCGCGGTGCTGGTCAACGACTTCGGCAAGATCAACATCGATGCCATGCTGGTTTCGCAGCGCACGGTCGATACGATCAGCCTTTCCAACGGCTGCACCTGCTGCAGCCTGGCGGGAGACCTCGCCGTCCAACTGGCAACGTTGACGCAGGCAGATCGCCCCCCCGATGCCATCGTCCTGGAGGCGAGCGGCCTGGCCGATCCACATGGCATCGCGCAGGTCGCACTCGCCAACAGGGCCCTCGCGCTCGAGGGGATTGTGGCGGTCGTGGATGCGCAAGCGATGCGCGGCCAGGCGGTTGATCCCGCTGGCCGGCGCATCTTTGCCGCGCAACTGGCGGCCAGTGACCTGATCGTCCTCAACAAGCTCGCGCTGGTCGGTCCCGGGCAGCATGAGGCACAACGACACTGGCTTCACGAACAGGTGGGCGTGAAGCCCATCATCGAGGCCGATGCGCGCACGATCCCCTTTGACCTCATTTTGGGTATCCAGCACGCAAACGGCCGTGCGCCGGCGCAATGGCTTACGACGCCGCGCCTGGCCAGCCATGGCTACGAAAGCGTCAGTCTGTTGTCACACGGCACAATCGACGACACCCACTTCGCCCGATTCCTTGAATCGCTCCCGCCTTCAGTCGTCCGCGCGAAAGGTGTGCTGCCGCTGGCGAGTCGCCCTGGGCTGCAGTCTGTGTATCAACGCGTGGGACAGCGCTGGAGCATCGTCGCCGGCGAGACGCGGGGACAGCAAGCACCGCGGGCGGATCTCGTATTGATCGCCCCGCGCGGCACGCTCGACGAGGCGCGCTTGCAGTCGGGGTTTGATAGTTGCCGCTCCACCACATCTGAGTAAGGGTTCGTCATGGGTCACACGCTACACATCAAACGATTCGGGGCTCGGGTCAAGCGGCGCCTGCCGGCGTTGATGCCAATGATCGCCGTCATGCTCGTGAGCACTTCGCTTGCTTTCGCCCCCGCGCACGCGGGTTACCCGGATCGTCCGATCAAGATGGTGGTCGCCTGGCCTGCGGGCTCGTCGACAGACGCGGCAGCGCGCATCGTTTCGGAGCGACTCGCGCAGCGGATCGGCCAGCCGGTCACGGTCGAGAACCGGCCGGGGGCGAGCGGTACGATCGGGACGGCCAACGTCGCCAAGGCGCCCGCCGACGGGTACACGCTGCTGTTCGGCACGGCGGACACGCACTCGATCAATCCGCACGTCTACAAATCCCTTCCCTATGACGCACTCAATGGCTTCGTGCCGATCACGCTGGTGGGCACCGTCGATTTCGTGCTGATCCAGAGCAACGCCCTTCCCTACGGAAACCTGCGTGAATTGGTCGATGCGGCGAAAAAGCAGCCCGGCACCTTCACCTATGCGTCGTGGGGCAAGGGCAGCACCGCGCACGTCGGATTCGTCGCGCTGGAGGAAGCCGCCGGGATCAAACTGCTGCACGTTCCCTTCCAGGGCGCTGCACCGGCGCTCAACGCCGTGCTCGGTTCGCAAGTCGATCTGATGCTGACGGGCGCGATCAGTGCGGATAACCAGCGCAAGGCCGGCAAGGTCAGGATACTTGGGACCAGCGGGGATCATCGCCTGCCGTGGATTCCGGACGTGCCGACCGTCGCCGAGCAAGGCGTGCCCAACGCCCAGTCGGGGTCGTGGTACGGTGTGCTGGCGCCGGCGGGCCTTCCCGATGCGATCCGAGACCGGCTCGCAAACGAACTGGTCTCGATCGTCAAATCCGACGACGTCTCGCAACGCATCGCCGGGCTCGGATGGAACGTATCGGGGATCGCCACAAAAGAGTTTGCGCAGTACATCCGTTCGGAATACGAACGTTACGGCAAGATTATCAAGGCGGGCGACTTTCAGGTCGATTAGTCACACGCCCCGATCAACTCCAGGAGACCGGCATGAAACGCAGAACCTTTCTTGGCGTGGGGCTTGCCACGGGCACGCTCGGAATCCTCGCGGCACCGCCTACCCTGGCCCAGAATAAGCAGATCGTCGTCATGAACTGGGGCGGGGACTGGAACGACCGTACCGTGAAGTATGTCGAGGCACCATTGCTTGAGGCAAACGGTTGGAAGATCGTGCGCGAACTGACGGAGACGGCTCCACGACTGACCAAGATCCTGACCGAAAAGCGGTTGCCGCGGGGCACGATCGACCTGGCGCATATTGGCGACTTCGAGGCGTACTCGCTCTACGTCAACGACGCGATTGACACGATTGACTATGCGCGCATTCCAAATGCGCAGTCTCTGATGCCGGACCTGCGCCAGAGCTATTTCATGCCGTGGCTGTGCTCGCCCTGGGAAATCGTCTACAAGCCCGAACACGTCAGGAATCCCGTCACGTCGTATTCCGACCTCTGGAACCCGAAATATGCGGGCAAGGTCGGCGTGATGGACGCAAACTACGCCAACGCGATGCAGATGGCGAGCATCATCGGCGCGGGCAAGATCAACGACTTCGGCCAGGCCAGGAAATTGCTTTCTGAATGGAAAAAGGCCGTCAATCCGAAAGTCTACCCCTCGCACCAGCAAGCCCAGGCCGCCATGCAGACGGACGAAATCTGGATGGTCGCCAACTTCCGCGCGCGCGGGCTTCAATGGGCGAACGACGGCATGAAGTGCGAGGTGGCTTACCCGAAGGAAGGCGGCATCTATACCGTATTCGGCGTGGTGATGCCCAGACGCGTCGTGAACCGGGACGGCGCCTATGTTTACCTCAACGCGCTGCTCGACCCGGTTGCATTGGCCGGATTGTGCGCGGCAAACTTCTATTCGCCCACGGTGACATCGGTCACGATCCCCGGCGAGGTCGGCGGGAAGATTGCGATCACCGAACAACAGAAAGCTGCGATGCACTATCCGGATCAAAAATTCTGGTCGGATAACCGCATGGCCTGGATCGAATGGTGGAAGAAGGAGTTCCTCGGAAGCTGACCTTCAGACCTCGGCCTTCCAATTGCGCCGGTATGTGCGTTACCGCACAGAACGCAAGCCGCTCTGCATATGACAATGATCCCCGCAACGCGATTGGCTCTGCTTTCGCAATCGATGCTGTGACAGGACGGCGCCCCTCTGTGCGACAGCGAACGACCATTAGCCAGGTGCGCGGCGTTCACGGCATGAGCGGAATCGCCACAAAAAAACAATGATTATTTACATGACTACGATAGACATTCATAACATTTTTATATCTACCGCAATAAAATTGAAGTGAATTCCGCTAAAATCTCCAGGCCACTGTGATCGATCCTCAATCCATTTGAGAAGATTGGCTCGGAGCCGGATTAAGCAACTCCCGCCATGGTATCTAAACACGAACGGAACACGGCCATGCGCGCATCGAAGAATTCTGACCTGACCTATATGCGGTTCCTGAACCTCGTCCAGGCGGTGAAGGAGAAGTCAGCATTCCCCGAGATCGATCCCGTCGAGGAGCGCGTACTCAATATTCTGGCCGCACGCTGGCACACGGGAATCAAAGTCACTGTGCTTGAAACGATCGCCATGCTGGGCGAATTCTCGGCCACGACCTTACACCGCCGCCTCAAATCCCTGCGCAAGAAGGGAATGATCGGTGTCGATTACGACGATGAAGATGCCCGCATCAAGTACGTCGTGCCGACCAAGATCACGCGGGATTACTTCTCGCAGCTGGGCGACGCTTTGGCGAAAGCCAGCGCGAAGTAGTTCGACGCCAGAGCGATTCGCTCAGCGCCTGGTCAGGCGGATCGCTGAAATTATCGCGTAGCCCGCCATCAACCCCATGATCCCGACGAGAGAGCCCAGGACATCGCCCAGGAACATGGCGCCCCAGCGCGTCAGTGCTTCGGGCAAGGAAACACCGCCGTACAGTCCGGCAAGGTCGACCTCATGGAATATGCCCTGCTTGACGGTCACGACCACCAGGCCTTGCGTCAGGACGATCGCGGCGATGTGGTTCAGCGTCAAGCCCGAGAGTGATTTCGGAATCTTCGCCCACCGGCAGACAGCAACCATCGTGACCCACGAAAACAGCGCCGGAAAAACTGCATACATGGCCGTTGTGAGCGCGGGAGGCATCGCGCCGCCGTGCAAGTCAATAACATAGGTGGTCGTGATGAGCCCGGAACCCGCCGCAATAAGCGCACCCCGGATTCCGTAGACGAAGACCGCGACGGTGCGCACGCCCGCCGGTAGAAAGACGAGGTAGATCGAAGGCTGGAACTCCAGCGCAGGCGCACGAATCTGCAGGAACCACGCAATCGCCCACGCGACCGGGATTACGATAAATGGCCCGTAATCTGGAGAAAAAACAATCGCACGCACCCCACGCCACCAGGCCGCCAAGTTTGTCTCCTCAGTTGCAAATTGCGAAGGCTGCGATTTTGTTGATTTGAATTGATCCCGCCAGACCCCTGCACCATACCAGATGTGAATCATATCCATGACAAATATATTTTCTGCCTGCTGATCCAGAGCAATTTGAAACAATATCTCTATTTGAATCTAAGTTGTTTTTACTTATTGGGGGGGGGGAGTGGGGGGGTCAAGGCCTGACCGCGGGGGTCTCTATTGTCATTCCCCTCGCGCGCCAAGCCAGGTAGAGCTCCAATTCGAGCAATTCCTGTGAGCCCGCCGGCCACATCTCGGCGCGCACCCCGGAAACGCAGTTACGCAACCGGCGGGCCAGCGAACCGACCGATTGCCACTCAAGGCGATACAACGGATAGCCCGTCGGGTGCCCCTGGGGAATGACGCTGCCGCCAAGTTTGAGGCCGGCATTCTCGACGTGGCATTGCGCACAGGATAAGTTCAGTTGCCCGAGCCGCTGATCAAAGCGTGCTCGACCTGCGGTCAGCCGCTCGCGGTTATCCGGCGTTTCCTCGACCACGATCGGCATGCCGCGCGACTGACTGGCCACGTAGGTTGTCAGCGCCAGCAACGGTTTGCTCTCGTAGCCCAGCGCGGGTGCACCCTGACGCTGCGTGCGGCAGTCATTGATCGCCGCCTCCAGATTGACGATTCTGCCCTCTCGCACGAGTGGGTAACGGGCGGCAACGCCCTTCATTGACTGGGCCGCATCCCCATGGCACGACGAGCACGACGCCTTTTTCTCGCCCGCCGGCTGCTCCCAGAGGGTCTGTCCATCAAGCAGCCAGAACGTTGCCGGGTTCACCGCCGGGTCATCCTGCATCGCCTGGATGTCGCGCGACATCTGCGCGTACCCGGACACGCGTTCTGCGCGCGAGGCATCGATTGAATCGACCTTTCGCGCGCCAGGTGCTCCCATCACCCGGGAAGCCGGCTCGGCCGACGCAGCTGCAGCAGGTTGCTCCGCGAGCGCGGTACAGATAGCGCTGCAGAGCGAGGCCGCGAGCAGCAGACGGGCCGCGATTCGCATTGTTGGCTCAGGCGACCGTCAGGGGCATCCGGCTTTGGGCGAAGTAATCGTTGTCGCCCTTCCAGGTGAACTCGAGCTCGCCGCTTTCCGTTGCGATGGTGTTGAAGGTGATCAGCGGGTTGGCACCAACGCCCGGATGAAGTTGCGCGCGGAACACCTCGACGCCGCTGTAGGTGCAGATGAATTCACGAATGATGTCGCGCGGGATGCGCTCGCCCCGCTCGGTCGAACGAAACCCGGATTCCATATCGTGCTGCGCGATCGCCGTGATCTCGACGAGTTCGCCGCGGGTCGCTTCGCGGGGCATCCGGACAATGGTGCGGGAAGTGGTCGCCATCAGATCATCTCCGTGCAGGCAGACAACGTCACCAGTGACTCGGCCGACCCTTGCCAGCACAAACCGGTGCTCGTTTGCGCGACCACCCAGATGCGCTGGGATTCCGCCATGCGGATGCGGGTTGAAACCTCCGCCCTGCCAGCGCGCGGCCCGAGGAAGAAGCTGATGACATTGGGCAGCGGGTTGCCTTCCGCAATCACATGAATCGCCTTGACGTAGTCATCGGCCGTCATCGGGCTATCGACGGAGACCTTCAACGGGACAAGATTGCCATTCTCGACTAGCGGTGGAATCTGCACGCTGACCTTGCCGTTTTTGACCAGCGCCGATCCCACCGCCGCGCGGATCGCCTCGGCCGCCTCGGCCGGCGTGGCCTGTGCCATGCGCCAGGGCAGTATGCCGAGCGCGCCCACGGCTGCGATGAACTGTCGTCGTCGGGTCGTCATTTTTTCAGGGTCATGAGGAAAGCCACCACGTCCTCGATCTCCTGCGCCTCGAGCAGCGTGCGCCCCGCAAACTGTGAGGCGACGCGGTTCAGACGATCGGTGCGGAAATACGGCGGCATGATGGTCTTCGGATTGAATTGCCTTGCGTCGACGAGCTGGGCCCGAATCCTCCCGGCAGACAGCTTTGCGACGCTTGCGGAAAGCTCTGGCCCCAGTGTCCCCTGAAATCGCTCCTCGGGGAAGGGGCCTTGATGGCACAGCAGGCAAAGCCCGGTCTGGCGGTTCAGGACGATTTGCCTTCCGCGCACCGGGTCTCCCGGCTGGCTGGTCAGCGAGACGGCCATCTCCCCGTCGACCAGCGCCTGTGCGGGCGCGGCGAGCGGCAGCGCAAGCAACGCTGCCCAGGCCACCACCGCCCTCCAGTCCAACACGGCGATTACACGAGTTTGAGCCCGGCGTTCTTGAGCGGCACGGTCCGGTAGCGCTTGCCGGTCGCCCGGAAAATCGCGTTCAGGACCGCAGGCGCCGCAACACAGATCGTCGGCTCGCCCACGCCGCCCCATTCTTCGCCGCCACCCTCGATGATGATCGCCTCGACCTTGGGCATCTGCGCGATGCGCATCGAGCCGAAATCATTGAAGTTGGTCTGCTGGATGCGGCCATCCTTGACCGTGCACTCCTGCTCGAACAGCGCGGATAGCCCGTACACGAACGAACCCGAAACCTGGCGTCGAATTTGCGCGGGATTGACGGCATAGGAGCAATCCGTCGCGGCGACGATGCGATGGACCTTGACATCCGTACCGTTGGTCACGGATAGCTCGCACGCAGCGGCCACGTAACTGCCGAAGCATTTCATTTGCGCGACGCCGCGGAACACGCCCGCCGGCGCGGGCTTGGTCCAGCCGATCGCGTCAGCCACGGCATTGAGCGTCGCCAGATTGCGCGGGTACTTGGCCATGAACTTGCGCCGGAACTCGACCGGATCCACGCCAGCCGTATCGGCCAGTTCATCCATGAAACATTCCATGAAGATCGCGTTCTGGTTGGCGTTCACCCCGCGCCAGAATCCTGGCGGCACGTGGGTGTTGCGCATCGCGTGGTCGACCAGCAGGTTCGGGAATTCGTAACCGATTCCATGCTCGGTTCCATCGAACACGCCCTGGAAAACAAGCGGATCACGGCCCTTCTGCTGCTCGACGACGGCCGGGCGCACGGCGGCAAGAATCGACTGGCCCGACAAGCGCATGTGCAGCCCGGTGAGGTTTTTATTGGCGTCGAATGTGCCAGTCAGCTTGCACATCATGACCGGGTGGTAGCGGCCCTGCGTCATATCCTCTTCACGCGTCCAGATCAGCTTGACCGGTATGCCGGGCATCTGCTTGGCGATCAGGACAGCCTGCACCGCGAAATCCTGGAATGCGCCGCGGCGCCCGAACCCGCCCCCGAGATTGATCTTGTAGACATCGCATTTTTCGCCAGGCAAGCCGGAGGCCGCGATGACCGCGGCGAGCGAAGTCTCGGCATCCTGCGTCGGCACCCACGCCTCGCAGCGCTCGGGAGTCCATTTTGCAGTGGTCGTCTGGGGTTCGAGCGTGGCGTGGTTGAGGAACGGATAAAAATAGACCGCCTCGTGCTTCTTCGCCGCGCCTGCAAGCGCGGCCTTGATGTCGCCCCGCTGGTTGCCGACGAAGGCCTGCTCGGCGGTCAGGCCTTCCTCGAGCATCTTGTGGATCGTTTCGCTTGACACCTTCGCGTTGGGGCCCTCATCCCAGACAATCGCGACATTGTCCAGCGCGGTCTTGGCCTGCCAGAACGTATCGGCCACGACTGCGACGGCCGTGTCGCCCACCTGCACGACCTTCCTGACGCCAGGCATCGCCTGGGCCTTGGTCGCGTCGAAACTCTTGACCTTGCCGCCGAACACCGGGCATTCGCGAATGTTGGCCACGAGCATGCCGGGCAACTTCAGGTCGATCGCGTATATCTGGCGGCCGGTGACCTTGTCAGCCACGCCATCGATGCGATCAAGCGGCTTGCCGATGATCTTCCACTCTTTGGGGCTCTTGAGGGTGATGTCCTTGGGCACTTCGAGCTTGGCGGCCGCATCGGCCACTTCGCCAAACCGGACGGTGCGCCCGCTGGGCTTGTGGGTGATCACGCTGTTGGCAGCCATACACTCGGCAACGGGCACGCCCCACTTCTGCGCGGCGGCCTCAACGAGCATGATGCGCGCGGCAGCACCGCCTTTGCGCACGTATTGTTCGGAGGTTCGGATCCCGCGGCTGCCGCCAGTGGCAAAGTCACCCCAGATCCGCTTGCGCCTGAGGCTTTCGCCCGGCGTCGGGTATTCGACTCTGACTTTGCCCCAGTCGCACTCGAGCTCTTCGGCGACCATTTGCGCGAGCCCGGTGATCGTGCCCTGGCCCATCTCGGAGCGCACCACGCGCACGATGACGGCATCGTCGGGCTGAATCACCACCCAGGCGCCAATTTCAGGCGACGCGAGCGGGGTTTGCGCGGCGGCCAGACGCGGAACCAGCGGCATCGCGATGCCGAGCGCCAGACCGGCGCCCGCAGTAGCCGAGCCAACGATGAACTGGCGACGGGAGAGGTTGGGGATACGAGCGTTCATGGTGTCTTCCTCAGGCCTTGGCAGCGGAATGGATCGCGGCGCGGACTTCCTGAAAGGAACCGCAGCGGCAGATATTGGTGATGGCAGCATCGATATCGGCATCGGTCGGCTGCGGCTTATCCCGCAGCAGCGCGGTGGCCGCCATCACCATGCCCGATTGGCAGTACCCGCACTGGGGCGCCTGGTTTTCTACCCAGGCCTGCTGCACCTTGGTCAGCTTGCCGTCGACGGCAAGGCCCTCAATGGTTTCGATCTTCTTGCCCTCGAGCCCGGAAACCGGCATCGCACAGGATCGCAGTGGCAGACCATCGACCAGCACCGTGCACGCGCCGCAGACGCCGATGCCGCAGCCATATTTGGCGCCGGTCAACCCGAGGTGATCGCGCAGCACCCAGAGCAGCGGGGTCTGGGGATCGACATCGAGAGTGTGTTGTTTGCCGTTGACGGTCAGTTGGGTCATGGAATTTTCTCCGGTGCAGCCCAGGAATGGTATGTGGGACGACGTGGTTTGTCGGACAACATTATGAAGCCAGCTGTTAACTTGCGTTACATTTATCAGTCCGCCATTAAGGGAAATACGGGCTAGGGTTTTCCCTTGGTGGCACCAATGCGGACAGGTTGAAGTGCATGTCACAGACGGCAACGCGTACGCGCGCGATTTCAATGCGCATCTTTCTGAGCTTTGCCGGCGCCTATTTCGTTTCATACGCATTGCGATCGGTCAACGCCGCGCTCGCCCCCCTGCTGGCGGCGGATCTGCAACTCTCTGCGGGCAGCCTGGGGTGGCTCACATCGGCGTTTTTCCTGGCGTTCGCCGCGATGCAGATTCCGCTTGGGATCGCCCTGGACAAATTTGGCGCGCGTCGCACGGAATCGACGTTACTGCTGGTGAGCGCCTTGGGCGCGCTGATCGTCTCGCTCGGGAGCTCGCTCTGGACGCTTTCGGCCGGGCGCCTGTTAATCGGCGTTGGCGTAGCGGGCTGCCTGATGGCGCCCTATTCGTACTTCCGCCGATGCTACCCGACCGAAAGACAATCGCAGCTTGCCCTCTGGATGCTGATTTCCGGCACGCTCGGCGCGCTCGCCGCGACGCAGCCCACGCTCACACTTGCGCATTGGATCGGGTGGCGGGGGGTGTTCGCGGTGGCCGCCGGATTGCTGATCCTCGGCGCGGTAGCGATTTTCAGTTTCACAGGCGACCAGGACAGGCATTCCGCGCCAACGCCTGAAGGCGCGGCGCCGGCCGGGTTCATCCGCCTGATCAGCCACCCCACCATGCTGCGGGTGATCCCGACTTCGATCTTTTTTTCGGGTGGCCTGGCTGCATTGCAGACACTCTGGACGGGACCCTGGATGACGCAGGTGCTCGGGCTCACGACCATGGAAGCGGGAGATGCGCTACTGGCATTCAATAGCGCCCTGCTGGCCAGCTACGTTGCGATGAGCCTGTTCAGCCCTCGTCTGGAGCGACTGGGCCTGCCGCTGGCGCGCCAGTCGCTGCTGGGTTTCATCTGGGTTGTTTCCTGCCTTTGCCTGATCGTCTTCTGGCGCGCGCGCGAGGCGTGGATCCTCTGGTTGTTGCTGGCGCCCGGCATACCGGCCGTTGTCCTGATGCAGACCCAGACCGCGACCGCGTTTCCACGCCACCTCGCGGGGCGGATCCTGACCACGTTCAACCTGGTGAGCTTCAGCGGTGCCTTTATCGTGCAGTGGGGCATCGGCCTGATGGTGGACCTGTTCATTTCGTTCGGCAACCCGCGCGATGCCGCCCTGACCAGCGCCTTCCTTTGCCTGGCCGCGCTGCAGGCCGCGAGCCTGCTGTGGTTTGTGCTGCGTCGACCTGCGTCGTCATCCCTTCGGGTAAATTAGGCGCAGCGTGCCCGAGCGTGTGCCGGCGCGGGATATCAGGTGCTGCATGGACCAATCCGTACTCGACGCCATCGCGCGTTGGCCAGACGTGCCCTCCGTGACCGGATGGCTATCTCTCAATTGTCGTGGGCTCTGGCGCCTGCATCCGTTGGGCGACGCCGCACGCGGGGGGCCCGGCGAATCCATCGCCAACGTGCAAATCCTCCGGTTTATCGACCGCAATTACGCGCGCGATGCGCACGGCGCGTGGTACTTCCAGAACGGCCCGCAGCGCGTCTACGCGCGACTGGATGCAGCGCCCTACATTATCCGGTTTGACCCTGGCACCGGCATGCTCTCGACGCACAACGGGCTCGACGTGACGCGCGTGGATGACTGGATCGCCGACGACGCAGGCAACCTCTATGCAGGCACGGATCTGGGGCCGGGACGCGTCGACGACCGGGATCTGCCGGCGCTGGCGGATTTTCTCGTGGACGCAAACGCACGCACGTTGCTCGAAGTTCTGGAAGATTCCGCCGCGACGTCCGGGCCCGAACCATCAATGCGGTTAATGCGCGCGCAGTTTGCCCGTGCCGTAACCGAGGTTGTCCCCGAGACGCAGGGCGCACCGCTCAGCCGGTGCCCCGCCGCCGACATTCCCGCACGCATGGGATTCATCGCGAACCCGACAGCCGGTCATGTCTGATCCCAAATCGGGCGGGTCCCCGATTGCGGTTGCGCTCGCGCTGTCGCTGGGCGCTGCCGTGTCGCTCGGCATTACGCGCTTTGCCTACGGATTGCTGTTGCCGCCCATGCGCGCAGACCTCGGCTGGTCGTACGCCCTGGCCGGCGGGATGAACACTGCCAACGCGCTGGGTTATTTCATCGGCGCGCTGATGACCCCGCTGCTCTTTGCCCGGATGCGCGCGGCAACCCTGCTCATCTTCGGCGCGCTCGTGGCCGCCGTATTCATGATGCTCTCCGGGCTCGCCACCGACACGATGCTCCTGATGGGCCAGCGCCTGATCGCCGGGATCGCCAGCGCATGGACTTTCGTGACAGGCGGGGTGCTCGCCGCGCGGTGGGGGGCGCAGCACCCGCAGCGGGCGGGACTCTTGCTCGGCATCTACTACGGCGGCGCCGGCATCGGCATCGTGATCTGTGCGCTGGGCGTGCCTCCGATCCTGGCCCTGGCAGCGCGAGCGGGCATGGCGCACACGTGGCAACTGGCCTGGATTGCGCTTGGACTGGCCTGCGCGGTGGCTGCCTGGTTCATGCGCGCCGCACGCTGCGTGCCCCAGGCCCCCACGGCACACGCGAGCGCCAGGCCCTTTGCGCTCGGCAACATGACCGCCGGCCTCGCCGCCTACGTCATGTTCGGCATGGGGTACATCGGCTACATGACTTTCGTCGTCGCGCGTCTGGGCGAACTCGGGCTGTCGGGCGGCACGATCACTGCCTTCTATGCATTGCTCGGGGTAGGCGTCATTGCGTCATCCGCACTTTGGGCCCGAATGCTGGATCATTTCAAAGGCGGCGAATCACTGGCCATTCTCAACGCGCTTTGCGGGATCGCCACGCTGATCCCGGCGCTCGTCCCCGCGAGCACGGCGGGCGTGATCGCCATTTTTGCCTCGGGATTGCTCTTCGGATCGGTGTTCCTTTCCGTCGTCGCATCCACGACGATGCTGGTACGGCACAACCTGCCCGCGCAATCGTGGGCGCGCGGCATTTCGGCCTTCACGACCATCTTTGCCGCCGGACAGATCTTCGGGCCCACCGTCGTTGGCTGGATTTCCGACGGCCCGGGGGGCCTCAGGCTCGGTCTCATGATATCGGCCGGCATGCTGTTCGTGGGCGCCCTGTTCGCCACCAGGCAAAAGGCGTTCGGCGCACCGCCTGATGGCGCCCTGCAACCCAGGGGACACGAACTGCCTTTAAAATAATGCGTATGAACAACGATCCGGATTTCTTCTTTCCCGCGCCACGCCTGCAAAACTACTGCGGGCAGTGCGGATCACCGAGCACGCGGCGGATCCCGCCGGGCGACAACCGCGAGCGCGACCTGTGCGAAAAGTGCGGCGCCATCAGCTACCAGAACCCGCGTATGGTCGTCGGTACACTCCCCGTCTGGCAGGGCAAGGTGTTGTTGTGCCTGCGCGCCATCGAACCGCGCTCAAAGACCTGGACGTTGCCCGCAGGCTTCATGGAGCTCGGGGAGACCATCGCGCAGGGTGCCGAGCGTGAAACCACCGAGGAAGCTGGCGTGCGCATTGAAATCGGCCACATGTACACGGTGATCGACATCCCCCATGTCGATCAGGTGCATGTCTTCTTCCTGGCCGAGGCGCTCAGCCCCGACATGGATCCCGGGCCCGAAACGATCGAGGCGCGCTGGTACGGTCTGGACGAAATCCCCTGGGATGACCTGTCTTTCCGGTCGGTTTCGACCACCTTGCGCCACTACCTGCGGGATCTGGAGTCAGGCAAGTTCGGGCCGCATCATTACGCCCTGAACGTCAATCATCACAAGCCCTGAAGCCCGTCGGGCGCGACGATCGTGGAATTGGTCTGGCTCGATGGCACAGCGTCATTCCCGCCTGGGCACCTGGCCCTGGAGGACCCGCCCGGGTTGCTGGCCGCGGGCGGCGATCTCTCGCTTGCACGGCTGAGGGCGGCCTACGCGCAGGGCATCTTCCCGTGGTACTCGGATGGGCAGCCGATTCTCTGGTGGTCGCCGGATCCGCGCATGGTGTTGCGCGTGGACGATTTTCATCCATCGCACAGCCTGCGCAAGCGGTTGCGGCAGATTGCACGGGCTCACCAGTGTGGCGACTTCACGACCGTGGTGCGGGTGGATTCGGCGTTCCCGGACGTCATGCACGCCTGCGCGCGCAAGAGCACCGACGACCAGCCCGGCACCTGGATCACCGCGGAGATGATGGTTGCGTATGAACGCTGGCACCGCGCGGGGCAGGCGCACAGCATCGAGACCTGGATCGACGGACAACTCGCCGGCGGGCTCTACGGCATCAGCCTTGGGCACATGTTCTTCGGTGAATCGATGTTTTCGCTCGCCCGCGATGCCTCCAAGATTGCGCTCGCGCACCTGGTGCGCTTCCTCGATCGGCAAGGTGTCCGGTGGATCGACTGCCAGATGGAGACATCCCACCTCGCCAGCCTTGGCGCAAAACCGGTTACGCGCGAAGCGTTTCTCGCCCATGTCAGGCACGCGGCCAGCCTGCCGTCAATCGCATGGTCGCGAGGGTGGCTCGACGCCGAGGGTGTTCTGCACGCGGGCGACTGAGTTGACCGGGTGCGCGACAAGCCCCGCCATGCATCACGGCCGGGACGTCAATGCTGTTGCCGGATCCGGCGCATTGCCTGGCATCCCTGATCTTCCGATACGGGCGTTGCGCGCGTTTTGGTAAGATCGACGGACGTTCAGCGTACGAGCACCGACGACCTAACGACGATCCCCGATGAGCCGAATCCAGGAACTCCCCTTTTCCGCATTGCAGTTCTATGCAACGGCTCCGTATCCCTGCAGCTATCTGCCCGATCGACAGGCGCGATCGCAGGTCGCGGCGCCCGGGCACCTGATCAATACCGATACGTATTCGGAGCTCATCGACCAGGGCTTTCGCCGCAGCGGCCTGTTCACCTACAGGCCGCACTGCGACGAGTGCCGCGCCTGCGTGCCCGTGCGGGTCGATGCGGCCGAATTCATCGCCAACCGCAGCCAGCGTCGCGCCTGGAAACGTCATGAGGACCTGCGCGCGCTGGTGACCGAACTCAACTGGGCACCCGAACACTTCGCGCTCTATGCCCGATACCAGCGAGAGCGCCACCCCGGCGGCGGCATGGACGAAGACAGCCGCACCCAGTACAGCCAGTTCCTGCTCGCGAGCCGCGTGAACACGCGCCTGGTGGAGTTTCGCGATGCAGATGGCGCGCTGCGCATGGTCTCGATCGTCGACGTGCTCGAACGTGGTCTTTCGTCTGTCTACACCTTTTACGATCCGGATGCGCGCGGCAGCCTCGGCACCTACAGCATCCTCTGGCAATTGCGACAGTGCCAGCAACTGAAATTACCGTGGCTCTATCTCGGCTACTGGATTCAGGACAGCGCCAAGATGGCGTACAAGGCCGCGTTCAGGCCAGCGCAATATCGCGTCGCAGGACACTGGCGCAACGCGTCACCTGCCGGCATCCCTCAAGCAACTGATTCCTGAAGCGGCCCCGCATGTCGATACTTTTCCGAGCCTACCCCCTGGCGCGCAGCATCCTGTTTTCGATGGATCCCGAGCGCGCGCATGAAGTCACGATGGGCATGCTGCAGCGCGCCTACGATTTCGCACCGACGCGCGCCCTGATGTCAACGCAGGTGCTCGACCCGATCACCCTCATGGGGCTCGCCCTGCCCAATCCGGTCGGGCTGGCGGCGGGCCTGGACAAGAACGGCGCTCACATCGATCCGTTGGGCAGCCTTGGTTTCGGTTTTGTCGAGGTCGGCACGGTGACCCCGCGACCGCAGCCGGGCAATGCCAAGCCGCGGCTCTTTCGCATCCCGCAGGCGCAGGGCCTGATCAACCGTTTCGGCTTCAACAACCTGGGGCTCGACGCTTTCCTGGCCAACGTGCAGCGCAGTACCTGGCGAAAGAGCGGTGGCGTGCTGGGACTGAACATCGGCAAGAACGCCGATACGCCGATCGAGCGGGCTGCCGACGATTACCTGATCGGGCTCGATGCCGTCTATCCGCACGCCGATTATGTGACAGTCAACATCTCGTCGCCCAACACCAAGAACCTTCGGGCCCTGCAGGGCGAGCATGAACTCGGCGACCTGCTTGGGCAGTTGCAGGGCCGCCGCCTGGCGCTCGCGGATCGCTACGGGCGCCGCGTGCCGCTCGTCATCAAGATCGCGCCCGATCTGGATGAGTCGCAGATCGACGTCATCGCTGATGTCGTGACGCGACACGGCATCGATGGGGTCATCGCAACCAACACCACGCTTGACCGCACCGGGGTTGAGGGATTGCCCAACGGGGCCGAGGCCGGCGGCCTTTCCGGGGCGCCGGTGCGTGCCCGGTCTGTCGGCGTGATTGCGCGCTTGCGCCAGCGCGTGGGGCCGGAGATGGCGATCATCGGCGCCGGGGGCACGATGTGTGGCGCGGATGCCGTGGAGAAGATTCGCGCAGGGGCCAATGCCGTGCAGCTCTACAGCGGCCTGATCTACCGGGGCCCGGCGCTGGTGTCCGAATGCGTGCGGGCGATCCGCGCGGCGAGATCCTGAAGCGACGCAATCGGGGTTTTATCCGTAAACCACGACGTCAGGTGTGCAATTTGAGGGTGCGAATCGAAAGAATCGCCGGCTTCAGCCTTGATGCGTAAAAATATAGTTAGGGTTTTGCTGCGCAATGTCAAAACAATCGCGTAGGATAAGCGTATGGGGACATTTGTCATGGCGAAACGCTAAAACACAAATGAGCGGCGTCCTTCTCATTCAGAGAAGTTGACTGAGTCCCGCAATCCTTCGAGTTATCGAGGGATTGCGCGATGCTTCAACGCACAAATCAGTTGTTCATTCTCTTTGCCAGCGCGCTGGTTTCACAGTGTGCCTTTGCCTTAACAGGGGTAGTCATTGATCCGCCGGGTGGCTCCAACTTGTCGTATCGCGATACGGTGGGAACCGATACGGCTGTTCAGAATAACTCCACGGTTCACACGCTGGACGTTTCCAGCAACGCAACCTGGACCGGCATAAACCTGTACGGCCTTTACAACAGCCCGGGCAGCGTCATCGACAGGAAAGGCTTTATTGTCAACACCGACGCCAGGGTTTACGGTGGAACCGCTGGGATCCAGAATGGCACGGGTTCGACGATCATCGCGACGACCAACGGCAGTGTCGCAATCACCAACGCCGGCACCATTGGTGCGCTTGGTGGAACGCTTTCCGTCAACGGGATTTATAACAACGGCACGATTTCCAGCCCAACCTACGGTGCGATCGGGAACCTTGGTCTTATTACCGGCTCGAACGCTGGAATCATGAACGATACCGCCGGGTTGATCACCAATACCTTTGGCGGCGTCAATATTTTTAATTTTGGCGGGGTCATCGGTGGATCCGGGGCGGCCTATGGCATCTACAACGCCGGAGCGATCTCTGGTGCCGGCTTCGCGATCGCAAGCAGCGGCCCCATCATGGGCAGCATCGCGGCCATCTACAACGCCGCTGGCGGCCTCATTTCCACGAATAGCGATCCTGGATTCGCGATCCTCAATGCCAACCTGCTGGGTGGATCCGGCACCCAGTACGGCATTTATAACCAGGGAACCATCAGCAATACATCGCTTTCATCAACCGGCGTAACAATAAACAACAATTCAGATTCTTACGTCAACGGCGATCTGGATGGCATCTATAACGGCGAAAGCGGTGTGATTTCGTCGCTCAGCGGCATCGCGATCAATAACGCCGGAGGGATTTCCTCGATCACAAACGCGGGTTCGATCTCGGGGGTGACAGGAGGCGTCATCAACACGAGCACCGGTACGATCAACGCGCTGACCAATACGGGATCAATCGGTGCCTCCCAGGGTCACGCCATCGGAAATACCGGATTCATCGGTGCAATCACCAACAGCGGCACCATCGGGCAGGTTGGTCAACTGCTCTCTGTCAATGGCATCTACAACAATGGCACGATTGACGGCGGGGGGCCCGTCACGATCTTGAACACGGGCACGATTACAGGGTCAAACGCCGGCATCCTGAACGATGCCGCCGGGATAATCACGAACTCCTGGGGTGGCGATGCCATTCAAAATAATCAACCAGGGACAATCGGTGGTGCTGGTGCGACCTATGGCATTTACAACGCAGGGACCATTTCGGCGTCATTTGGCATCGCGATCAATAACACGAGAAATCTCACCGGTAGCAGCGCGAGTATTTATAACGCCGCTGGTGGCCTCATTTCCACAGATGGCAACTTCGGCACGACGATCAGCAATAGCTGGGCGCTGGGAGGGTCGGGCAGCCAGTATGGCATTTACAACCTCGGCACGATTTCCAGTACAGCCGGGACGTCGTTAACCATTTACAACACCGGCATCATCCAGGGCTCGGTGGATGGCATCTATAACGGCGTCGGCGGCGCCATTACTGTGGCCCACGGTGCGACGATCAGAAACGAAGGATTTATTTCCTCGATCACGAACGCAGGTTCGATCACCGGGGATACGCAGGGCATCAACAACCTTGGCACGATCACGACACTGACCAATACGGGATCGATCACGGCCCCCCAGGGCAATGGCATCCAGAACACCCGCAACATCATCACGCTCAACAACGCGCAAGGCGGCGGGACGCCCCTGACCTACACCGGTGCACTTCCGACCAATTACAACGTGATCGTCAACAGCGCCAGCGCCTATGGCAAATTGTCGGGTTCTTCCCTGACAGGCACGACCACTTTCGGCGTCGCACCCACCTCAACGCTCGTGGTCAACACCTACGTGGCTGTTCTGTCGGGGTTTGCGTCGGCGAATTTCACGAACCAGGTCGGCGGCACGGTCAGCGGGCTGAACTGGACGTTGTCCCCGGAAGGCGGCTCACCCACGATCTGGGACCTTGTCGTGACAGCGCCAAGTAGTGGTGGCGGCGGCTCTTCGCCCGCCCCCAACCCCACGCCGACGCCGACGCCCACTCCGACCCCCGCTCCGCAACCGACCAACATGACGCAGGGCGACACGTCCAGCCTTGCCAGCATCGGCGTGACCACCAATCCGGTGTTCGCCGGCGGCACCCTCGCGTTGACCTCGGGCGCGAATACTGCACAGCCTTTCACGGTCACCTCGGCGGGCGGCACGATCACGACGCCCTCGGGCAGCTCGGCCACGATGACGGGCGGCCTTTCGGGCACGGGGCCGATGACATTCAATGGCGGTGGCACGCTGGTGCTCGGCGGCGCCAGCACCTACTCAGGCGGCACCACCGTCAGCGACAACACCACGGTGTCGATTGAAGGGTCCTCGCCACTTGGCACCGGCGCGATCTTTATCGCGTCTGGTAGTTCTTTGTCCGGTACCGGCACGATCGGCGCGCCCGTCACCGTGGCGGGCAATCTGCACCCCGGCAACTCGCCGGGCTACCTCGCACTGACGCAGCCGATCACCTTCAACGCAGGCGCAACTTACCAGCAGGACATCGCGGGTCGTGCGCAAGCGAGCGCAACGTCCCCGGTGGGTGCCACCGGCTACTACTCGTTCCTGCAGGTCGCGGGCGCCAGCGTCACGATCAACCCTGGCGCAACGCTGACGCCTAGGCTCCAGAACCTGTTCAGCCCGTCCGAATCCGGCTACGGCAGCGCGCCTTACGTGCCAGTCGTGGGCGACAAGTTCCGCATCCTCACAGCCGATGGCGGCATCACCGGCAAGTTCACCACGCTTACGCAACCGACGGGCCTCGATCCCGCCACGCAGTTCATCTCGTTCTACAACTACAACAGCAGCAACAGCCTGGATCTCGCAGTAATCCCCGCCTCGTTCAACACAGCGGTGGCGTCAGCGTCTGGCAACAAGAACGCGCAGTCCGTGGCCAGCGCCCTGGACAAGATGGTGGTGGCCAACCAGGCGAGCACCTCGACTTCGGCCCAGGACGCATTGCTGTACACCGCCTCGGGCCATTCGCTGGCAAGCCTGCCGTCCTTCACGCAGGGGATGGCCGGTGAGATCTATGGCGCGACGCTTGCCGTGGTGCCCCAGACCTCCCAGCGCATCCAGCAGGCAGTGATCTCGCGCCTGGGCGACACCATGACCACCCCCGTCATGGCAGGTGCCATGGCCGCCATTAATAACACCGCGATCAGCGCCAGCAACCCCGGTGGCCAGCCCACCGCGGGCATGAGTTCCAACCCCAACGTCAATCCCTACGCCTCGGGATCCGGCGGCATGTCGATGTCCAACGGTGCCGCCTGGGGCGAAGTCGCATACCAGTACGGCAACCGCGCAAGCGACAGCAACTCCGGTGGCTGGTCGAGCAACCTCGTGCAGGCAGTCGTGGGCGTGGACATGTATTCAGAAGCCGGCACCAAGGCGGGTGGCGGCGTGGCGCTCTCGAACACCAACGTCTCGGCAAGTCAGGGCTCCGGCACTGTCCAGCAAGGCAGCCTCTTCCTGTACGGCAAGTTGCCTGTCCAGCAGTTCGTGGTCGATGCGATGGCGAGCTACGGGTTCAACTCGACCAACAACTCGCGCAACGACGCGACCGGGATCACGACCGGGCTGCAGGCGAAGAACGTACTGGGCAACGACGCGCTGGTGAGTCTTGGATTGAACCTGCCGATCGACCTGGCAGAGTCACGTGTGACACCCTACATCCGTGCAACCTGGCAGCAGGTCAACCAGAACGGGTTCAACGAAGGCTCGGCCGCGTCTGCGCTCACCGTCAACAGTTTCAACGGCAACGGCGTGCGTGGCGTGATCGGAGTCGCTGCAGGCTCCAAGGCGCTCGACCCGATCAAGGAGCAGACCACCTACCGCGTGAACGTAGGCCTGGGCGTGGATTCAACCAACGTGCTCAACCCGCAGCTCAACGCCTCGCTCGCCGGCATGACCACCGCGATCAACACGCCAAGCGCCGGAACGGCATTCGTCCAGGCCGGCATGTACGGCACCGTGAAGTTCGCAGACAACGCCTTCGCCTACGCAGGCGTGACGGCCGAAGCGCGCAGCGGCCAGGTCCTGGCGGGAGGCAACATCGGGGTCAGGATTCAGTTTTGACGGACATGGTGGCCTTGGCAGACCAAATCGAACGACCAAGAAATCTCATCAGCCTCACTCAAAAAGTGGGACGTCTTTTATTGCAGACGCAATCGCTCAGGGTAAACTTATCGACACCTGTCCGAAGGTATTTGAGCGCAACAAGGGACGCCAATGCAGCAAGATATCCGATGGAAGCAGCGTTTTCGCAACTTCCTTAGTGCGCTTTCTGCGTTGACTGAGGCGGTGGAACTTTCTCGGGTGCGTGCGCTGACAAATCTTGAGCAGCAAGGCCTAATTCAGGCATTCGAATTCACGCACGAACTCGGATGGAAAGTTCTTAAAGACTATCTTGAATACCAGGGGATTTCAGATCTTGTGGGCTCGCGGGATGCGAGCCGCCTGGCATTTCAAAATGGGCTGGTGAAAGATGGCGATGCCTGGATGAGGATGATCCAGGCACGCAATCAAACGTCACACACCTACAACCTCGCGGTTGCCCGTGATGTGGCTGAAAAGATTCTTGTCGACTTCTATCCTGCATTCCAGGCACTTGCAATTCATCTTGAAAGCCTGATTGCCAAATCGGACGCCTCAACGTGAACTCGGGATTAAGCCCCGCAACAGTCGCAGGGATTCGGCAAGTCCTGGCCAGCTTTCCGCCGGTTGAGAGCGCAGTGCTGTACGGATCAAGAGCCAAGGGTAATTTTAAACCTGGATCGGATATCGATCTGACCCTGTTCGGCCCCGACATCAATGGCGACGTTCTCGCCGATATTGCAAATGCACTGGATGACCTGTTATTGCCGCTTGTCATTGATCTGTCCGTCTATTCGATGCTCGATAACCAAGAGTTGATCGATCATATCGATCGGGTTGGCGTGGTCTTCTACGACAAGACTTAGCCGTGTTTACTCCGGCTACACAGCGGCCACCTTCGGGTGGTCTTTGCATTTTTGCGATGCCCCTTCGCGGCTCGGATGCGTCGCGGGCAGGCAGCCGATGGGTCCGCGCCCGGCCGTAAAGGCGGCCGAGGAAATCGCCAAAGGCGGCGCAGTGGTCTGTGCAACCTGT
>CAITPF010000230.1 GCA_903894155.1 uncultured beta proteobacterium | reverse complement strand
TTAAATTCCAAGTAGATTCGACATATCGAAGAACTGATGACACTTATTGAGGATCTCCAGGGTCTACTGGGCGCGGACGCGGTGCTCCACGACAGGCGTGAGCTCGCGGGTTTCGTCGAAGACTGGCGTGGGCGCTACGCCGGCACGGCAGCGTGCGTTGTGCTGCCCTCCAGCACGGATCAAGTGGCTGCCGTAGTGCGCGCCTGCGTCCGCGCCGGCGTTCCGGTATTGCCTCAGGGCGGCAACACCAGCCTGTGTGGCGGCGCGGTGCCGCAAGCGGCGGGGCCAGCGCCGGTGATCGTGAATCTTTCGCGCATGCGCCGCATCCGCTCATTGGATGCCGCCAACAATTCGATCGAAGTCGAAGCGGGTTGCGTGCTCGCCACCGTGCAGCAGGCCGCGGCCGCTGCCGGGCGCCTTTACGCGGTGAGTCTGGGCGCCGAAGGCTCGTGTCAGATCGGCGGCAATATCGCCACCAACGCCGGCGGTACGGGCGTTCTGCGCTACGGGAACACGCGCGACAACATTCTGGGATTGGAAGTGGTGCTGCCCGACGGCACGGTGTGGGAAGGCCTTTACCGCCTGCGCAAGAACAACACGGGCCTGGATCTCAAGCATCTGTTCATCGGCTCGGAAGGCACGCTGGGCATCATCACGGCCGCCACGCTAAAGCTGCATCCCTTGCCCACGGCCCATGCCGTGGCCTGGATGGGGGTGGCGAGCCCCGCCGCGGCGCTGGAAATGCTCGGCCTGTTCCAGACCGCGTGCGGCGCCCAGCTTTCGGCTTACGAGATGATCGACTCGGGGCAGTTGCGAATCGTGCTGGAGCATATGCCCGGGCGCCGGGCGCCGCTGCCGCCTAGCCACAACTGGCATGTGCTGGTCGAGCTTGCCGACACGCGAAACGAAGAAGCGCTCACCACGGTGATGCACCAGGTGCTGGAAGAGGGCGCCGAGCGTGGATTTGTCGAGGAGGCCGTGGTCGCCACCACCGGCGCGCAGCGCGCGGCCATGTGGGAAGTGCGGCACAGTGTCTCCGAAGGCAACAAAAAAGCGGGCGTGGGCCTGACCACCGACAGCGCGGTACCGGTGTCGGCCGTCCCGGAATTCATCGCGCGCGCGACGGCGGCGGTGCACGAGATTGTGCCCGGCCTGCCCATCATCGTGGTCGCGCACCTGGGCGATGGCAACGTCCACTTCATTCCATTCTTCAGCCACCCGCAGTGGGAGGCCCTGCCAGATCGCGAAGCCGTGGGGCAGCGCATCAAGCACGCCGTCAACGAAGTCGGCCACACCCTGGGAGGCACCTTCAGCGCGGAGCACGGAATCGGCCAGACGCTCACGGGCGAGATGGCCATCTTCAAATCGCCGGTCGAGCTGGGCCTGATGCGTTCCATCAAGCAACTGCTCGACCCTGCCAACCTGTTCAACCCCGGGCGGCTGCTGCCGCCTTCCATCGCTGCCGCTTCCCCAAATCAGGAGCTGTCATGAAAGATCGCACGATTTTGAATCCGTCACGCCGCAATGCGCTGCGAGTCGCCACTGTCGGGCTGGCGGCGATCGGCGCCCCAGCTGTCCTGAATTACGCCCGCGCGCAGTCCAAGCGCATTGTCGTGCGCGATGACGGCGGCGTTTACACCACGGCCTATGGTGCGTGTTTCTACAGGCCCTTCACTGAAAAGACCGGCATCGAGGTGATCGGCGTTCAGGCCAATGCCGAGCCGATCGCGCAAATCCGCAGCATGGTGGAGACGAAGACTTACACTTGGGACATGGCCAAGATCAGCCAGCCAGCCATCCTGCTGCTGACGCAGGGCGACAAGATTTTCCTGGAAAAGCACGGGCTCGAAAACGATCCCAATGTGATGTCCATCCCGGCGGCCTTCATGTCGCCCTATGGCGTGGCCACCAACGTCTACAGCACGGTGCTGGCATATCGCACCGACGCCTTCAAGGGCCGCAAGGCGCCAGCCTCCTGGGCAGACTTCTGGAACGTGAAGGATTTCCCGGGTCGCAGGTCACTGCGAAAGCACCCGTTCGATACGATCGAGGAATCCCTGATGGCTTCGGGCGTGCCGACTTCGTCGCTGTACCCGCTCAATGTTGATCAGGCCTTCGCCAACCTGGACAAGATCAGCCCCAGCATCGACGTGTGGTGGAACTCCGGCGCGCAGGTAACGCAGATGCTGACGTCCGGCGAGGTCGACATGATCGCGACCTGGGTGTCGCGCCCCCAGAACGCCATGATCGACGGCGCGCCGGTGGCGATCAGCTGGAACCAGAACCTGTGGGGCGTGGACAACTGGTCGATCCTGGCCGGCACGCCCAATGCGGATGCCTGCCGCGAGTTCATCAAGTTCGCCTCCGATCCCAAGCGCATGGCGCAGCAAACCGAGTACTACCCGGCCGGCGTCACGCAGCCCGAGGCCTTCAAGTACATCAAGCCCGAGGTTGCGAAGAACTGCCCGACGTACCCGGACAACATCAAGAACGGCGTGCAGATCAACGCCAAGTACTGGCTCCAAAACCAGGCGGCGGTGACAGAGCGCTTCAACAGCTGGATCCTGAAGTGATGCAGGTCTGAAGAGAGCACACCATGCCGTCTTCCGATCTCCGGATATCCGGGTTGTGCAAGCGCTACGGGGACTTCGTCGCCCTGGCGCCCACCGACCTTGATGTCGCGCAAGGCGAGTTCCTGACCTTGCTCGGGCCTTCTGGCTCGGGCAAGACCACGCTGCTCAGCCTGATCGCTGGCCTCGCCGTGCCAGACGAGGGGAAGATGCTGATCAATGGGGTGGATGTGACTTACGGCGCACCCTATGAGCGCGACATCGGGATGGTGTTTCAGAACTACGCGCTGTTTCCGCACATGACGATCGAGGAGAACATCGCCTTCCCCTTGAAGATGCGCAAGGTGGACAGTGCGACGGCACGGCGCCGGACCGCCGAAGCGCTGGAGATGGTGCGGTTGCCGCAACTGGGCAAGCGCTTTCCCAAAGAATTGTCGGGAGGGCAGCAGCAACGCATCGCGCTTGCGCGCTGCCTGGTCTATCGACCGTCGATCATCCTGATGGACGAGCCGTTGGGCGCCCTCGACAAGAAGCTGCGCGACCAGATGCAGCTGGAAATCAAGCGCATCCACCGCGAGTTGGGCACGACCATTGTGTACGTGACGCACGACCAGGAAGAAGCGATGACGATGTCTGATCGCATCTGCCTGATGAACGGCGGCAAGATCGAGCAGCTGGGCACGCCGTCCGACTTGTACTTCAGGCCGCGCAACCTGTTTGTGGCGGATTTCCTGGGCGAATCGAACCTGTTCGAAGGCATTGTCGCCACCGTCGATTCTGACACCGTCGAGGTCGATCTTGCGCACGGGCACACCCGCGTCAGTGCCAGGAGCAACGGGGCAGCCTTGTCGGCCGGTAGCCGGGTGCGCGTGATGGTGCGCCCGCAAAACGTGTCGCTGCAAGCAGGCACCGCTGACGGCGTAGGGCTGCGCGGCAAGGTGCTCGACAGCATGATGACCGGCAGCCTGACCAGGCTCTATGTTGAAGCGGCGGGCGCAGAGCCAATCATCGTCTCGTATCCAACGGCCTGGCCGTCCGATCGTTATGCGGTGGGCGAGGGCGTGCTGCTGCAGTGGCACCCGGCCGACGCCGTCGCGGTGCCGGAGTAGAGGATGGGCGCGGGGGCTCCACGCGCCTGGGTCCGGCCCATTTTGCTGGGCGGGCCGCTGGCGCTGCTGCTGCTGGTGATGCTGGTCTACCCGGTGGGACAGCTCCTGTTGATGAGCGTGTACAGCGGCGATGCGTTCACGCTGGCCAAATACCAGCAACTGTTCGCCTCTTCGGTCTATGTCAACGTGATGCTGATCACGCTGAAGATCTCGTTGTGGACCACGGTGCTTTCCGTGATCGCCGGCTATCCTGTCGCCTACCTGATCTCGTCGCTGCAAAAGGAAAGGAAGACCTCCTGGATTTTTTGGGTGCTGCTTTCCTTCTGGACGAGCTTTCTGGTCCGCTCCTTCGCCTGGGTGGTGATGCTGGGTCGCAATGGGGTGGTGAATCAGTTGCTCACTGCCGTTGGTCTGCAGGATAAGCCATCGAGCCTGCTGTACTCCCTGGGCGCGGTGCTGGTGGGCATGGTGCATGCGCTGATGCCGCTTGCCGTGCTGACCATGCTGTCGGTGATGGAGAATATCGATCGCACCCTGCCGCGTGCCGCGCTCACGCTGGGTGCACGGCCAGGTACGGCGTTCTGGCGCGTCTACTTTCCGCTCTCGATGCCCGGCGTGGCAGCAGGCGCCATCATGGTCTTCGTCACCGCGATCGGTTTCTTCATTGTGCCTTCGCTGCTTGGCGGGCGCCGGGAAATCGTGATCACCCAACTGATCATCGAGCAGGTGCAGCAGACCATGAACTGGGGCTTTGCCGGTGCCATCTCGGTGCTGCTGCTGATCGTGGTGCTGGCCGTCTTCGCGGTCTACGACAAGGTGCTGGGGTTGTCGACCATGACGGGTGCCTCGTCGGATCGCAATAAGCCCGCGGCCGGCGATGGGTTGCTGCACCGGATTGGCGACGCGATCCTCGGCCTGCTGGGCACCGCCACCGACAAGTTGCTCGCGCTCTTACCGCGGAGTCGGCGCGAAGCGCAGCCGGGGCTTTCCATCCCGATGCGCAGCTTCGTGCTGCTGGTGCTTTTCTTCCTCTCAGTGCCGGCGCTCCTGATGATCCCGCTTTCCTTCGCCGATAAATCGGGTCTGAACTGGCCGCCGGTCGGCTTCTCACTGAAGCACTACCAGAATTTGTTCGCCTCGCCGCTGTGGATGCAGGCGGCGTTGCGCTCGCTCGTGGTGGGCCTGGGTGCGGCCATCTTTGCGATGCTGGTCGGCACGCCGACGGCCTTTCTGCTGGTGCGCTCCAAATTGCGCGGCAAGTCGCTGTTGCTGGCCTTTGTGTTGTCGCCCATCATCATCCCGCGCATCATCATTGCGGTGGGAATGTTCTACTTTTTCTCCAAGGTCGGGCTGGTTGGCACCTCGTTTGGCCTGATGCTCGGCCACACGGTGATTGCGGCGCCCTACGTGGTGATGACGATGATGGCGGTGCTGCGCAACTACGACACACGGCTGGATCTTGCCGCGCAGAGCCTGGGTGCGCGGCCCTGGCAGACGCTGCGCTACGTGACCTTCCCGATCCTTGCCGCCGGGCTGATGTCTTCATTTCTGTTTGCTTTCGCGACCTCGTTCGACGAGCTGACGATCGCGCTTTTTGCGACCGGCGGGATGACTTCGACGCTGCCCAAGCAGTTCTGGGATGAAGTGACGCTGCAGATCTCGCCCGTGATCGCCGCGGTGTCCACTTGCCTGTTCGTTTTTGTCGCCGCGCTGATCTGGATCGCCGACCGGCTACGCCGCGCCAGCCTTTCGCGGTGAGGCGTTTGTATTCCACTCATTCGATACCACAAGGAAAATCATGGACGCTTCCAGACTGCGGGGGATCTTCCCTGCGATTCCCACCCCCGTCAATGACGATGACACGATCAACGTTGCCGCTGCGCAGGCGCTGATTGCGCACTTGCTCAAGAACGGCGTCAATGGCATCGTGCCGTTGGGCGGCACGGGTGAGTACGGTTCGGTCGCGCGCGAGGAGCGTGTCAGGATGGCGGGCCTCTGCGTCGAAGCGGTGGGCGGCAAGGTGCCGGTGATCCCCGGCGTGCTGGATCCGGGTTTTCACGACGCGTTTCAAGCCGGCCAGGCATTCGCGAACGCGGGCGTCGACGCACTGATGGTGGTGACGCCTTATTACACCAACCCGACGCAAGCCGGAGTGCGTGACTATTTCATGCGGTACGCCGACGCTTCGGCCGTGCCGATCCTGATCTACGAGATTCCCTACCGCACGCGCATCGCCATCGCACCAGAGGTAATGCACGAACTCTCGCGCCACGAACGCATCATCGGCATGAAGGCGTGCAATCTCGATATGTACCACTTCCTCAAGGTGGTGGCTGGCGTGTCGGATTCATTTACCGTGTTAAGCGGCGAAGACTCGTTGTTCCCGCTGCACGTGGCAGCCGGGGCGAAGGCCGGCATCGTCGTCACGGCCAACCTGTTCCCGCGCACCTGGCGCGCCATCTACGACCTGGCTTCGTCTGGCCAGACCGCCAAGGCACTGCTGTTGCATCGCCAGCTGATTCCGATGATGGATATGGCGTTTGCCGAAACCAACCCGGGTCCGATGAAGTCGGTGATGGACCTGATCGGCGTCGATGCACCGCGGATGCTCGCGCCGCTGGTGGCGCCCGCCGCCGACCTGCAGGCGCGCTTGCGCGCTGAGGTCAAGCGGCTGCTCGTGTCGGAAGCCGCCATCAACTGAGGACGACGCGTGCTCCCCGCCATCAAGGATTACCGCGAACTTGCGCGGCAGCGCCTGTCGCGCTTCGCCTTCGACTACCTGGAGGGCGGCGCAGAGGATGGCCGCACGCTGGCGCGCAATCGTGAAGCCTATGAACAGCTGTTATTCAGCCCCCGTATCCTGAAGGACGTGGCGCACGTCGATGCCAGTATCGAGATCTTCGGCAACCGGCAGGGCATGCCGGTGCTGGTGGGGCCGACAGGCCTGAACGGACTGTACTGGCCGCGAGCCGAGGAGGTGCTGGCGCAAGCGGCGCATGCCGCGGGCGTGCCCTTCATCATGTCGACTGCGTCAACCTCGCTGATCGAGGATGTGCGCGCCGCAACGAGCGGTGAGCTCTGGCTGCAGCTGTACGTGCAACAAGACCGCAGCATCGCAGAGGACATCATGCGCCGCGCGCAGGCGTGCGGCTTCACGACGCTGATGCTGACGGTGGACACCACGGTGCACGGCAAGCGTGATCACGATGTGCGCAACGGGTTCCGGATGCCGGTGCCGTTCACGCCGCGGCTGTTCGTCGACCTTGTCACGCACCCACGCTGGTGCGCGCGCATGCTGCGCCAGGGCGGCTCTCCGCAGCTCGTCAACCTGGCCCGGAGCTCGGGCATGCCGGGCAGCCTTGCTCGACAGGCCGCAGCGATCAGCCGTCAGATGAACCTGTCGCTGGGCTGGGCCGACATCGCCTGGCTGCGCGATCACTGGCGGGGCAAGGTCATCGTCAAGGGCGTACTGTCGGTCGAGGACGCGTTGGACGCGCGCGCGCATGGTGTGGACGGCATTGTGCTTTCCAACCATGGTGGCCGGCAGCTCGAAAGCGCTCCGAGCCCGCTGGAAGTGTTGCCTTCGGTGATGGACGCGTTGGGCGATAGCCTGACGGTGCTGGTAGACAGCGGGGTGCGCCGCGGTAGCGACGTCGCCAAGGCCTGCGCCCTGGGCGCCAAGGCGGTGCTGCTCGGCCGGGCGCCCCTGTATGGCTTGGCCGCGTCGGGGCCACGAGGGGTTGCCGAGGTGCTCGGTATTCTTCGCGAGGAGTTCGAAATCACCCTGCGATTGCTCGGGCGACCTGTCGCCGGGAGCCTGGACGCCAGCGCACTATCGCCTGATTACCGGGAGCGACTGGGGCGCTTGTGAAGGGTGTACTTGGCGGTCAAGTCGGAGACCACCGCTGCAAACGTCCGGTCACTTCGTTCTTGGGCAGTCGTCGCCGTGGATGATTCCAGAGGCGCGAAAGTCCGTCGTGAAGCGTGGCAGTGCCGACTTGGCCTGACGCCTCCATTTAATCAAGAATCCAAAGTAGCCCGTACACCACACATTGCCGGGTCTGGGCCTCTTTGCGCAATAGTTTGTCACCTGACAGCAGTGCGTGGTCCTGTCGGTGCGCGCAGCTTAATGCGAAGCAGTCGGGTAGTGACAAGCCTGGCTGCAGCCTGCGGAGTTGTTGGGCTAACTCGACTTCGTCCGGGGTCAGGGCTACGATTCCCAGGCCGAGTTTTTGAAGCAGAGGTCCGTTGTCTGCCTCCAACTCGCGCGCATAAAGCAGATCCGGCACCACCATCGTCAGCCCACATGAAAATGCGGGCTCCAAGAGACCACCTCGCTCCAGGTCGATTAAGACGGAAGTGTCCGAAACCAAAATGATCATAGTTCTTCAGGAAACCTGCCCCATCAGCCGGCGGTCCAGCGTGCGCACGCTAATGTTCAGCAGTTCTGCGGCGCGTGATTCCGACAGCGCACCCTCGGAGACGGCTCGCAGGCATAAGCGTTCCATGCGTTGCGGTACCTCAGCTTTCAGGTTGTTGGGTTCCGTGGATGCCTGACTGTTCCAGCCCCGATCCTTGACCTGTGCCCACAGTCGTCCGTAGGCGGCCTTTGTCAGGATGCCAAGCTGTGCGCAACGCACCACCAACGACGCAATGCTGACCTTGAATATCTTTTTCAGCTCGGCCAGTTCACCGATGGAAATCGAGGTGCGGTGAGGACCTAGCAGCCGCAGCACCATGTCCTTGGCCATCAGAAAGGCACCGGCAAATCGATCGGCAGCCTTCTCTTGCTCTGCGTCGCTCAGATCGCTGAATCGAAGCACCAGATGTGCTAGTTCGTGTGCCAGTGTGAAGCGTTGTCGCTCGCCGCTGTGCCCCTGGTTGACTACGATCACGGGCACGTCCAGTTGTGTTGGGCGCCGCACGAACGCCTTGGAGCCGGACACGTTCTCCGGAAGATCCAGGGCGACCACCTTTACGCCCTTATCCTCCAGCATTTCCGCCATGAAGGGGATCGGATCGATTCCCAGCTTCCATAAACGTCGCAGTGCGTCGGCCGCTTGCTCGGCTTCGTCGACACGGCCGATCTCAAAAGCCGCATGGGCTGGGGCATCCCAGCGCTGTTCGACGCCGGGCAGCAACTCTTCGAGCTCAAGATAGCGCTCAACCCGGTCAAGTACGCAAGCCTCAACGGCGCGTTCTTCCTTGGTGCCAGCGTGGGGTGCCTTGCGGAAATCCACGCCTGTCAGCTCGATTTCGCGTTCGCTCAGCAGGAACTCAGGCGTAATACTCAGAGCCTTGGCCAAGGCCAGCAGGACCGTAGAACTCGGCATCATCTCGTTGCGTTCGTACTTGCCTATCGCTTGTGCCGAGACCAGACCCTGCACGGCCGCCTCGAGCCCGCGCAACGACAACCCGAGGGCTTCCCGCGCCCTTTTGAGTCGGCTTCCGATCATGATGCTCTCCTCGAAGTTGTGGTTTACAAAAACAATATATAAATATTAAAATGTAAACCTTCGCGCGTCAACTTTATCAACTTGTCCTGTGTGGCAGACAGGCTGATCGACGTCTGTAACAGGAATCAAAAATGCGCAAAGCTTTTCAGAGTATCAAGCGCGGATTGTTGGAGGCTGTCGAGCACGCCCAGGGCGGCGCGCCGGAAACCCGCGTCCATCGTCCCCGACACGTTGATGTTAAAGCGCTACGCGCGAGCGTCGGCATGACGCAGGAGCAGTTTGCTGCGCGATTTGGCTTTTCGGCGGCGACCCTTCGCCACTGGGAGCGCGGGGATCGTAAGCCACGCGGTCCCGCCCTGGTTTTGTTGAATGTGATCGCGCACGACGCGAAGGCCGTCATGGCCGCGCTGGCCGCATAGCGGTCGTTTAATCCTCGTTCGGCCCATCCGGCACGATCGCCTGCTCGTTCGCCTCGCTCTCGGTCGAGTCCCAGATAAACGTATCGCCCCGGTAAAAGATCTCGCACGCCAGCACCAGGCGCTCCTGCGCCGCGATTTTCCAGCGCCGCACGCGCACCAGGGCGCTCGCAGGCGGGCAGTTGAGAATTTTGGCGAGCGTATCGTCCGCGTAGCCGATGGTCAGTTGCTGGCGCGTATTTAACACCTCGTTGCCGCCAAAATCGCGCAAAAGCCGGGTGACCTTTCGTTGCAGAACGGCATCCCTGGGAAAGCGATTGAACGCCTCCTGCTCCACGTAGATGTCCAGGTAGCCATAGGGCAACCCCCGCACGGCGTGGGTTTTGACGACGCGCACGTAGGAGTCCGAAGGGTTGTACGCCTTGAGCAGGCCCGCTGGCAGGGATACGCCGGATTCCATCTTGATGAGCTTGATTTCGAGCTCGCGGCTGACCGACAGGGGGTTGTGAAGCTCCTGCATCAGCGCACCCTCGAGCGGGCGGACTTCCTGGGAGGCGACGACCGTGCCGCGCCCGCGCCCGGAGGCGACCAGGCCTTCGTTGGCCAGCAACTCAACCGCTTTGCGCACCGTGTTCATGGCGACGCCATAGGCGGTAGCCAGCTCTTCGAAGGCGGGAATGCGCTCGCCCACGGACCATTCACCCTTCGTGATGCGAGACCGCATGGACGAGGCCAGGCGCACGTAGAGCGGGATGCCATCGTCGCGGGGAGGTAATGCGCCTGCGTGTTGAGTCATAGTGAAAACTATACTTGACGGGTTTCTTATGTCCATAATAGGATCTTAGGACATTATGGAGCAAGCATGGCCCCTCATCTACTCGTAGAGCGACGCGACAACATCGCCATCGTTACCTTCAACCGACCCGAAAAGCGCAACGCGTTCTCCCCCGAAATGATGGTGCGGATGGCCGACTTCTGGCGCGAGGTCGCCACCGACGATGCCATCCGGGTGATCGTGGTCACCGGGGCCGGGGATAAGGCCTTCTCGTCTGGCGGTGACCTGGGCACCCTCATCCCCCTGATGATGCGCACGCGGCCACCGGTGGGCGAGTGGGAGGAACGCTTTGCCGCAAATCTCAAGCAGTTCAACGACGGCATGCTGCGCCACGCGAATTTCTTCAAGCCGGTGATCGCGGCGATCAACGGCAGCGCCTATGCCGGTGGCGCGGAATTCATCAGCGCGACTGACCTGCGGGTAATGTCGAGCGAGGCCAAGCTCGGGATCACCGAAGTGCGCCTCGGGCTCATCGCAAGTGGCGGCTCGGCCTCGCGCCTGGCGCGGCAGATCTCCTGGTGCAACGCGATGGAGCTGCTGCTGCTTGGCGAGCCCATCACGGCTCAGCGCGCGCTGGAAATGGGGTTGGTGAACCGCGTGGTGCCGCCTGAAGAGGTGCTGCCCACCGCGCTCGATCTCGCGCGTCGCGTGGCGCTCGGCGCGCCGGTTGCCCTCGAAAAAATGAAGGAAGTCGTCGTGCGCTCGAACGGCCGCCCCTTTGAGGAGGCTTTCGCGATCGAGGTCGCGTGCACCAAGGAGAACTCCAAAATGGACGATGCGAAGGAGGGCGCACGCGCCTTCCTCGAAAAGCGCCCGCCGGTGTTCCGCGGGAGGGCCGCAAAATGAAGCTGCTCTCGGGAGTGCGCGTGGTCGAGCTCGGCATGTGGGTGGCGGGCCCTGCGGTCGGCGGCATGCTGGCCGACTGGGGCGCGGAAGTCATCAAGATCGAAGAGCCCGGAGGCGACCCCATGCGCCGGTTCTTCGGCCTTTTGTCCGGATCGAAGGAGGAGCGTTGCCCGCCGTTTGACCTCTACAACCGCGGCAAGAAGAGCATCGTGCTCGACATCAACAAGCCCGGGGGCCGGGATCTCGTCGAGCGCCTGGTTGCCGGGGCTGATGTGTTTGTCACCAACATGCGGCCGCAGTTTCTGGAGCGGGTGAAGCTCGACCACGCATCGTTGCTCGCAAAATATCCTCGCCTCATTTACGCGAGCCTCACCGCCTATGGGATGACCGGGCCAGACCGGGATGCCCCGGGCTATGACCACTCGGGCTTTCAGGGTCGCACGGGCGTGGCAGACCGCTCGACGCCGCCCGGTTCGGTTCCGACCCAGTTGCCTGGCGGCATGGGTGACAACGTCACGGCGATCACGACGGTGGCGGGAATCGCCGGCGCGTTGTTCTCGCGCACGCAGACGGGCAAGGGGCAGCTGGTGAGCACCTCGTTGTTGCGCACGGGGATCTACAGCATTGGCATGGACGTCTCGACGCGGCTCACGCTGGGGCGGATCGCCGCAACGCCGAACCGGGCGACGCCGAGGAACCCGCTCTTCAATACCTACAAGGCGGCCGACGGCAAGTGGTTCTGGCTCGTGGGCACGGAATCCGAGCGGCATTGGCCAAAGAATCTCAAAGCTTTTGGGCTAACGTCACTGATGGAGGACGCGCGCTTTGCGACGCCTCGAGAGCGTCGTCGCAACGCACCGGCGCTGGTTGCCGAATTCGAAGCTGTCATCGCCGGCAAGACGCGCAGCGAATGGGCGCAGGTGTTTCGCGAACACGATATCTGGTGGGCCCCGATCAATTCGGTGGATGACGTGATGACCGACCCGCAGGCGATCGCCGCCGGCGCGTTCGTGCGCGTGCCCGGGCAGACCGAAGCGGCAGAGGGGCAGTTCAACAGCGTGGCCACCCCAGTGGATTTCTCGCTCACGCCCGTGATGCACGACGTGCCGCCGCCAGTGGCGGGCGCGCACGCGGATGAATTGCTGGCGGAGCTTGGCCTGGACGCCGCGGCGATTGCGCAGCTGCGCGAAAGCGGCGTACTGGGCCCGGCACCAGCGCAGGAGCCCGCGCATGGCGCCTGATACGTCCTTTGCGCCGCTGCAAGGCGTGCGCGTCGTGGACTTCTCGGCCAACATGGCCGGGCCCTTCGGCGCGATGATCCTGGCGCAACTGGGTGCGGACGTGATCAAGGTCGAGCCCCCGCAAGGCGATGATGCCCGCCTGTGGCCGCCCATGGTCAATGGCGTGAGCGCGACACATCGCCACATGGGTGCGGGCAAGCGCGGCATCGTGATCGATCTCAAGAAGCCCGAGGGCGTCGAGGTGGCGCAGCGGCTGATCGGGAGCGCCGACGTCGTGTTGCAAAGCATGCGCCCGGGTGTTGCGGACCGCATTGGCATCGGGCAACAGGCTGCGCTCAGGCGCAATCCGGATATTCTTTACTACGACCTGAGTGCCTTCGGAGACGGCCCGATCGGGTCGGGGATGCCGGGCTACGATCCGCTGATCCAGGCCTATACCGGAATCATGGAGATGACAGGCCACGAGGGCGGCGCACCCACGCGCTGCGCACCTTCCATCATCGACCTCGGCACGGGGCAGTGGATCGCGATGGGCGTGCTGGCGGCGTTCATGGCCCGCCAGCGCGGCCAGACGGTCGGGTCGATACAGACGGCGCTTGTGGATACGGCGTTCAGCGTGATCCCGTACCAGGCCATGAGCGCGCGCGCGACGGGTCGAAGGCCCGCGCGTGCCGGTTCGGGCAACACGATCGCGGCGCCCTATCAGTGCTTTCAGGCGAGCGACGCCTATGTGCTGATTGCGGCGCCGAGCGATCGGTTGTGGCGTGCGCTGTTAGACGTGATCGGCGCGCCTGAGCTTGCGGATGAACCGCAATTCGCGAGCAACGCTGACCGGGTGCGCAACGTGAAAGATCTGGAGATACGCCTGAACGCCATCCTGTCGAAGCGTGATGCCGATACCTGGCTCAAGAAGCTTGCCGCCGCGGGCGTGCCGGCAACGCGTGTCCACGGCATCGAGGAATCTGTCGTCGGCGACATCGCGCGCGAGCGCGGCACGTTCATGCCGGCAGATGGCGTCGACCTTGTGCGCCTGCCCTGGCTGATCGACGGCAAGCCGTTGCCGTGGCAGCGCCCTGCGCCTGCGCTCGGCGAACATACGGCCGAGGTCCTGCGCGAACTCGGCTACGACGAGGGCGAGATCCGTGGTCTTGCCGCCAGCAACGCAGTCTGCCTCTATGCGCAGCAGGCTGACGGTGTAGCCCGCGCGCATTGATGCAACAATAAAGACGAGAGACAACGATGAAACCAAATCCTCTGCGTTCATGGCTGGCAGTCGCTGCCGTCGCGCTCTGTGCATTCCCGCAGAGCACCCTCGCCGAGCCGGGCTTCCCCAACAAGCCGGTGAAATTTCTGGTGGGCTTCGGTGCGGGCAGCGGCACGGATATCCTCGCGCGCATCGTTGCCGATGAAATGGCGGCGGAACTCAAGCAGCCGTTCATCGTGGAAAACCGCCCCGGCGCGTCGGCGCAACTCGCGGCGGCCGCCGCCACGCAAGCCGCGCCCGATGGCTACACACTGTTCTTCAGCCCGAGCTCGCCGATGGTGGTGAACCCGCATGTGTTCAAGACACTGCCGTATAACCCGTTGAAAGATTTCACCGCGATCGGCGGTGTGGGAACCTACCCCTGGGTCCTGGCCGTCGATGCTAATTTGCCGATCCGAACGCCGAAGGAGTTCGTCGCTTATGCGCAGGCCAACAAGGGCAAGGTGAATTACGCCTACGGCACGCAGGCGGTTCGGGTTCCGGCAGAGGCGCTCAACAAGCTGCTCAAGCTTGATGCCACGGGCGTCCCGTACAAGAGCAGCCCCGATGCACTGAGCGACGTGATGGGCGGCCGTGTCCAGTTCCTCGTCATCGACCTCGCCGCCGCGCAGGCGCAAATCCAGTCGGGCCGCCTGCGTCCGATCGCGGTGACGATGTCCAAGCGCTCGGATCTTGTGCCCAACCTGCCGACCATCGAGGAGTCGCTGGGCCTGAAGGATTTTGACTTGTCAGCGTTCGCTGGATTGTTTGGCCCGGCCAACATGCCTAAGGATGTGGTGGACAAGCTTTCATCCACCATGCTCAAGGTGATCGCCAAGCCTGAAGTGCAAAAGAAGATTGCCGCCGCTGGCGCCGAGTACGGCCCGCTGGACAGCGCTGCGATGGCCGCAACGGTGAAGCGCAGTTATGCAATCTGGGGCAAGAAGGTCGCCGACGCCGGGATCCAGCCAGAATGATCGCAGACATCAGTCATGACGTAACACGTGCGTTGTTCGAACCTTTTTTGATCCGCAACCTGCGACTGAAGAACCGTATCGTCATGGCGCCCATGACGCGCAGCTTTTCTCCGGGCGGCGTTCCGACGGACGAGGTCGCCGCCTACTACCGCCGTCGGGCAGAGAACGAGGTCGGCCTCATCCTCACCGAGGGCACGGTCGTCGGCCATCCCGCCTCGGCGAACGAGCACGACGTGCCACGCTTTTACGGGGACGACGCGCTGAAAGGGTGGAAGCGCGTGGTGGATGCGGTGCATGAGGCGGGCGGGCGGATCTTTCCCCAGCTCTGGCACGTGGGCAGTGTGCGTAAGCCTGCCGATTCGCCAAACCCGCAGACGCCTTCCATCGGCCCCTCGGGTCTCAAGAAGCCGGGCGCTTCTTTTGGCGAGCCGATGACCAAAGCAGAGATCGCGGCCGTGGTCGACGCGTTTGCGCGTGCGGCGGCAGACGCGGCACGCCTGGGCTTTGACGGCATCGAGGTGCACGGTGCGCACGGTTATCTGGTGGATCAGTTCTTCTGGGAGGGCACCAATATCCGCATGGACGAATACGGCGGCGATATGGCGCGGCGCGGGCACTTGGCCGTGCAGATCATCGAAGCCTGCCGCCGCGAGATCGGGCCTGATTTGCCGATCTCGCTTCGGATCTCGCAGTGGAAGATTCAGGACTACACGGCGAAGCTTTTTGCGACGCCGGAGAGTTTTCATGCGTTTCTCTCGCCCCTGGCCGAGGCTGGTGTGGATGTGTTCCATTGTTCGACCCGCCGGTATTGGGAACCCGCGTTCGAGGGCTCGTCGTTGAACCTGGCCGGCTGGGCGAAAAAGCTCTCGGGTAAGGCATCGCTCACGGTCGGCTCGGTGGGGCTTGATTCGGATGTGAACAGCGCCTTCCGTGGCAAGGACTCCGCGGTGCAACCACTCGACAGGATTGCCGGGATGGTGGGATCGGGTGAGGTCGACCTGGTCGCCGTCGGGCGCTCGTTGCTCGCGGATCCGGAATGGGCACGCAAGGTGCGTGAGGGGCGGGAGCAAGAGCTTGTTGGGTTTGCGGCGAAATCGTTGAAGACGCTTTACTAGGCGATGGGAAGACGAGGCTGGCGAGTTGGTGTGGCGATGGCGACCGTTGACATCGACTAACGCCACTTATACAATCATGTCATGATAGGATATGATATAGGCAGTCATGGCCAAACCTCCCAAAGAAATACGGGACGAACATAATCGCAACTACATTGCAGCAATTGAGGGATTTGATGGCACGGAGCTCTTATTTGAGAGTGGCTACAAATTGACCATAAATTTGAGGGTAGCAAACGTAACAGCGGATTGTCCCCACGGATACAGTTATGAATTCAATTTGTTCGCGCCAGATCCCAATGGAAAACCCGTGGTACGGATTTTGGCGTCAGACAACGCGCACGCTCCCAGCGATAGGAAGCATCCACACGACCACTGGCACCCTACCAAATGGAACCCCGCTGGAACTTTCCCCATTGGCGTTGAGGACGGAAAACACGTCGTCGTTAATAGCATCGAAGAGCACATCGGAAAATTTATAGATGCATCTCGGAACGTTCTGATCGGGATGGGGTTGTCGAGTCATCTTGCTTCAATGAATACCAACCCGAGAAGGCCGCCGAACGTCAATGAAACGCCTGAAAGGTGAACGGTTAGGAGAATCATGTGAAAAAAGCAACAAAACATCGGTCGCCGAAAATTCCAGTCCTAACTCTTGAAAATGTCGTCGAAACGATTAAATCGGTTGGGCGAGGCCAGGCGGTGCTTCCTGATTGGGCTGGCAAGAAGGTCTATATCGGTGAAGCGGCAAAGCGCGATTGGGAAAACGTTCAACCTCATGGCGAGAGCCTGGACTCTTTTTCCAAACTCTATTCGGACAACAAGGATTTGATAGCCGCCCTTGCCAATCACAACCCGGAATCTATTGTGGCGCTTGCGAAATTGATTCACCGCGAGGAATCAAACGTGTCCAGAACTTTGGGGAAACTGGAAAAGTTTGGCCTTGTGGAATTGATGCCTTCGAAGATTGGGCGAAAGAAACGGCCAATCTTGGTGATGAAAATGGTCCGCTTTGACCTAGACCTCCTGAGCGGGGAGATGTCCTTGGCCGGTCTGAGACGCTGTGCCGCTTAAGCGTCTTTTCGATCGGTAAGCCGCCGAAAAGCCCGTGAGCGTTCCCGGAGCACTCCAGTTCAATGCGTCTGGTGTTGACTTGGCTAGCATTGTGAGAATTCGAACATTGGATGCCGGCAATCATTGGCTGGCGACCCAGGCTCACCCAGTGAGCCACCTCCATGAGATGATGGTCTTCCACAGACGATCAAGGAGGCAACCATGGCAAAGGCAGACAAAAGCATCGCTTTGGCCGATGACATTGTTCCCCTGAAGAAAAGCCTTTTCGACCGGGTGGCAGATTATCTTGATGCCAATGACTGGCGCTACCGCGCTGTGCGGGACAGCGCCTACTTCTCCATGGATTGCAGAATCGCGGAGGCTTCGGTTCGGGTTGTCCTGAATGTGACCGAGGGCGATCAATTGAACAGGATCCTTGTCCTGTCGGTGTATCCCATTTTTGTTCCGGAAAACCGCCGGGTTGCGGTTCTCAAGGCCATGAACGAGATCAATTTTTCCCTCGTGTTTGGCTGTTTGGAAATGGATCCCGCTGACGGCCAAATCCGGTTCCGAACCTCGGTGGAGGCCGATACGGACATCACGGAGTGCATGATGGAGCGGGTGTTACACGGCAATCTTGCCGGCGCAGACAGGCATTTTGCCGCGCTGATGGGCGCGACCTTTAGCGTTGCGGAGCCGGAAGCCTCAAATGAAATCGTGAGTCGACCTCACGGCGCAACCTTGCAATGATGGTTCGAGGTTGATCCAAAAATTGGCATGATCGTGCTAAAATTTGGACATGTCGCTAAAAAATGCTCTTTTTACAGACAGCCAGGCCAAAGTCTTACTCTGGATTTTTGGCAATCCCGGGCGCGCTTATCACCTAAGTGAATTGCGCCGCTTGACTGGCCTCGGAAGCGCCTCGCTTCAACGCGAGATCAATCGCCTGGTTGATGCTGAGCTGGCGACTTCTGTGATGGTCGGCAATCAGCGTCAGATATCGGCTAACACGCAAAGTGCGGTGTTCGACGAACTGCATTCCCTGACACGCAAAGTGTTGGGCGTAGCGCCTATGCTTTTGGGGGCGCTTTCCCCCATCGCTCACAAAATTGAAATTGCCCTCGTGTATGGATCAGTCGCCAAGCAATCAGACACCGCTACCAGCGACATTGATGTCATGCTGGTCTGTCACGATCTGACGTTAAGTGAGATCCTAGAGCACTTGCTGCCAATCGAGGGGTTGCTTAACCGGAAAGTGAACCCAACCTGTTACACGACAGAAGAGTTCCGAAAGAGATTGGGCGACCCCGACTCCTTTGTTAACCGAGTATTGGCACAGCAAACCATCAGGCTTATAGGGAATGTCGATGACTTCAGAAGCGCTCGCTAATCTTGCCAGGATTGGGAAGATCAAAGCCGAGCCAATGAATCGCGCGGATGGGTATTTCACGGCATCGTGACCGGTGATTTCACCGAAGCGTGACCGCCGTTTCACCAAAGCGTGACCGGTGATTTCACGTAAAGCGTGACCGACGCGGGGCCGTTGCATGAGTAGTTGAAGGTAGCCTGTTCGCATTTAAAGCGAGCACGGGATGCCTCAGGACAGACTATCCATGCGCAAGATTAGAGACGTACTTCG
>CAITPF010000229.1 GCA_903894155.1 uncultured beta proteobacterium | reverse complement strand
GGGTTCTCGGCGAATACATCGGCCGAATCTACATGGAAGCCAAGAACCGGCCCGTCTACGTGATTCGCAAGCGCTACTGAGCGCGTCGCGCAGCCGCTCTGGCGCAGTCACCCTGGCGCAGTCACCCTGGCGCAGTCACCCTGGCGCAGTCACTCTGGAGCAGTCACTCTGGAGCGGTCACTCTGGAGCGGTCACTCTGGCGCAGTCACTCTGGAGCGGTCTCCGGGTAAAGTTTCTCTTTAGTATATTATTTCCAGCATGGCAACCATCCTGATCATTGAGGACAGCATCATCCAGGCCGAGATGCTGCGCCGCCTGCTGGTAGGGGCGGGCTACGAGGTCCTGACCGCCCACGATGGGTCGCAGGGTTTCGTCATGGCGCGGGCAATCCGCCCCGACCTCGTGATCTCCGACGTGACCATGCCCGTCATGGACGGTTTCGAGTTTTGTCGGCGCGTCCGCCAGGATGACGAAATCAGCGACTTGCCTGTGATCCTGCTGACAGCGATGGGCAGCGCGCGGGACGTCGTGCGGGGGTTGAACCTTGGCGCCGACAATTACGTGACCAAGCCCTATGATGCGTCCTTGCTGCTTGAACGTGTGCGCGAGACGCTGGGGCGGCCGAGCACCGTAGCCAAGCAGGAAAAGTGTGTGCTGCAAGCGCGCATCGATGGCGAAATCGTCGAAGTGCAGGCAGGCCCTCAGCAGGTACTGGACCTCATGCTGTCCACTTACGCGAATGCGCTGGCGCAGAACAAGGTGCTGCAATCCACGCAGGACGACCTGGCCGAACTCAACAAAGCGCTTGAGAGCGAGGTCGAGCGGAAGTCCGCAGCACTACTGGAGCAGCAACGCAGGCTTAGCGAGGAGCGTGAAAGCCAGCTTAGGAAAGAAGCCGAGCACCTGCGCCAATTGCACGAGACCCTGCTTGAGTCCGTGACGGCGATCGCCGCCACGGTCGAAATGCGCGACCCGTACACATCGGGTCATCAGCGCCGTGTTGCCGATCTCGCCGTTGAGATTGGCCGGCAGATGGGCTGCACGGAAGATGTGCTGGAAGGGCTGCGAATCGCAGCGGTCATGCACGATCTTGGCAAAGTCCGCATTCCCTCCGAGATTCTTTCGAAACCCGGTCGGTTAGACAAAGAAGAGTTCGACCTCATCAAGACGCACGCCCGTGCGAGTTACGATATTCTGAAGAACATCCATTTTCCGTGGCCGATCGCAGATATCGTCTACCAGCACCACGAGCGTCTTGACGGATCGGGCTACCCGCGGGGGCTCAAGGCCCCTGAGATTTTGCTCGAGTCCATGATACTCATCGTGGCAGATGTGGTCGAATCGATGTCGACCCCACGCCCTTACCGACGCGCGCTGGGCCTTGAGGCCGCGATCCGGGAAATCGAAGCCGGCAAGGGCGTCAAGTATGACCCATCGACCGTCGACGCTTGTCTGGCCGTGTGCCGCTCAGGGCTTTGGGCGCCCGCAGAATTCTGAGTCTTAGCCGCGCATCTTCAGTCGTGCGAGCGTGCGGTAAATATCCTCTGTCGAAAGAACAAATCGCGCTGCGTCAATGGATATGGCGGCACCTGGCATACCGAAGATGACGCTGGTTTCCTCGTTCTGGGCGATCGTCGTTGCCCCGGCATCGATCATGGCCTTCAACCCCGCTGCACCGTCACGCCCCATGCCGGTGAGCAGGATGCCGAGCGCCTTGGGGCCGAATTCCTTTGCCACCGAGAAGAACAGTGAATCGATACTCGGGCAATGCCGGTTGGATGCCCCACCTGGCTCGAGCATGAAGATTCCGCGCCCGCTGATCTTCAGGTCCATCCCGTCCGGCGCGAAATAGACCTGGCCTGGTCTGGCAGTGTCTCCGGGTTCGGCGATCTTCACCGCGAGTTTGCATTCGTGTTGCAGCCAACTCACGAGGCCCCCCAGGAATCCGTTGCTAATGTGTTGCACGCAGACGATGGGCACCGGGTAGGTCGCCGGCAGCTGCGCGAATAGTTGGGCAAGGACTTGCGGGCCACCGGTTGAGGCGCCGATGGCGACCAGCGTGACCCCGCGGGGATCGGGCTTCAAGATCCGCGGGCCGTCAAATCGCTCACTGACTTGTGTCGTCAGCCCCGGCGCATCCGCCGAGCGCGTGGCTTTGTGCGAGTGAGAGCGTGCAATCTCCCGGATCATGTCGAATAGTTCGCGACCTTCGTCAGGCGTGATGCCGGCCATCGTGCCGGTCGGCTTTGCGACGACGGCAACAGCGCCTGCAGACAGCAGCTTGAAAATATTGTCCTTCTGGTGAGCCTGTACCGCAACGCTCAGCACCATGATTGGGCAGGTTGACAGCTTGTTCGCCTTGAGGATGAACTCAAGCCCGCCCATGACAGGCATGTGGTAGTCGGTGCAGATAATGTCTGGCCGTAAGCCTGGCAGCATGTCGAGCGCCTCGCGACCGTTCTGCGCGACGCCAGCGATTTCCAGGTCGGGAGCGTGCTGGAACAACTTGCGCAGCAAGTAAATCTCGGTCGGCGAATCCTCGACGAGCAGTATGCGAATGCGCTGCCGTGTCGGATCAGGCGGTTGCATTGGCTCGGCCCCGCGAGTGCGCATCACAGCAACCTGGCCAGCGAGTCGAGCAGCAGGGTCTGGTCGAATTCCGGCTTCGTGATGTAGGCGTCGGCACCCGCCTCAAGCCCCATGCGCCGGTCGGCCTCCGACGCGCGCGAGGTGACCAGCAAGACCGGCAATTCGGCATGTTTGCGATCCGCGCGAATTCGGGCGGTGAGTTCAAATCCCGACATGCGGGGCATGTTGACGTCAGATACGACTGCATCGAAAGTGTCTCGTGACAGCTTGTTCCACGCATCAACACCATCGACGGCTGTCTCGACGGCGTAGCCTGCCGCTTCCAGAATGCGGCGCTCCTGGGTGCGCGTGGTAATGCTGTCTTCCACAAGGAGTATACGTGGAGTGTGCTGCGGGCTAGAAGTGTCGTCGCCTTGGGCGATTCGTTCCGGGGTGTGCGCGAGCAGGCCGATGCTACGTTCCAGATCGTAGGGGTTGAGAACGACGCAGACGCGACCGGTGCTGAGAATCGCGAAGCCCGCCACGTTGCGAACGCGTGCCAGCGGCTCGGCGTTTGGCTTGATCACAATCTCCTCAATGGACTCGATTGCGTCGACGGCCAGGGCGAGCAAACCGGATCCCGAGCGTAGCAGAACGCAATGGATTTCTCCGGGCGCTTGCGCTTCGGGTGCAGCACGTTCCAGCAGGCGACCCAGACGTTCGGGTATCACGGCTAGGCCATCATGGTAGAAGCAGGGGCGTCCCTCGATGAGGTGCATCTCCTCGCGCTTGATGCGTCGGAGTGCAGCGATATCCTCTGCGGGAATCGCGTAGATTTGCCCCCATTCGCTCACCAGCACGGCCCGTGTGGCCGTCAGCGAGACCGGCAGGCGAAGGCTGATGACGGTGCCGCGATGAAATGTGGAGTCGATGGTGATCGACCCTCGAAGCCGCTCGACGCTAGCGCGAACGACATCCATGCCAACCCCGCGGCCTGATATTTCGGTGACTGTGTGCGACGTGGAGAACCCTGGACGCAGAATCAAGGCCCGCACATCATCGTCACTCATCAGCCGCAGTTGGTCATCGGTGTAAAGCCGCTTTTTTGCGGCCTGGCGACGGATGGCGTCGGGGTCGATGCCACGCCCGTCATCGGTGATCGTCAGCACGATCGCGTTGGGCTCGTGGCTCGCGGCGACCTCCAGCCGCCCGTTCGCCGGCTTGCCGACCGCGGTTCGTTCGCCCGGGGTCTCGATTCCGTGGTCGATGGCATTACGCAACAGATGCATCAGCGGGGCTCTTAGCTCCTCGATGATGCGCTTGTCCGCCACAATGTCCTCGCCATCGACGCGAAACGTGACCTGCTTGTCGGATTCGAGCGCGAGGTCATGAACCATGCGCGGAAACTGGTCCAGTAAGGCCGATACTGGCACCAGGCGAAGACCGCGGATGCCACTTTCAAGCTCGCCGACCGTTGTCTCGAGCCTCGCGATTTGGGCGTTTGCCTGTGTTCGGAGCCGATCAAGGCCGGCGCGAAGGCGATCAAGTGCACCGCCGTCCTTTGCCAGATTGCCTTCGATAGATCCGGCGTCGTGTATCAGTTCGTCAAGTTCTGCGCGCCATCCGGCGATGTGCCCTTTGTTGACCACGAGCTCGGCACTCAGGCGGAACACGGCGTCGAGCCGGGAGGATTCGATGCGCAGGGTTTCAATGCGGAAAACTGACGCGGCTTTGTGCGCCGAATCGACGGGATCCGGGGCCTGTGTAGCCGGCCCATTGCCGTCCACAGGCGCGCCAGAAGCGTCCGTGTCGCTTGGTGGCTTCGTGCCGGGGTCAGGTGTCGTTATCGCCGGCTGGGGTGTGGAGACGGGTTGCCCCGCACTCAGCGGGGCTGCTGAGTGCGCGGCCGTATCGCCGACCGCCACGGCCACGAGCGCGCGAATGCCGTCCAGTTTCTGTAACAGTGGCGGGATCTCCCGCCCTTCGATGACGATATTGCCCTGGCGCGCTTCGTCCAGGGTGTTCTCGAGGTCGTGGGCGAGGTTCTGGATGTCGCGCAGGCCGAGCATCCGCGCGGCGCCCTTCAGGCTGTGCGCCTCGCGAAAGATATCATCAAGCAGTAGCGCCGAATCGGATGATTGCCCAAGCCTGAGAAGCCCGGTTTCGATGTTCGTGGCGTGCTCAAGACATTCCGCGCGAAACATTTCGCGCAGGGTAGGGTCCTCTATCATGTTGGCCATGGTGTATCCGGCGTGTCAGCGGTTCACACGCGGCGCTCGACATCGCCAGACATTCCGGCCAATGCGGCAATGCCCTCACGGATTTGCGAGGTGCCTGCGGCCATTTCGCGGGATCCGGAATCGATGTTTTTCATCGCGATATCGATCTGCGAAAGCGCAACGGCCTGTTGCTTGCTGTTGAGCAGGACTTCCTGCGCGTTCTTGTGGACTGCGTCCGCAAGGTGACTCACTTGCTTGAAGGCGTCCGTGGCCAGGCGCGCCGTCTCAGCCGCCGTTCGGGTCTTGTCGCTGCCCTCTTCGGCAATCATGACCATGCGGTTGGTGGCCTTCTGGATGTCGTTGACGATCACGTTTGCGCGTTCGGCCGATTTCTTGCTCTGATCGGCCAGTTTGCGAATCTCCACCGCCACGACGGCAAATCCCTTGCCCTGTTCGCCCGCGCGTGCGGCTTCGACAGCCGCATTGAGCGCCAGCATATTGGTTTCGGCCGCCAGTTCTCCCACGAGCCGCGCGATTTCGCCGATGCGCCCAGCCTGTTCCGACAGGCCGACGATCTGTTGTGCAATCTGGCGCATGGTCTCTTCTGCGGACTGAAGTTCGTGTTCGTTACGGGTCACCAGTTCGGCGCCGTCGCTCGTCGTCTGCTGCGCTTGCGTGGCGGCTCCCGCAGCCATTTCCGCCTGTTCGGCGTTGATCCGGGCGTTGGACACCAATTCCTCAACGGTGGCCGTTGTTTCGGCAACCGCGCTGTTTTGCTGCGTCATCGCGCCCTCATGCTGTCGCGTCGTCGTGGATATTTCCGCCGCCGCCGCCGCGATTCCGGCGATCAACCGGCGAAGGTTGTTGCCCGTGCTTCGTGACAGCCATATCCCTGCAGCCAGTGAAATCGCAATGGCGATGGCAAGGCTGCCCACAGCCACCTTGACGATGGAACTTGCGGATTCAAGGGTCTGTAGCCTGCTCTGGTCTTCTGCGAGCCTTTCCCGGACGAGGAACTGTGAAAACTCACGGTCGAAGGATCGATAGAGCTCCTCGCTCTTGCCCGCGCGGAATTCCCGCATTGCTTCGTCAACCTGCCCGCCTTGCACGCGCTCAATTTGTCGGCGTGTCGCCTCGATGATGGGGGCCAGCATTTCGCCCAGGCGCCGCACCGTCGCGATTTGAGCAGGATCCGTCACCAGTTGATTCAAGCCGCGCAACGCGTCTTTCGCCTCGTCAATGGCGTGTGTGAAGCCCGCGGGATCTGCGCCTTCGGCACCCAGCATCGCGCCGCGTGCCGTGCGCTGCAATTCACTCACGTGCACTTGCAGCATGAGCCCGTGGCGCACGATCTGCGTACCGCGATCGGTTTGCTCGATCGTGTGCAGCAAACCGTTCATCTGCAGAGCCAGCATGATCACGACGATTGAAAACACGACGCATGGCAGCATGTACATCAGGAGGATGCGGGTGGTGAGCTTCATTTCGGTTTTCATCCGATTTCCAAGTGAAATATGAATTGACTAGACCTGCTCCTTGACCTCGAGCAAGCCCTCCCGAAGAAGGGAGTCGAGGTCAAGGACCTCCGCGATTCCGTTGTCATGGCGGAGCAGGCGGCGGGCATGTGGATGGGCGAAAGCGTTGCCATCAAGTTCGGACGTGGCCGACGCCGTATAGGCGGCGACATCGACGACCTGGTGCACTGCGAGCGCGACGCGTTGCCCGCTGAGTTGCAGGATGACAACCTCCCGGTTGTCGCGCGATGGCTCGCCGAGCAGGATCGGACCCACGTCGAGTACGGTGATGATCGCACCGCGCAGGTTGATGCACCCCAGGATATGGTCCGGGCAGCATGGCACTGGTGTGTAGCTGTCGAGATGCGCGAACTCGATCACGCGGGATAGCTCCAGCGCGAAGTGCGATTCTCCGATGGTGACCAAAGCGTACCAGTGTGGCTTGTCCTCGTGCGTCACCTGCGGACTCGCGAGTTGCTCGGTACGCGCTTGCAGTCGCGCGAGAGCATCCGGATCCCCGGCGCAGAATTCCGGCGCGGGCTCCCCCTCAGGCGATGCGTCGGCTGAGACATCAAACATCAGTTCAAGCAATGCGTGCGCGTCGAGAATGATGGCGACCCCGGCTTCACTCTGGATGCAGCCGCGGATCACCGAGGGGCTGTACGCAATTGACGCACCCTCGACCTGAAAGTAGGGCTCAATGCCTTGGACAGGGATATCACCGAATTCAACCACCCGATCGGCCAGTACGCCGACCGCACGTCCCGCACCGCGCAGCACAAGTACCACCTGGTCGATTCGGCAGGGGCGTGCCGCGCGCCCGAAGCGTCGGGCGAGGTCGACCACCGGCAGGATTTCCCCATGCAGATTCATCAGGCCGACGAAATAGGCGGGCAGGTCCTGCCCTGCTGCAAGCGCTGGCAACCAATGGATTGCGTCGATCGACTCCGCTGCGATCGCGAACCGTGTCTCGGCGAATTCGAACTGCAAGTGGTTGGCCATGGTTGTGGTTGAGGTGGGTCGCGCGTTCAGTCGGCGCGTGCGGTCAGCGGTGCATCACTCGTGCCAAGCAGATCGGCAAGGTCGCCAACCGTCGTTTGCCCCATGTAGGGAACCTGCGCACTCGACGGCTTGGCGGCGACCAGCCTGCGAATCGCTTCCCGGGTCTTGCGAGCCGATTCAATTCTGGTCTGTGCCAACTGCACTCGCTCCAGATGCACATGCGCGGCGATCAGTTCCGGATCCAGGTACAGCGCCTTGCGCAGTGCGGCCTGTGCCTGAGCCAATTTGCCGGCGTCAGTGGCCAGTACTGCAGCAAGGAAATGCGCCCCGGCACTCATGCGATCATTCGCAAGAATTTGATCGCACGCAGACTGCGATGCCTCGAGTTGCCCTGCATCGGCCAGGCGCCAGGCGGCGTCAAGCGCATCATCCGAGTGTGCTGGAGCGCATTGCGTTGGCATGTCGCTGACGCGCCGGCGCTGCGCACTGGGCGGCCGGGGCGCAAGTGCCAGGGATACTGGCGGTGCCAGGGGCGAGGATCGCCAAGCAGGCTCCTGGATCGAAGCGTCGGCGGGAGCGTGTTGGGGGAGCGTCAGTTTGCGATAGATCACCGATTCAGTGTGCAACTCCGCAGAGAGCGAATCGGGGCGGTGCTGGCGTAATTCCCCGTGTGCGGTCATCAGCACGCCGCCCTCGCGAAGGCAGGACGCTAACTTGCCCGCGGTCATTTCGATCGCATCGGGCTCGAAATAAATGAAGAGATTGCGGCACAGGATCAGGTCGAGATTCGCCAATCCGCTCGCCGGATCCGGCAAGACGTCCTGAAGGACGTCGAGGCGGTGGTACTGGATCATCTGGCGGATCGGAGGCTGCAATATCCATCGATCACCGTGACGACCGAAATAGGCGGCCCGAAACTCCGGTTCACAGCCGCGAAACGACCACTCGCCGTAACTGCCCGACCGCGCACGGCTGAGAACTTCGTCGCTGATGTCGGTCGCATGGATTTCGATGCGCCACTGTGCCAGATCTGGCAGCAGTTCGCGCAGAAGGATCGCAAGTGACGCGGGCTCTTCCCCGGATGCGCAGGCGCAACTCCAGAGACGCAGGACCAGTTCGCCGCTTGCGCGACGCGCGGCGATGCATTCAGGCAGGATGCGACTACGCAGCAGCGCCATCTGGCTCGCATCGCGCATGAAGAACGTTTCGTGCGTCGTGAGCACTGAGGAAAGAAGCCGACGCTCGTCGGCATCCTCACTGCGTCTGCCGCCAAGCAATGCGAGGAATTCCTGTTCGGTCACGAGCCCGCGCGCCCGGATCCGCGACCGGACATGCGTTTGCAGCGCGGACGCGTTCGCTGAGCTTACGTGCAGCCCTGCGAGCCGTCCGATTTCGCGAAGGAATTCGGCGTTGCTCAAGTTGCGGTCAATTTTTGAACCGGAGATGATCTCCAACGCGGCAATTATGCATGAAATCGGCGTTTAGCCCAACGCTTGAAGCCGTTCGGCATCCGGCAGTCCATTTTCCACCGTGATCGGCCATAATCGCAGCCACGATCACGATCGATTTGTTCCATGTCCCGATTCACCTTGCGCTCCCGCCTTTGGCTGACCCTGCTGGCCTTCGCCGTGCTGGCGGTCGTTTTGCTGCATCGCGTTGACCGCACGGATGCGGACCCGCGCGGCACGCTGCTGGTGTCCGAGGCAGTGATCACCCACGGAACGATCCGGCTCGATCAGTACGGTGACGCGACGCTTGCCCGCTATGGCAACGTCATCCAGCAAAAGGGCGGCCACCGCTACTACTATTTCCCCCTGGGCACGCCCCTGCTCAGCGTGCCGTTCGTCGCCCTTGCCCGTATAGCCGGCCTGGACATGACCCGCGACGAGCGCGTGACCCAGACGGCCATCGCGGCCGTCGTGGCGCTGTTGACCTTGCTGATGCTGGCGCGGCTGGCAGCGCGCTGGCTTGATCCGACGCGCGCGGCCACGGTTGCGGGCGTGTTCTGGCTGGGCACGTCGCTTGCGAGCACGACATCGACGGCGCTCTGGTCACACAATTTCGCGGTGCTGTTTGCGCTGGTCGCGATCGATGCGGCGGTCGCCGACATCAGGGGCGTTGGATGGCAGCGCTGGCCGATCATCGCGCTCGGTCTGTTCCTCGCCTACGCGTGCCGCCCGACCATGGCGCTGCTCGCGCCGTTCCTGATCCTGTTTGTGGCGGCGAACAACCGGGTCGCCGCGTTGCGGATCGTGTTGCTGCTGTGCGTTCTGGTCGGCGCGTTCGTCGCTTTCAGTCAGCGCGAGTTTGGCCAATGGCTTCCCGATTACTACCTGCCGCAGCGGTTGGGCAGCGACACGTTCTGGCTTGCCGTCTACGGGAATCTGGCGAGCCCATCGCGAGGTCTGCTGGTCTATTCGCCCTTCATCCTGCTCGTCTGGCTGTGCCGGGCGTCAGCCGTCAGGGATTTCGGGCTGGGGCGGGCATGGCTGCTGCTTGCATTGGGCTGGCCGATTGCACACCTGGTGGTGATCTCGCGGTTTCCGCACTGGTGGGCGGGGGCGTCGTTCGGGGCGCGTCTGATGACCGACGTGCTACCGGGCCTTTTCCTGCTGACACTGCGCGCCTGGCCTGTCAGTGCGCGCACGCTGGCCGATCGCCTGGCCATTGCAGTGCTGGTGCTTTCTGCCGCATTTTCAATCTACGTCAACGCGTATCGGGGGGCCTTCGTCGAGGCGACAGCCGTATGGAACCAGCGGCCCGCAATCGACCAGAATCCCGGGTTGATCTTCGATTGGCGCTACCCGCAGTTCCTTCACAACTGGAGGCGCCACGAGTCCCGCATTGCGGAATATGAATGACGATTTCGCATTGTGCGGTCCTTCGTTGATGTAGATCAACAAACCGACCCCGTTTCTCTGCTCAACTTAACTGCGGAGAATGATCGCGCCAGATGAGGCGTCGTGGTTCCCGATGACGGAGGCGACATGTTTCAGGTTCGTATTCATGGCCGGGGCGGGCAGGGCGTCGTGACGGCGGCCGAGATGCTATCGATCGCTGCTTTCGAAGAGGGGCGCCATGCGCAGGCGTTTCCAAGCTTCGGCTCGGAGCGCACCGGCGCGCCAGTCGTGGCGTTTTGCCGCATTGCTGACCGTGAAATCCGGCTGCGCGAACCCATCATGGTCCCCGATGCGATCATCATCCAGGACCCGACTCTGCTGCATCTCGTTGACGTGTTTTCCGGGCTTCGCAAGGACAGCTACCTGCTGATCAACACCAACAAATCGTTCGAGCAACTCGGTTTGGGTGAATATATCGAGGGCTGGACGCCGGGGCGACTGTGCACGGTGTCTGCGACCGAAACGGCGGTCAAGCATGTGGGGCGCCCGGTTCCCAACGTGCCGCTGCTCGCGGGGTTCGCAGCGATGTCCGGCGTCATTCGCCTCGAATCGGTGATCAAGGCAATTCAGCAAAAGTTTTCAGGCAAGGTCGCCCAAGGCAATATCGCGGCGGCCACCGAGGCGTATGCCGAAGTGCTCGCCAAAATGGAACAGGCCAGCCAACATGCTCAGACAGATTGAAGGATCACAGGCCGTCGCGGTCGCCGTCGGGCTTTGCCGCCCTGAGGTCATTTGTGCCTACCCGATCTCGCCCCAGACCCACATCGTCGAAGGCCTCGGCGAAATGGTGAAGTCTGGCGAATTGACCGAGTGCGAGTTCATCAACGTCGAATCGGAATTCGCCGCGATGAGCGTGGCGATCGGTGCGTCGGCCGCCGGCGCGCGCGCCTACACGGCGACCGCCTCGCAGGGTTTGCTGTACATGGTCGAGGCGGTCTACAACGCCTCGGGCTTAGGGCTGCCCATCGTCATGACCGTCGCCAACCGCGCGATTGGCTCACCGATCAATATCTGGAACGATCACTCCGATTCGATGTCGCAGCGCGACTGCGGCTGGATACAGCTTTTCGCGGAGACCAACCAGGAGGCGCTTGATCTGCACATCCTGGCGTTCAAGCTTGCCGAAGAGCTCAGTCTCCCGGTGATGGTGTGCATGGATGGTTTTATCCTGACGCACGCGTACGAGCGGCTTGATATCCCTTCCCAGGAGCAGGTCGACGCGTTCCTTCCGCCCTACGAGCCGCGTCAGGTGCTCGATCCCCGGGATCCGGTGTCGATCGGCGCGATGGTCGGCCCCGAGGCGTTCATGGAAGTCCGCTATCTGGCGCACGCCAAGCAGATGCAGGCGCTGGCCCGCATCCCCGAACTCGCCGCGGAATTCAAGGCGGTCTTCGGTCGTGAAAGCGGTGGGCTCATGCATACCTACCGTGCCGACGACGCCGAGACGATCGTCGTCGCGATGGGCTCGGTGCTTGGCACCATCAAGGACACCATCGACGAGATGCGTGACGAAGGCCACCGGATCGGGGCTCTGGCCATCACGTCCTACAGGCCCTTCCCGGGTGTGCAGGTTCGCGACGTCCTGAAGGGCGCCAGGCGCGTCGTGGTGCTGGAAAAGAGCATGGCAGTCGGTATCGGCGGCATCCTTGCCTCTGACATCCGCCTGGCGCTCTCGGAGCTTCCGGTCGCAGACTACGCGGTGATCGCCGGCCTGGGCGGGCGGCCGATCACCAAAAAGTCCCTGCGCACGCTGTTTGAATCCGCGATGCGCGATGCGCTTGAGCCGCTGTCGTTTCTCGATCTCGACTGGACGATCGTCAACAGGCAGCTTGAGCGCGAACGCACGATTCGCCGGTCTGGCCCGGCCGCCGAGAATATCCTGCGCGAACTCGGCCGTGGCGCGTCCCAAATCGGTTAGGAGCGGCGGATCATGTCGATGCAAACTATCAAGTTCTACCAGACCGGCACCTTCACCGTAGGCAACCGACTGCTCAGCCCGCAGGATCGCACGGTGCAGGCCAACATGCAGCGCACCAATTCGCTGAATTCCGGCCATCGCGCGTGCCAGGGGTGCGGCGAGGCGCTTGGCGCACGCTACGCAATCGATGCCGCCATGAACGCCACGAACCGGCAGCTGATTGCAGCCAACGCGACAGGCTGCCTTGAGGTGTTTTCGACGCCCTATCCGGAAACGTCCTGGCAGATTCCGTGGATTCATTCGCTGTTTGGCAACGCGCCCGCCGTCGCCTCGGGAATTGCCGCGGCGATCAAGGTCAAGCGCGCCAAGGGCCAGTCCGGAGACGTGCGCGTTGTGGCGCAGGGCGGTGACGGCGGCACCACCGACATCGGCTTTGGGTGTCTGTCGGGCATGTTCGAGCGCAACGATGACGTGCTGTACATCTGTTATGACAACGAGGCCTACATGAACACGGGCGTGCAACGCAGCTCCGCCACGCCGCCGGCCGCCCGCACCGCGACGACCATGTCGGTGGGGCCGCACCCTGGCAATAACTTCGGTCAGGGGAAGTTTCTGCCCGCCATCGCGATGGCGCACGAGATTCCCTACGTCGCGACCGCCACCGTGGCAGATCTGCATGATCTTGAATACAAGGTCACGCACGCAATGAGCATCCGCGGTGCCCGGTATATCCACATTCTCGTGCCATGTCCTCTTGGGTGGGGATCCGCCTCAAACCAGACGATCCACCTTGCGCGGCTTGCACAGGAAACTGGCCTGTTTCCCGTCTTCGAGGCGGAATACGGCGAGCTCACGTCCTCTTCGCCAATCCGGCACAAAATGCCGGTCGAGGAGTACCTGCGTCCGCAGAAGCGGTTCGCGCACCTGTTCGGGAAGGTTCCGGCTGTTGACACCATTGCCCAAATCCAGGCGATGGCCGACAAGAACATTCGCAAGTACGGCCTGATGGCCGCTGAAAGGAGCTGAAATGGACAAGCCCTTTGCGATTACGCTGGACGTGGGCTCGTCGCTTGCGAACCATACCGGCTCGTGGCGCACGGAGCGCCCGGTCTATGTCGACAGGTTGCCGCCCTGTAATCACCAGTGCCCGGCAGGCGAAGACATTCAGGGCTGGCTGTTCCATGCCGAATCGGGCGATTACGAGAAGGCCTGGCGGCATCTGACGCGCGATAATCCGTTTCCCGCGATCATGGGTCGCGTTTGCTACCACACGTGCGAAACCGCCTGCAATCGCGGCAAGATCGACGACCCGGTCGGAATCAATTCAGTCGAACGGTTTCTCGGCGATGAGGCGATTCGGCGGGGGTGGGCGTTCGATCCGGTTGCGCGGGAATCCGGCAAACGAATCCTGATTGTCGGCGCCGGGCCTTCCGGCATGTCGGCGGCCTACCACTTGCGCCGTTTCGGCCATCACGTCACCGTTATGGATGCGGGCCCGATGATGGGCGGCATGATGCGCTTCGGTATCCCGAAGTATCGCCTGCCGCGCGACGTGCTCGAGGCAGAAATGCAGCGCATCGTCGACCTCGGTGTCGAGGTCAGGCTCAATTCGAAAGTCGATTACATCCTCGACAGCATGCGCGAGGGGCAGTTCGATGCGGCGTTCCTCGCGGTCGGCGCGCATATCGGCAAGCGGGCGACGATACCCGCCGGTATCGCTGCGCGCATCGTGGATGCGGTGTCGGTGCTGCGCAGCATGGAAGGCGAGGATAAGCCCCTGCTGGGCCGTCGCGTCGTCGTCTACGGCGGCGGCAATACCGCGATTGACGTGGCGCGCAGCGCCAAACGACTTGGCGCAGAACCCATCATTGTCTACAGGCGCACGCGCGAAAAGATGCCCGCGCACGATTTCGAGGTCGAAGAGGCCCTGCAGGAAGGCGTCATGGTGAAGTGGCTTTCCACCATCAAGCACGCCGATGAATCCGCCATTACGATCGAAAAAATGCAGCTCGACGAGAGCGGGTTTCCGCAGCCCACGGGCGAGTTCGAAACGATCGAGGCCGATTCGCTTGTGCTCGCACTTGGGCAGGATGTCGACCTGAGTCTGCTGGAGGGCGTTCCCGGGCTGGAGGTCAATGATGGGGTGGTGAAGGTCGCGCCGAACATGATGACCGGTCACCCCGGTATCTTCGCAGGCGGCGATATGGTGCCTGCCGAGCGCAACGTCACGGTCGCCATCGGGCATGGCAAGAAGGCGGCGCGCCACATCGACGCGTGGCTTTCGGGCACGACCTACGCGGCGGCGCCGAGCCATGATCTCGCGACCTTCGAGCGATTGAACACCTGGTATTACACCGACGCGCCAAAGACCGTGCGCCCCATGCTCGATATCATTCGCCGGCAGTCGACGTTCGACGAAGTGCAGGGAAGCCTGTCGGAAGAAAACGCGCTTTTCGAGGCGCGACGTTGCCTGAGCTGTGGCAACTGCTTCGAGTGTGACAACTGCTACGGCGTGTGTCCCGATAACGCCGTCATCAAGCTGGGCCCCGGCAATCGGTTCGAGTTCAATCTGGATTACTGCAAGGGCTGCGGGATTTGCGTGGCCGAATGCCCGTGCGGCGCGATCAAGATGGAGCCCGAGCAACTCTGAGCCAATCCGGCCACAGGGCGCGAACCGGGCGACTCGCGCACGTCCCGGCGCGGGGGCGATCGTGTCGACTTACCTTCGGTGTGCCCGCGATTTGCCGGGACGGGCCGTTGGGTCTGCAACTGGTGGGCTTGAGTCGATCGATGCGACCACCAGGCTTTCCTCATCCTCGCGCAAAGGGCTGGCCTGACTCCTGTGCAGTTTGCGCGTCCAATACGCAGACCAGGATATAAAGAGCGCCAGTTGCGCGAGCAGCGCGAGCGCGGCAAGCGACGCGACGCTCAAAGGAGTCGCCAGCCAGTACGGCAGGTAATCAAAAGTCGCCGGCATGCGACCCGAATCGTAGTAACTGCGCACGACCGGGCTCAGCGGCAGGGAGCGATCGAGGTACGCAGGGAAGAATCCTGGCTTGGCGACGATTTGGCTGCGATCCAGGCCAATCTCTCGCGCAGCCATCAGAAAAAGCCACTGGATTGCCGGATGCAGGTCCTTGTCGACCGCCAGCGTCGTGCTCGACGCCAGCATGGCCGTCGTATCCGGTGGAAATATCGTGCGCACGTTCAATGCGGCGCGTGGGATCTCCACTTTGTCGAGAAACGGCAGATTGCTCGCGTATGCATCGATGAGATTGAACGCATAGAGTTGCGCCCTCGGGGCCGCGACGAGCTTCTGGATGGTCGGCGCATCGACTCCGTCGATGATGAACACTGCGTCGATTGTGCCGGCGATAAAGCGCTCGACCGCATCCTGATGGGCAAGTTCGAAGAGGTTGTCCTTGCGCGCAAAGGTGACGCCGGCCACCGAAAGAAGCTTCGTGAGGAGATTGCGCGTGCTTGCGCCATCGAGGCCGACCGCGACGCGCCTGTTGGCCAACGCGCGCAGAGGATCGCCCCCCGCAAAGGCATCGCCGCGATAGAACAGCCAGATCGGCGCATATTGAACGCTGCCAAGCGACACCTGGCCGGGCAGATCCGCGGCGCTCGATTCGCCCGCCGTCACGAACCTTGCGCTGACAGGCGACTTTTTGCCCCCGGATTGTGTCGCACCCTGATTCTGCGTGGGCGAATCGACCAGCACAAGATCCACGCCATGGCGCGCGAAGACATCGCGGAATTTCTCGGCAAGCACGCGCTGTGAAGATCCTGTCTGACCGTTTGCAAGGTAGACTCTGCCGGGCGGATATGCGGCGATGGTCACGACTGCGATTGTGATCAGCGCAAAGGCCAGTGCCAGCAGCGCCCTGTGGCGAAACAGCTGACGCAGTCGGGTTGGCCGGTTCGCCCCCGCCGGGCGATTGTTGGGTTCAGATTGCATGCGCCTGGGGAACTTTTTTCATCATTGGTTGACCTAAGTGTATAAGATCGCCAAGCCGTTTCCTTTCTGACCTCCGGATGGATTACATGACCCCGAAAGAACGCGAACTTCTCCAGAATTTTCTACAGCAGCTCGAGCAGACCCAGGCCGGCGCAAAAGATGCGCAGGCTGAGGGCATGATTCGCGAGGCGAGCGCCCGGCAACCGGATGCGGCTTACCTGCTTGTCCAGCGCGCCATGGGGCTCGATCTCGCGCTGCAGGCCGCGCAGACCCAGATGGCGAGGCTGCAGACCGAGCTTGATGCGGCCAGGACACCTGTGCCTGCTGCGACCGGGTTTCTCGATAGCCCGAACGCCTGGGGCCGGCAGGCCGTGCCCCTGAGCCCGTCTCCTCAGTCGACGCGCCCTGCAGCCAGCACCGCGGCGGCGGCAAACCCGCCACCCGTGGCCGCGCCCGCAGCGCCAAGCGCCTGGGGGTCGGGAATGATGGGCACCCTGGCGACCACGGCGGCGGGGGTTGTGGCCGGGTCGCTGCTCTATCAGGGCATCCAGGGTTTGATGGGCCACCACACGCCGTCGATGGCCTCGAATTCGGGGTCCGGGCTTGACGGCCCGCCGGCCGGTCAGCTCGATAGCGTGCGCGACACGATTGCGCGCGGCGATTCCCCGGCGGCTGACACCTGGTCTGCGCCGGATCCGGACGATCAGGTGGCCGATGACCGCAGCTTCCTCGCGGATGCGGGTGACGCGTCATTTGGCGACGACGATTTCGCCTGATGCACCCGATCCAGCCGCATTTGCGGCTGGACTTGAAAATATTTCAACCACTCAGTGACGATTGGCGTTAAATTGAGGACATTAGTCGATTTGGGAAGTCGTGGTGAGGTCGGTTTTGTGCAAAAAATAAATTAACAAGTAAAAATTTGCAAAAACTTGGTAGATTCCTCCCGATTTCTGATACGATTGCACGACTTTCAACGAAAACTAGTTAAAAAGTCATGCAAACACTGAATGAAAAATCCCAGCATTCGCTTTGCTACCTTAAATTCCTGAACCTCATCGAGGCCATCAGGGAGATACCGACTTTTCCAGCGATGGATCCCGTCGAAGAGCGATTGCTCAATTTACTGGCAGCAACCTGGCATGTAGGCAGGCGGGTCAGTGTGCTTGAGGCCATGGGGCTTTCCTCGGAGATTTCCGCGACGACGGCGCACCGCCGGCTCAAGACGCTGCGCGCCAAGGGCATGATTGCGCTTGACGCTGACAAGTCCGACACGCGGATCAAGTACGTCGTTCCGACTGAACTCGCCAACGCGTACTTCGCGACGCTCGGTCAGGCCCTGAACAAGGCCCAGCAACTGTCCTGAGCGGTCGTTATTACGGCTCGCTGCGGTGGCGGCGCTGCGGCGCCGTCACTCGAGGGTGATCTTTCCGTCCTCGATCACCTTTTTCCACATGGCTGATTCCGCTGCCATTTTCGTGCGGAAATCCTCGGGCGTGCCGCCGCCCGGATCAAATCCCAGCTTCGCCAGTTGTAGTAAGACTTCCGGGTTCCTGAGCGAACGGTTCAGCGCGGCATTTACTTTGTCCACAATCGGTTGCGGCAGCCCGGCAGGCCCGAACACCCCGAACCACGTCAACGACTCGTAACCTGGCACGAACTGCGAAAGCGGCGGCAATTCAGGTGCGACCGATGACTTCTCCTGCGTCGTCACCGCCAGCGCCCGCACCTTGCCGTCACGGATGTGCGGCAGGGCCGTTGAAATCGAGTCGAACATCACGTCCAGACGGCCCGCCATCAGGTCGGGCATTGCCAGCGCCGTTCCCTTATAGGGAACGTGCGTCATCCGGATCCCGGTCATCGCCTGGAACCGCTCGGCAGAAAGATGCGGAATACCGCCGGTTCCCGCCGACCCGAAGTTCAGTTTTCCCGGGTTTTCCTTTGCAAAGGCAATGAGCTCCGGGATCGACTTGATCGGAGAATTGGGAGGGACGACCACGACTTGCGGGGATTGCGCCAGATACAGGATGGGCGTGAAATCCTTGATCGGGGAATAGGGGATCTTCGGGTTGAGCAGCGGGCCGATCGAATGCGTCGAGGAAGTCGTCAGCAAGAGCGTATAGCCGTCGGGCGCTGCGCGTGCGCCAGCCTCTGAGCCGATCACGCCCGCCGCGCCCGCCCGGTTATCGACGATCACGCTTTGCCCGAGTTCGGTGCCAAGCTGCTGGGCGATCACGCGCGAAACAATATCCGTCGCGCCGCCGGCGGGGAAGGGCACGATTAACTTGATGGCTTTGCTTGGGTACTCCTGGGCAAGCGTGCTGGCCGGAAGCAGGAACAGGCCTGACAGCGCAGTGGCGAGACAGGCGGTAAACAGGGTTCGACAGGACTTCATGGTGGCCTCGGGCGCGCGGACTTCAGGAAACGACGTTGATCGGCTCACCCCGGACGAAGGCGTCCAGGTTGCCGATGATGCCCCTGGCCAGGCGCGACAAGCCGTCTTCGCTGGCCCAGGCTACGTGGGGGGTAATGATGAGATTGGGGTGGCCCAATTGCATCAGGATGTTGTCGCTGTCAGGGGGTTCGACCGCAAGCACGTCGAGCGCGGCGCCGCCAAGGTGGCCGCCGGTGAGTCCTTCCAGCACAGCCTTTTCGTTGATCAGCGGCCCGCGCGCGGTATTGATGAGCATCGCGCCCGGCTTCATGCGGCTGATCTCGGCGTGGCCGATCATGCCCCGCGTCGCTTCGGTCAGCGGGCAATGCAGCGAGATGACATCACTCTGGTCAAGCACCGTTTCGAATCGCGTGTAGCCCGGCCGTATCTCGGGCCGGTTGCGGTGTTCGGCAAACAGCACCTTCACGCCCAGGGCCTCGGCCATCTGCGCGACTTGCCCGCCGATCGCTCCCCGCCCGAAAATACCGAGGGTGCAGCCGCGCACGTTCTGAACCGGCAGTCCATGCACGCAGAAATGTGGCGATTCGGGCCACGCCTGTCGCCCGATGTATTGATAATAGGGCAGGGCGCGGCGCAGCGCGAAAATGAATGCGATGACGCCCTCGGCGACGCTCTGGCGCGAATAACCAGGCACGTTCGACACCACGATCCCGAGTTCGCGCGCGGATTGCAGGTCGATACAGTCGTAGCCGGTTGCCGCGACGCAGATGAAGCGCAGCTTGGGCAACTGCCTGAGCACGCTGGCGCCGAGCTTGACCTTGTTCGTGATGCAGATGTCCGCCTGCGCAAGCGCGCCGACAATGACTTCCTCATCCGGCTCCGTCGCCGGGCGGTTGATCCATTGCGTCGCCCATTCCGGGACGGGCAGGGGCTCGGGCATCGTGTCGCTGTCGAGAAAGACAATCTGCATGGTAAAAAAGGCTGACAATGTGAGGGTTTCCCGCATTAAATCATGCCCGGGCGTATCGGGCGCTGGAAGAATGAACTTTGGACCGCCATTCCGACTCAAACCGGCGACTGAGGGCAATGACATGAATCCAATCCAAGCGATTTTTGCCGCGCTTTGCCTGGCGCTGTTCGCCATGCACGCTGCTGCCGCCGAGCCCTATACGCTTAATGGGCGCGTCGTTGAAGTCGCCGACGGCGACACCATCACGCTGCTCGTGGGAATCGAGCGGCATCCGATTCGCCTGGCGAGCATTGATGCGCCCGAAACGAAACATGGGTCCGACCGGCCCGGTCAGGCTTTTTCGCAGGCTTCGCGCAAGGCACTGGCCGACCTGGTCGCTGGCAAGACGCTCACCGCGGCGTGCTTCGAAAAGGATCGCTTCAAACGTGATGTCTGTGATGTCGAAGTGGATGGCACCACCGCCAACCGTCTGCAAGTCAAGGCCGGAATGGCGTGGGCCAATCAGCAGGCGGGCGGCAAATACCTGCGCGACAAGTCGTTCGTTGATCTGGAGGCAGAGGCCCGCAAAGCCGGCCTGGGATTGTGGTCCGGCCTGAACCCGGTCGCGCCGTGGGTGTGGCGATCAAGATGCTGGAAGGACCACAAGTGCTAGTGCGGCGCGGCAGCATCACCGCTCTGGCGTTCTGGCTGCTCGCGGGTTGCGGGCCGCAGGGGCTTGATTCGGCGATCAATAGCCCCTATCCGGCAGGGGCTGAGCGCGACAACACGCTCTATACCGCGTTCACGCAACGCTCGCCGAAATACCTCGATCCCGCGCGATCCTATTCGACGGACGAGACGCCATACACCTACAACATCTACGAGCCGCTCTATGGGTATCACTATCTGAAGCGTCCGTACGAGCTCGTGCCGCGCGCTGCGCTGCAAGTGGCGCCGCCGCAATTCGTCGATGCGCGCGGCGATCCGCTGCCAGCCGACGCGCCCGCGACGGCCATCGCCGAAAGCGTGTACGACATCCAGATTCGACCGGATATCCTCTTTGCCCCGCATCCGGCCTTTGCACGGGATGCAGAGGGGCGCCATGTCTACTTCCCGATTTCCGGGCAGGCGCTTGCCGACAAGTTCACGATCCCCGATTTCCAGCACACAGGAACGCGCGCCCTGGCAGCGCAGGATTACGTCTACGCGATCCGACGCCTGGCCAGCCCGAGGGTCGCTTCGCCAATCTTCGCGACCCTCGCCGAGCATGTGGTGGGAATGCGCGCTTATGGCGAGCGACTGCGCGAAGTCGATTCCGACTTACGCAAGAATCTTGCCCCCGGTGCGCGTGATCTGCCGTGGCTCGATTTGCGCGACCTCGGGTTTTCGGGGGTGGAGGCGCTTGACGATCACACGCTGCGCATTCGCGTCAAGGGTCTGTACCCGCAGTTCAATTACTGGCTTGCCATGACGTTTGTCGCGCCCGTTCCCTGGGAGGCCGATCGCTTCTACAGTCAGCCCGGCATGGCGCAGCGCGATCTGTCGCTCAACACATGGCCCGTGGGCACCGGGCCCTATATGCTGACCGAATCGATTCCCAATCGCCGCCACGTGCTGTCGCGCAATCCGAATTTCCGCGGCCAACCGTACCCCTGCGAGGGTGAACCCGGCGATGCACAGGCCGGCCTGTTAACCGATTGCGGCAAGATGACACCGTTTATCGACCGCATTGTGTTCAACATTGAAAAGGAGGCGATCCCGCTGCAGGGTAAGTTCATGCAGGGGTATTACGACATTCCCCAGGTCGAGCGCGGCGATACGGGCGTGGCGATGCTGGTGGCGGCGAGCGACTCTAGCGAAAAGGCGGCGCTTTACGCGGAACATGCCATCCAGTTGCCCACCACGGTCGAGGCGCAAAATCAGTATTTCGGGTTCAACTGGCGCGATCCTGTGGTGGGTCTGGGCGACACGCCCGAGCAGCAGGAGCGCAACCGCAAGCTGCGCCATGCGCTGAGTATCGCCTTCAACTGGGAGGAGTTCGTGGCGATCTTCGAGAACGGCCAGGCGCAGGTGGCCTATGGGCCCGTGCCGCCCGGGGTGCTTGGCTATCAGGCTCCTCCCGATGGCATCAACCCGGTGGTCTACGACATTCGCGATGGCCGGCCGGTGCGAAAGTCGCTTGACGAGGCGCGACGCCTGCTTTCCGAGGCGGGCTACCCTGATGGCAGGGATGCGAAAACAGGCGAGCCGCTCGTGCTGCATTTTGATGCGATGGGCGGGGCGGGCGGCTCGACGCCGCTGCTGGACTGGATGCGGCGGCAGTTCGCGCAGATTGGCGTGCAACTCGATATCCGTGCGACAGACTACAACCGCTTTCAGGAAAAAATGTCACGCGGCGTCGCCCAGATGTACATGTGGGGCTGGGTGGCCGATTACCCCGATGCCGAGAACTTCCTGTTCCTGCTCTATGGCCCGAACGTCAAGGCGCAAAAGGGCGGCGAGAACGCGTCGAACTACGAGAACACCGAGTTCGACCGCCTGTTCGAAGAGATGCGGGATCTGCCCGACGGCACCGAAAAAGAACAGGTGATCGCGCGCATGACGCGGATCCTGCAAGTGGACGCGCCGTGGATGTTCGGCATTTATCCGAAATCCGGCGGCGCCTACCAGCAGTGGGTTGGCAATGCCAAGCCGACCCAGATGGTGCGCAATACCTTGCAGTACCTGAAAATCGACGCGCCCCTGCGTGCGCGCAAGGTCGCTGAATGGAACAAGCCGATGTGGTGGCCGTTGGGGGCATTGGCATTGCTGCTGGCGCTGCTGGTGTGGCCGGCGTGGCGGGCGCTGCGGCGGCAGGACCGCGAGACGGCCTTCGGCGACGTCGTCGCGACACGGGGAGACACACGTTGATCGGTTACATCGTCCGCCGTTTGCTTTATGGTGCCCTCATTCTCGTGGGCGTGAATCTCGTGACGTTCGTGCTGTTTTTTGCCGTGAACACGCCGGACGATATGGCCCGGTTGTCCATCGGCGGCCAGCGCGTCAGCGCCGACGCGATCGAAAAGTGGAAGGTCGAGCGAGGCTATGACAAGCCACTGTTTATCAATGCGTCGCGCGAGGGCCTGTCGAAGTACACCGATACGATCTTCTACCAACGATCTCTGCCGCTGCTCACGTTCGATTTCGGCGCGTCCGATGGCGGGCGCGATATCGGCAGGGAAATCCAGGCGCGCATGGGGCCGAGTCTTGCGCTGGCGGTTCCGACCTTCGTGCTCGGCTTGCTCGCGAGCATCGGGTTTTCGATGGCCCTGGTATTTTTTCGAACGACCAGGCTCGACTTCTGGGGGGTCGTGCTCTGCGTCGTCATGCTTTCGATTTCCAGCCTGTTCTATATCATCGCGGGCCAGTGGATATTTGCCAAGGTGCTGCGCCTGGTTCCCTATTCGGGGTTCGCTGCCGGGCCCGACATGATCAAGTTTCTGGCGCTGCCTGTGGTGGTGGTGGTCATCTCGCGCCTCGGCGGCGAGGCGCGCTTTCTGCGCAGCCTGTTCCTCGAGGAAATCGGAAAGGATTACGTGCGAACGGCGCGCGCCAAGGGGCTCGCCGAGCGCACCGTGCTGTTTCGCCATGTCCTGCGCAACGCGATGCTGCCTATCCTGACCGGCTCCGTCGCCGCATTGCCGCTGCTGTTCATGGGCAGTCTGATCGTCGAGTCGTTTTTCGGTATCCCGGGGCTTGGCAGCTACACGCTGGATGCGATCAGCGCGCAGGATTTTTCCATTGTCCGTGCCATGGTGTTCCTTGGATCGGCCCTCTACATCGTCGGCCTGATCATGGCTGACATTTCCTACACGCTGGCCGACCCGCGCGTGCGATTCGAGTAGCGAACATGCCCAGATTCATCCTGCTCTGGACCGATGCCGCCTTGTTCGCGCTCGTGGGTGCCGTGCTGTTGTATGCGTGGCACGCCAGCCGCTCGCATGCCCTGCGCGCGACGTGGTCGCGTGTGGCGCGCAGTGCGCCGGCCATGTGTTCGGCGGTGGTGCTCGCGGTGTTCGGCATCGTCGGGTTGCTTGATTCGGTGCACTTCCAGCCGGTGCTGCCGCCTGCGCCCGGGGCGCCTGCGGGCGCGGCGACGATCTACGCGCCCAAGGTTGTGTCGGCGCTCGACGCGTTGCTCGATGACACCGCGTTCGTGCGCCCCGAGAAGACCTATTCGGCCCCGCTTGCGTGGCGCCAGTTCACCAAGGAGTCGATCCTCCAGGACGGCGGCGAACCGCTGCGCGATTTTCCCCGGCTGCGATTTGGCGGCCGGCACCTGCAGGATCCCGCCGGCGAATGGTCGCGCGATGTCGTCAAGCGCATGGCCGCGGGCTTGCTTGGCGGCGGGCTGGCGGGTGTCCTCGGCACCATACTGGCGCTCGTCCTGATCGGCCGAACCCAATCGCTCGCCGATGTCTGGCACGGTCGCACGCAGGTTCCGTGGCGCGCGATCCTGACGACCATATTCGTCGTCCTGGTCGTCGTCGGTGTGATCGTCGGTCTCGCGACGGGCTACCACGTCCTCGGAACCGATCGCACGGGCAACGATGTCCTCTGGCAGGCGCTCAAGAGCATTCGCACGGCCTGGGTCATCGGCAGCCTGACGACAGTCGCGATGCTGCCCCCCGCCCTGATCCTGGGCATCGCCGCCGGGTACTTCAAGGGCTGGGTCGACGATGTCATTCAGTACGTCTACACCACGCTCACCTCAATTCCCGGCGTCTTACTGATCGCGGCCTGCGTGCTGATGATGCAGGTCTATATCGATACGCATCCCGGGCTGTTTCCCACGGCTGCACAGCGCGCTGACTTGCGCCTGTTTCTGCTGTGCATGATCCTCGGGCTGACAGGCTGGGCGGGCTTGTGCCGCCTGTTGCGCGCCGAGGCGCTCAAACTGCGCGAGCTTGAGTATGTCCAGGCCGCGCGCGCCTTTGGCGTTGCCCACTGGCGCATCATGGCACGCCACCTCCTGCCGAACGTCATGCACATCGTATTGATTACGGTCGTGCTGGAGTTTTCAGCGCTGGTGCTGTACGAGGCCGTGCTGTCTTACCTTGGAATCGGCGTTGATCCGACGATGAACTCCTTTGGATCGATGATCGAGAAGTCGCGCCTTGAGATGTCGCGCGACCCGATGATCTGGTGGAGCCTGCTTGCAGCGTTTCTGTTCATGCTGGCGCTGGTGCTTGCCGCGAACCTCTACTCAGATGCCGTGCGTGATGCCTTCGACCCCCGCAGCCGGGCTTTGCGGCCCAGGTGGCGCCGCGCGGGCGATCTCCGCGCTGCAGCCCCTGCGCAGGACGGCGGCATGTCAGTCGCGGCATCCGATGCGTTTGCCAGGCCGCAAGGGGCGGGGCAGCCAGTCCTTGTCGTGCGTGACCTGGACATCGAAATCGACGACGATGTGCAAGTGCGCTATGCGGTTCGCGCGCTTGCGCTGACCGTCGCGCGTGGCGAAACGTTCGCCCTGGTGGGTGAATCCGGATCCGGCAAGAGCATGACGGCCATGGCATTGCTCAGACTGTTGCCCGAGGCGCTGCGGGTCACGCGCGGCGCGATCGTTCTCGAAGGGACAGAGCTCAATGCACTGTCCGAGGCGGCGATGCGCGGCGTTCGCGGGGGACGCGCCGGGATGATCTTCCAGGAACCGGCGACCAGCCTCAACCCCGTCATGCGCATCGGTGATCAGGTCATCGAGGCCATCGAGGCGCACACCGATTTGCGCGGCACCCGGGCGCGCGCCCGCGCGGTCGAGTGGCTTGAGCGTGTCGGCATCCCGCAGCCCTCGGTGCGCATCGACGATTATCCCTTCCAGTTCTCGGGTGGGCAGAAGCAGCGCATCATGATTGCCATCGCGTTGGCCGCGGAGCCCGAGTTGCTCGTCGCCGACGAGCCGACCACCGCGCTCGACGTCACCGTACAGGCACAGGTGCTTCGTCTGCTCGCGGATATCCAGCGCGACCTTGGCATGGCGGTCTTGCTGATCACGCACGATCTGGCTGTGGTGCGTGATGTGGCCGATACCGTTGCCCTGATGCGATTTGGCGAAATCGTCGAAACCGCGCCGGCGGACCAGTTTTTCTCAAACCCAAGGCATCCCTACGCGCGCGAACTGTTCAACGCGATCCCGACCTACGCCAAGCGTGGCCGCCCGTTGTCCGCGTCGGCACGCCCAGCCGATGCCCCGGCACCGGATGACGCGGCGCGCAGGCCCGGCGTCGATCGGGTGGTCCTGGATGTCCGGGATCTGTCGGTGCACTATGCGATCCGCAAGGGATTCCTGCGACGCATCGTCGGCTACAACGAGGTCGTGCGCGGCGTCAGCCTGACGCTTCGTGCGGGAGAAACGCTCGCGCTTGTCGGCGCCTCGGGTTGCGGCAAGACCACGATCGCGAAGACCTTGCTGCGCCTCATGGGCCCGGGCGTCAGGGTGCGCGGCACGGCGACCCTTGACGGCGCCGATTTGCTTGGCGCGCGGGGAGCGCAGGCGCGGGCCTTGCGCAGAAAGATCCAGATCGTATTCCAGGATCCCTACGCGTCGCTTGACCCGCGCATGCGGATCGGCGCAATCCTTGACGAGGGGATCGCCTCCCTGCGGCCAGAGTGGAACCAATCGGACCGCGATGCCCGCATCGGCGCGCTGCTCGAGCGCGTCGGCATGCCGACCGATGCGGCATACCGTTACCCCCACGAGTTCTCGGGCGGCCAGCGCCAGCGAATCGCGATCGCCCGTGCGCTGGCCGTTGGCCCAGAGGTCTTGATCCTTGATGAGCCGACTTCAGCGCTCGATGTGTCTGTCCAGGCGCAGATCCTCGATTTGCTCACCGAGTTGCAGCGCGAGACAGGCATGGCCTACTTGTTCATTACCCATAATTTCGGCGTCGTCGAGTATCTTGCCGACCGGGTTGCGGTGATGGATTCTGGTCACATCGTCGAGATGGGCGAGGCCGCGCAGGTGCTTCGCGCGCCCACGCATGCGGTGACGCGTGAATTGCTCAGCGCCGTGCCGCGCCTGGATTTCGGCACCGCGAATCCCTACGTGGGGTAAGGCTGCAGGCGTTTGCCCATAAGGCCCTCCGGTATACTGGGTTCCTTGAATTCAAGCGGCTCAACCCCACGTACCTCCCATGGGACTCAAAGTATTTGACCTGCAGTGCGACAACGGCCATCTTTTTGAGGGATGGTTCGGCTCGCACGAAGATTACGATTCCCAGGAGGCAAGGGGTCTGGTGACCTGCCCCATTTGCCAGAGCGGATCCGTGGTCAAGCGCCTCTCGGCGCCGCATCTGAACGTCGGGCACTTCAGCGATGCGCAGACAACGCCTTCGGCGAGTGCATCCGATGCAGGCTCGCGCGAATTGGTGGCGCCAACACCCGAATCGGGGCAACTCGTTCAGCTTCAGGCTGCCATTCTTCAGCAAATGCGGGAGTTCATCCGCAAGACGGAAAACGTCGGCGACAGGTTCGCCGATGAGGCGCGGCGCATCCACGATGGCAGCGCCGATGAGCGTCCGATTCGCGGTGTCGCAACCTCGGAGGAGCGTGAAGCCCTGGCCGAGGAGGGCATCGCCGTCGTGGCGCTGCCCGACTTCCTGGACACCGATCGGTTGCAGTGAGACTGCGGCGTGTATTTGCCCATATCAAGCAATGAGGACAGGATGAATTGCCGCCCAGGCTGCGGCGCCTGTTGCATTGCGCCATCCATCACCAGTTGGTTGCCCGGCATGCCGTCAGGCAAGCCCGCGGGGGTGCGTTGCATCCAGTTGACGGACGATTTCCGGTGCGCGGTATTTGGCCTGCCAGAGCGGCCGGCGTTTTGCGGCGGGCTGCGTCCGACCGCCGAAATGTGCGGCCCCGACCGCGAGCACGCGCTGCGCTGGATCGGGGATCTTGAGCGCGCCACGTCCGTGGCGCGCTAAGCCATTTACATCACGCGACTGCGGTACTCGCCCGTGCGGGTGTCGATTTCGATCTTGTCGCCAATAGCGCAAAAGAGCGGAACCGGAAGCTCGTGGCCAGTATTGATCTTGGCCGGCTTCATCACTTTACCGGAGGTATCGCCACGGACGGCGGGCTCGGTGTAGATGATTTCACGCACGACGATCGTCGGCAGTTCAATCGAGATGGCACGACCGTCGTAGAAGACGGCTTCGACTGGCATGCCTTCCTCGAGATACTGCAGGGCGTCGCCCATGCTTTCGGACTCGATTTCGTACTGGTTGTACTCCTGATCCATGAAGACATACATGGGATCGCCGAAGTACGAGTACGTGCACTCTTTGCGTTCGAGAACGACGACTTCGAACTTTTCGTCAGCCTTGGCGACGGTCTCGCTGCCCGAGCCCGTCAGCAGGTTCTTGAACTTGAGCTTGACGACCGACGCGTTGCGCCCGCCCTTGCTGTATTCCGCGCGCTGAATCACGAGAGGGTCCTTGCCGACCATCACCACGTTGCCTACGCGCAGCTCTTGTGCCGTTTTCATTCTTGAAGCTCCGGAAGTATTGAATCTCCGGGAATTTTGGCCGGAGTCGTATCAGTAAAAAAGCCCTCTATTCTATCGTGTCTGGAATATTGCTGCATTCTCGCGCGATTCAAGTGGCCAGCGATTCCAGTTTCTTTCGGCAAAACAGATCAAGTGCCCCCGCCAGATCGGGGATCTGCGTTTGTGTTTGCCGGAATCGTTCCGTGGCTTTGGACCAGGCTGCGAAGTTCGCCGGGAGGAGCGCTTCTTCCAGTGCGCTTTTTACCGCTTCAACGGGTTCGGGCGTTGCGTTCCAGCCTCGGATCGCCGCCTGCGCCGTCGGCGGCAGCCCCGCGATCGCAAGCCACGCCTCAAGCTTCGCCAGGTGGGCGGCGTCGACCTGGGGGTAGAGTTGCCAGGCCGCGGGCTTGCCGGCCCAGATGGCCCGCACGATGGAATCCTCGCCACGCACGAAATTCAGGTCTGCCATCCAGAGCAGGCGATCGTAGTCAGGCTGCGTCAGGAACTCGATTCGCTCGATCCGAAGCGCGTCACGGGTTTGCGTTTTCAGCGAGGGCAGCGTGCCGCCGGCTACCAGCAGCAGGGTGGGGCGTTGCAGCGCCACCAGCGAGTCGATCAATGCGGCGACGGGCGCATGCGGGTAACAGAACAGCGTCACCAGTTTTGCGCCCTTCTGTGCATCCCACAGATGCATCCCGTGTTCGGAAAGCCCGGCCCGGGTCAGCAAACTGCGCTGGCCGGCCCGGTTCACGATCCAGTCTTCCCGGTTGCGCGCAAGCGCGGCTTCGCGTGGCAAGCCGCCTGTGCGCGCGGTGAACCCCGGGAAAAAATAGTGCGCATTGAGCCCGTCCGCGCGCAAGGCGGGCAGGGTGTGGCAACCTTCAACCCAGGTTTCGGCGCTCAGGTATTCGAGATTGACGAGAACGGTTGGCGATGCACGCATGCGTTGAAGAAAACCGGGCGGGGGTTCGCACGAAAACGCAGCGATGACAAGCGTGGCGGGTTCAACGTCGGGCTCTTCGTGCGCTTGGGGCCAGCGCCGGATATTGACGCCTGCAAGCGACTGGGTCGCAGCGCCCGGATCGAGGCGCGGCTCGATTTTGGCGAAGGCTTGCAGGTTGTCAACCCAGAGTCTGATCTCCCAACGGAATTCCGACGTCAACTGGCGCGCCAGTCGCCAGGTGACGCCGATGTCGCCAAAATTGTCGATAACGCGGCAGAAAACGTCCGCGCGCATGATCAGTGGAAGTGTGTCGGCGCCGTTTCAGCGTCTTCAGGCAATTCGGCGTGGACCATTTCGCCAGCGGGATTCGGGAAGAACGGGGCGCCGCAATCCTCGCAATAATCAGGCGGCAGGATGCCTGGCAGGCGACGCACGTCGCCCACGCCGCACTCCTTGAGCAGCGCTGCGATTTCATCGGGCGCTTCCACGGGCGGCGCATCGGATTCGAGCGCGGGCGCATCATCCTCGCGGCCATAGAGAGGCCAGAGACATCCGTAGATCACCTCACCCTGGTTTTTCTGGGTGAAGCCGACCCGATACTCATCGATCCGGCTCTCGCCGCAGCCTGCGATGACGGCGCGCAGGCCGCTGGCTTCCACGCTGAGCGCGCTGCAGAGCCATGAAACCGCAGCCTTCACCGACAGGGGGCGCACGCGCCGGTCGGCCTCGCGGTTGCTGACGTAGTAGGCGTCGGGCACGAGCACCTCGAAGCCACAGCCAGGCAGCAGGCCCGCAAAGGTGTCACGCGTCTGGGTCGTCCACTGCTCGAGGCAGGCGGCACGGCCCTCGCCAAGCTCGCCGGGCTCTTCCTGCCAGCGAAAGATCGGATGTCCTTCCGGCACGGCGACCGCGCCCACCAGGTAGCGGGTATCGGCCAGCATGTTGAAGGCCTCTGTCTCGGTATTGAGCGAGGGCATCGGACCTTCTGCCCCAAGCGCCTGCGCACCGAGTTTTTGCATCCATTGCCAGGTTTCGGAAAAACTGCGCGGCATCTGGTCCAGGCTGGCCAGGCGCGGCAGGAGTGCGACGCGCGCTTCGCGCGACAGCACGTGGCCGTGCAACTGGGCACGCAGCGCCTCCAGCGGCGCTGCGGGGACGATATTCGTGGGGATGCTGTATCGAGTCCAGACGACCAGCGGGGCAACCAGCAGCAATACGTCGTGGCGACGGCCTTCCCGCTCGATCACGCAGCATTCCGACAGGGTCTCGGCCTGCTCGATGAGTACCTCGTAGCCGCCCAGGTTGGTCTGGGTCAGGTGCTCCAGCGCGGCGTCCATCGCATGATCGTTGCCTGCGCGCAGCAGCCGGTTGATGACCGTGGCGAGTTCGGATTCCCAGTAGCGGTCTTCAACCCGGCTGCCCGAGCTGTGCAGCGCCAGGGCCAGTGCGACCAGGCGGGAGGCATCTTTTGTCAGGCGTGGAGACGAGGAGGAGCGCGAACGGGCCATAGGAAACATTCAGAGGGTCTAGGGACTACAGAAGCCCTCTAGTGTAACGAACTCGCGTCGCCCGCCGATACTGCGGTGCGCAGCGGGTTCGCAGGCATCCGCGTGCGCCGTTGTGCTCAAGCCGCCAGCAGTTGCCGAAGCACGTACGGCAGGATCCCGCCGTGGCGGTAGTAATCGACCTCGATCGGGGTGTCGATGCGCAGCAGTACAGGCACGCGCTGCGTGGTGCCGTGCGCCCGGTGGATCACCAGGGTCACGTCCTGCTGGGCCGCGATGCCGCCCTCAAGCCCCTCGATATCGTAGGTTTCGGTGCCTGTGATCCCCAGCGAGTCAGCGCTGTCAGCCCCCTTGAATTGCAGTGGCAGAACGCCCATGCCGACGAGGTTGCTGCGGTGGATGCGCTCGAAGCTGCGGACGATGACGGCCTTGACCCCCAGCAAGTAGGTTCCCTTGGCTGCCCAGTCGCGCGACGAGCCCGTGCCGTATTCCTCGCCGCCGAACACCATGGTCGGTACACCGGCAGCGACATAGCGCATCGCCGCCTCGTAGATGGACATTTGCTCGCCGCCGGGCTGGTAAAGCGTCTCGCCTCCCTCGAACCGCGTTCCGTCGGGTTTGGCGGGGATGATCAGGTTCCTGATGCGGACGTTGGCGAACGTCCCGCGCATCATGATTTCGTGATTGCCGCGGCGCGACCCGTAGCTGTTGAAGTCGCCCTTGGAGACGCCGTGCGCGAGGAGCCACCTGCCCGCCGGCGAAGTGTCGCGGATCGACCCCGCGGGCGAGATATGGTCGGTGGTGACCGAATCACCGAAGATGCCCAGTGCGCGCGCGCCGCGCACGATCGGGATCGGCCCTGGTTGCCGCGCGAAGTCATCAAAGAAAGGCGGGCGCGCAATATAGGTCGACTCCGGCCAGTCGTAGACATTGCCCGCGACGTCTGCCGTTTGCTCCCAGAGTTTGCCCGGCTTGGACCGGACTTGCGCGTAATTCTTGCGGAACACGATCGGATCCATGGCGTAGGGCATGAGCGCCTGCACCTCTTCGGCGCTGGGCCAGATGTCGCCCAGCCAGACATCGCCCTTTGTTCCCCTGCCAACCGGTTCGGTCATCAGGTCCCGACGAATATTGCCCGCCAGCGCGTAGGCCACGACCAATGGTGGCGAGGCCAGAAAGTTCGCCTTCAGGCTGGGGTGAATGCGGGCTTCGAAATTGCGGTTGCCCGAGAGCACCGCTGCACAGATCAGGTCATGGTCGACGATAGCCTGGTTGTATTCCGGCGCAATGTCGCCCGCGTTGCCGATGCAGGTCGTGCAACCATAGGCGGCAACGCCAAAACCCAGCTTTTCAAGGTAGGGCAGCAGCCCTGCCTTGCCGAGGTATTCAGTGACCACCCGCGAGCCCGGTGCGAGGGATGTCTTGACATGGCGGGGCATTTTCAGCCCTGCCTGGACCGCCTTTTTGGCGAGCAGGCCGGCCGCCAGCATGACACTCGGGTTCGACGTGTTGGTGCACGAGGTGATGGCCGCGATGAGGATGTCTCCATTGCGCAGGATGCTGTCGGCCATGGTGACGAACTCTCGATCGAGCTTTTCCGCAGGCTGGTTGAATCCGTTGTCGGCGATCGGTTTCGAATAGAGCGCCGCGAACGAATTTTTAACCTCGCCGATTTCGAT
>CAITPF010000228.1 GCA_903894155.1 uncultured beta proteobacterium | reverse complement strand
CGTGAATACGGACGAAATTTCGTCCGCAGCGTTGCGCTGACTGCCGCGGCGTCGAGCAGTTCAAATCCCGAGGACTGACTGACATCGGCGCGAAGCACTGAACCGTCCTTGCCAATCAACACACGAATCATGACCAGCCCCTGTTGCCGGGCACGCAACGCATGTTGAGGGTACACAGGCCTTGGAGGGGGGCCGTCATAGTCAAGCTGGCTGACGACGACGGTATCGCCGGCGGCTACGTTGGAAGCCGGGGCCACTGCCCCAGGAGAATTCTCGGCGTTGGAACTGTGTTCGCCCCCGATCGGCCGGTGAGTCGGCTTGCTTGAGGTGGTCGGCCCAGGCGATCGACTTTCGCGTGGATGCTTAGGCACTGTTTTGATCGCCTGTTGGGACGCGGAAGAAGCCTGCGGGGAGACGGGAGACTTCCCCGCTTGAACAACTGATGGCGCAGGATCCGGAATCGATTCCGCAATTGACTCTGGCGCGTGTGCGGACCGGTGATCCTGATCCTGATCCTGATCCTGATCCTGATCAGGCTCAGGCTCAGGCTCATACTCATGCTCAGGCACAGGCGCAGGCGAGGATGCTATTCGGGGTTCTGGCAATCCGGAGCCAGGGGATGCGTCGGGCAACAGGGAAAATGACATCACCGAGGCAGGCGTGGCTGCGCCAACGGACAGCCGAAGGGACCGTGTCACATACCAGCCAACCAACCCGTAAGCGACCAAAACAAGTGAGACGGCGCATAGGCGTGCTTCCCGCAATATGCGATCAGCCTGCGCTTGAGCTTGATGATCCATTCACATCAGCCAAAACCAGAATACGCTGCGACTCCAGCGGATGCGGCAACACACGCATCGGCATGCCAAATACCTGCTCAAGTGTTTTCGGCGTTAACGCGATCGTCGGAGGTGCATCACTCGCCACCTTGCCCTCGTTGAGCAGCACAATTCTGCTGCACCACTGCGCAGCGAGATTGATGTCGTGCATGACAATTAAGACGCCAAAGTTCTCACTGCGCGCGAGTTGATGCATGCGCTGCATCACGAATAACTGATGTCGTGGGTCGAGACTGGAGGTCGGTTCGTCCAGGAGAATATAGGCGTGCCCCGTCGCTGCCGCAGCTGCCCGCGCCTGCACCAGGACTCTGGCAAACTGAATCCGTTGGGCCTCACCACCAGAGAGTTCGCCATAGCGTGCTGCCTCCAGATGCGCCAGGTCGGCATCAAGAACGGACTGTCGAACCCAGTCATCCACCTGCGCGGGCGTTGCCTGCGCAAATGGATACGCACCCATTCTGATGACATCCGTCAATGCGAGGTCGAAAGTCAGGGCGGCTTGTTGAGGCAAGACCGCTCGGATGCGCGCTTGTGCAAGTGCGTCCAGGCCGGCAAGGGACCTTCCATCGATCAGAACCTCCCCCGAACGAGCCGACAGTTCTCCGGCCATGGCCCCCAGCAACGAAGACTTGCCTGCACCGTTCGGACCAAGTACGCCAACCACCTCACCAACACGCAATTTGATCGACACCTCGCGAATCACGTCGCGGCTGCCGCGCCTGACGCTGAGCGCGCACGTTTCAAAGGCATTCATCTCGCGCGCCCTTTCACCAGCATCCAGACAAAAAATGGACCCCCCACAAGGCTGGTGACCAATCCAATCGGCAATTCCGCAGGTGCAATCACGACTCGCGCCAGGACATCGGCGAGAGTCAGCCCCAAGGCACCGGCGAGGGCCGACGCGGGCAGGACCCAGCGATGATCGGCTCCGAGCCACATTCTTGCCAGATGCGGCATGACGAGTCCGACGAAACCGATGCCTCCGGTTACCGCCACAACCGGGCCGACCGTCAGTGCGACCAATGTGATGATCTGCCAGCGAATGGCTTGGAGTGCATACCCGAGATGATGCGCCTCACGCTCACCAAGCAGCAAGGCATTGAGAACGCGCCAGCGGCCCATCATCACGAGCACGCCCAGCAAGACCCAGGGCGCGAGAAACGCCAGCACTGGCCAACTCGCCCCGGCGAGGCTGCCCATGTTCCAGAAGGTCAGATCGCGAAGTTGGGCATCGTCGGCCGAAATGATGATCAGTCCCATCAGGCTGAACGTGATTGCATTGATCGCGACGCCGGCAAGCAGCAGACCGGATAGTCCCGACGACTTTTTCCCCAGCACGAATGCAAGATGCGTCGTGATGACACTTCCTGTAAAGGCAAATGACGCGATCAGAAAGAAGCCACCCGGTGTCAGCACAATCGCCGTGATCGCCCCAAGGCTCGCACCCGCGGAAAGACCGACCAGTCCCGGCTCGGCCAGGGGATTGCGAAACAGTGCCTGCATCGCTGCGCCTGCCGCACCCAGCGAAGCCCCGGCAAGCAGGCCAAGCAGGACACGGGGCAGCCGAATACTGATCAATACGTTCGTTGAAACCGCATCAAGTGCGGCCCGGTTTCCTGTCAGCCAGTCGAGTAAGCGTCCGACCGGAATCTGGAATGCCCCTTTTGCAATAGCAAGCAAAATCGAAAAGAGCAACCCGCAAGACAAAATCAGCAAGCCGGTTTTGCGTGTCATGTTGCGCCCTGCCGGGTAACGGGCGTCCGCGGGGTTGCGGGACATGTCAAGGCTGCGCACGAGTTACACCTTCTCGAATCTGCTGAATCGCAAGAGCAAGCCGGGGGCCCACGCCCTGCGCCAGCAGATCATCAAGTTCGATCACGCGCCCCAAAAGGGCTGCGGGTGTCATTCGCAGGGCGGGATGATGGCGAACGGCATCCAATCCTCCTAGCGACCTGACCGAGGAGCTGGTCACAACGATGACAGCCGGACCTAACGCACTGACAACTTCGGCCGTGATCGGTTGATATCCCTTCTGACTCAGCAGCACGTTCTCAAGACCTGCCAGCTCAAGAATTTTTGCCGCAGACGTCTCTCGCCCCGCCCCTAACAACTTTCCTGAACGCATCACAACCATCAAAGCGCGCTGGTGCTCAGCGGGTATGAGGCTCGCGCGCTCGATCTCGGCATCAATGGCCATACTCAGTGCCGCCCCACGCTCTTGCACACCCAGCAGACTCGCCACCTGACTGATGCGTCCATGGAGCGATGCGATGCTTGGCTGATCCGACACTTTCTCGACACGCAACCCCATTGCCACAAGTTGCTCGATCGCATGCGGCGGGCCGGCCTGTTCGGACGCAATCACCAGGTCCGGCTTGAGCCGCAGCACTCCCTCGGATGGCACCATGCGGTAGTATCCGATCGATGGTAGCGCCTGAGCCTCGGTCGGATAGAGGCTTGACTGATCCGCCCCCACCAACAGATCCTGCATTCCCAGTGCATAGACAATTTCGGTCACACTGCCGCCGAGCGTCACCACTCTGGCCGGAGCTGCGGATTCATGTGCCTGCGCACTCAGGGATAGCAGTCCCACAGCCGCAAGCAATCCCCGGCTTAGTAACAGGCGAATCGGATTTATCGGATTCATCGGATTCATTTGGCAAGCGGCTCTCGACACATTCCGAGCAGTAGTTCTCGCCACCCGGTGAGTTCAGGGGATCCGGGTTTGCGCCCGCCAAAGAATTGCACAACCAACTCTCCTGAGTCGGCATACAGCTCCAACGACGTGATCCAACCATCCCTGGACGGTTTGTTGACCACCCAGGTCGAAGCAATCTTTGTCGTATCAAGATGCAGGTTGAAGGCTGGATCCAGGATGTTCAGCCATCGGCCGGTGCGCTGGATTCGCTTCACTGGTCCGGTGTGAATCTGCACCATGCCCCGGTTGCCAACGAAACACATGATTGAAAGTTTGCTTTGGGCGACCGCATTGAGCATTGTCTCGACGCCATCGTGAGCGACGCCTTGTGCAAGGTCCGGGCCGGCGGCCCGAACGGCTGCGATTCGTCTCACATTGAGGCGCTGCAAGAGCGGAAAGAATTCGTGAACATCACCCATGGCAAGCCAGGCCGCGCGCAGGGTATTTACCTCGTCGACCCGATCCGCCGCCGGATCAGGAGCCGAATGCTCTGGTATCGGCCACACAGGATCACCACTGGCAAACTTGTTTACCAGTGCAAGATACTCGGCAATATTCGTCTTGCCGGTGCAATATATCTTGTGAACCGCAACCCCGGCCTTGTCGAAAAACTGAAGGCTGCAGCGGCCTTTCTCTTCGACTGCCCATACATGACGCCAGCTTGAAAAAAACATTCTTAGGTCAATGTCTGGCCCCAGCACCAGGCCAACGGGCGAATCGGCCTTCACATGCAGATACTCGCCGTGCCTTTCATGGACGCAGTAGTCATTTCGGGTCAGGGCCATGGCCTCGCCCAACCTTCCCACCTGACTAAAAATTTCGGCAGGTTTTCCGGCAAGCGGAATGGAGCGAACCACCTCACACTGGGCTGCCACCCACTGTGCTTCTGTCAGTCCGAGGTGCGTCGCAAGATCTCTTGCGCGCTTGTTCCGCGTGGCCTCATCGAGGCGCGCGTATTCATGCCGAACGGCTGAAACATTTTCGTCATAGTCGGGTCGTACCGAAGTCGACGCGGGAAGATCGATCAGCTCTAACATTTGGGATGCCTTTTCAAGTCATTCAATATTGATAAATCAGGGATGCCTGGAAGCTGCGCCCAGGCGATGTATAGAAATCGATTGCGCGCGGGATCGCCACAGCGCCGGCAGTCGGAACGCTCAACGCGTTCCAGTACGTCTGGTTGAATACGTTGTAGACACCAGCCTGTAGCCACAACCCTTTGACTTCTGCCGGTTTCCAGTACGCGGTCAGGTCCGCGATGCCATAGCCGGGCGCCTGGAAGTCCGCATACTGCACGCTTGCCGATGTCTCTGGATAAGTCACGTTGTTGCGGGCAGCCGCTGCTGTTACCTGCGCCTGCGCTCCCCACTGCTCCTGACTGTATGCAATGCCCGCGATGACTGTTAGGGGTGCAACCGAGTTGAGGTTCTGGCCCGTGTTCTGATTCTTCCCTTCTGCCCAGGCAAGGGAGCCATACGCTCGCCATCCGGGTGAGAATTTCCACGCACCTTTCGCCTCGACGCCATAAATGCGAACTTTTTCGAGATTCTCGTAACGCTGCACAAAGTACGGATACGTGGCCGTCCCGGGACTATTCACGGTTTCAATAAAGTTTTTATAGTTGTTGTCGAAATATGTGAGTGCTCCATTCAGCTTGTCGTCTCCGAGCTTTGTTCCGAGCTCCCAGCCCTGACTGGTTTCAGGCTTGAGATCGGGATTGCCGGCAATCAGGTAGGTGCCTGGAGCCCCATATCTGCTATAGAGCTGAGTTGCTGTTGGCGCGTTGAATCCGAATGCATATTGAGCAAAGACGCTTGCACCTGCTGCGGGTGTCCAGGTTCCCAACAGCTTGGGCGAGACCGCGCTGCCCGTGGACGGGGAAAGCAACTGACCGCCCGCCACGTTGCTCTGAAAACTGGAAGTGTCCCTGGGGGTTTGCTGGTAGTAGTCGTAGCGAACGGCAGGTGTGAGCGTGTAGAGATTTTCGGAAATTCCCACTGTGTTTTGTAGCCAGACCCCGACTTGCGATCCATTCACGCGAGGCATTTCCGCCTGATTGGTGTGCAGGAAATTGCATGCCGAATAGGGGCTGAAGCGGGCCGGGCAAGTATCTTCTCCCGCTGAGGACTGCTCCGTTGTATTGCCATACCATTCGCCGCCCAGCTTCCAGAGCTGCGAAACACTCCCGCTGATTGCCTTGGATGCCAATGTGTTGATTCCGTAGGTGGACTCCTGCAGACTGTTGCTGCGCGAATAGCGTCCAACCGGGGGGGAGATGCGCATCGCGGCGAGGTCGCTCGACAGGCTGACGCGCTGCCAGTAGATCTGCCCATCGACTACGTCGACTGCGGCATTGCCATTCGGTGCCCGCCACCCATAGTCCATGGCGATACTTTCGCGGCGACTCGTATCTTTCAGTTTGCTCTGTCCTGGCGCATAGGTCTCGGCGGCAGCCGCCATGTCGGTGCTCTTGTCCTGCCGCTCGAAATAGGACCCGGTGAGCCCAATTGAATGACCGCCCTCGAACTTTTTCTGCGCCTTCAGAAGGTAATTCTGCTGGATGTAGTCATCTGGATTCGACTCGGTCCGTGTGATGCCATACCCCCCCACCGTGCCCATGTTGACGATCTCGCTTCCCTTCCGTACGCCCGCCTGCAGCAACCACTGTGTGCTGCTGCTCGATTGGCCTGCGATCGCGGCGCTGGTCAACCCACTTTGGTCAACCGAGTTGTAACCACCTTTTAGCAAGGCACCAAAGAGCTTTCCGTCACCGAGAAGATCACTTGGATTCAGGGTTCGGACGTCAACCACGCCGCCCAGGGCGCCAGAACCTGCAACGCTTGAATCCGCGCCTCGCACGATGTCAATTGCCGACAAGGAATTGAAGTCGAATGTGCTCAGGCCACCGCGCACGCCGCGTGCCACATCGTTGAGCCATGTCTGCCTGATCCCGTCGATCCGGGTTAGCACCCGGTTTTGGTCAAGCCCTCGTACATTGATGCTTTTGTTGGCTTCATTGAAGTTGATTCCCGGCTCAGCTCGCCTCGCGAAGTCGGACCAGCTCTGGATCTGCAGTGAATCGAGTTCCTGACGCGTGGTTTCCGATCCCCATGGGGCATCCATCGCCGCCGACTCGCCCTGGATGGTGATGGCGTCAAAGGGTGTCGTTGCCGGCGTATCCGCCGCACTCTGCGCATGAGTGACCGAGTGCCCCACAATTACGGGACAAAATACCAGGGATGTGACAAGCGTGTTCAAACGCCTGCCGGACGAAACTTGCTTCATCAGTTGCCTATGCTTAAAAACGTGAATGCGAATTATACGCATTTGCGTTCTCATGTAAAGACACGCTGTGCTGAGGAAATCCTGACTGCTTAACTGCGAGGGTTCAGCTTCTGGAACCTGACGTAAGGCCACGCGCCATTTGCACACGTTGCAAGGGCGTTTGCAGCTATTTCAACCTGTTAATTTGCACGCGGTTTGGAACTGGTTCCGTGTTTGCGCCAGCGCTCGAAACCATCCGAACGACAGCGTTGAATGGCTGCCAATTCGCCAATCCCTGCCAGACAGAATAGCCCCGCGCGCATAGACTTCGCACGTGAGCATGGTGGTCATTGTCTGCGATGCGTCTTACCAAACTACGGGAAACCCGTATCATTCAATCCATGCGCAGCGTGAACCACAAGCGCAAGAGTCCAAAAAGCCGATTGTCGGCGGCTCGTGCTCAGGGAGTCTCGCTCTGATTTGTACCCGGCTCAGACGTTGAAAAGAAAGTTCAGCACGTCCCCGTCGTGCACCACGTACTCCTTGCCTTCGGCGCGCATCTTGCCCGCTTCCTTGGCACCATGCTCGCCCTTGTGAGCGATGAATTCGGTGAAGGCGATGGTCTGCGCGCGGATGAACCCGCGCTCGAAATCGGTGTGGATGACGCCGGCCGCCTGCGGAGCCGTCGCGCCGATCGGGATCGTCCAGGCGCGGACTTCCTTCACGCCTGCCGTGAAATACGTCTGCAGGCCCAGAAGCGTGAAGGCCGCGCGGATCAGCCTGTTTAGCCCGGGCTCGTGCATCCCCATGTCGGCCAGGAATACCTCCTTGTCCTCATCGGGCAGTTCGGCGATTTCCGACTCAAGCGAAGCGCAAATCGCCACGACCGGCGCGTTGCGTGCAGTGGCATATTCAGTCAGGCGATCGAGCAGCGGGTTATTGATAAACCCATGGTCGCTGACG
>CAITPF010000227.1 GCA_903894155.1 uncultured beta proteobacterium | reverse complement strand
CGTGCGCCCCGACACGTATTGCGAACCGCGCATGATGTCAGTCGGCAGCCAGGACACCACCGGCCCGATGACCCGCGACGAGCTCAAGGATCTCGCCTGCCTCGGGTTCTCCGCCGATCTGGTGATGCAGTCGTTCTGCCACACCGCGGCCTACCCGAAAGCGGTGGATGTCAGGACGCAGCACTCCCTGCCCAAGTTCATGAGCACGCGCGGCGGGATCTCGCTGCGCCCGGGCGATGGCGTCATTCACTCGTGGCTTAACCGCATGCTCCTGCCCGACACCGTCGGCACCGGCGGCGATTCGCACACCCGCTTCCCCATCGGCATCAGCTTCCCTGCAGGATCGGGCCTGGTCGCCTTCGCAGCGGCAACCGGGGTCATGCCACTGGATATGCCGGAGTCGGTTCTGGTGCGCTTCAAGGGCAAGATGCAGCCCGGTGTCACGCTGCGTGACCTGGTCAGCGCCATCCCCCTGTACGCAATCAAGGCCGGGCTGCTCACCGTCGAAAAGCAGAACAAGAAGAACGTCTTCTCGGGTCGCATCCTTGAAATCGAAGGCTTGCCGAACCTGAAGGTCGAGCAGGCGTTCGAGCTCTCCGACGCGTCGGCCGAGCGCTCGGCTGCTGGCTGCACGGTGCGGCTCGCCAAAGAGCCGATCATCGAGTACATCAACAGCAACATCGTGCTGCTCAAGTGGATGATCGCCAACGGATACGAGGACGAGCGCAGCCTCGTTCGCCGTATCCAGGCAATGGAAGCCTGGCTTGCGGATCCCAAGTTGCTCGAACCCGACGCGGATGCCGAATACGCCTCCGTGATCGAGATCGACCTGGCCGACATCCACGAGCCGATCCTCGCCTGCCCGAACGATCCGGATGACGTGAAAACGCTGTCCGACGTGGCGGGGGTCAAGATCGATGAAGTCTTCATCGGCAGTTGCATGACCAACATCGGGCACTTCCGTGCGGCATCGCTGCTGCTCGAAGGCAAGCGCGATCTCCCGGTCAAGCTGTGGATCGCACCGCCGACCAAGATGGATGCAGCCCAACTCACCGAGGAGGGTCACTACGGCGTCTTCGGTTCGGCCGGTGCGCGCACCGAAATGCCGGGCTGCTCGCTGTGCATGGGCAACCAGGCTCAGGTGCGCGAGGGCGCCACGGTGATATCCACCAGTACCCGCAACTTCCCGAATCGGCTTGGCAAAAACACCAACGTCTACCTCGGGTCCGCGGAACTCGCCGCCATCTGCTCAAAACTTGGCCGGATTCCGACCAAAGCCGAGTACATGGCTGACATCGGCGTCGTCAACGAAAACGGCAACAAGGTCTACCAGTACCTTAACTTCGACAAGATCGCCGATTACAAGGATGTAGCCGACACGATCGACGCCTGAACAACGTCCAGTCAGTCCTGATCAGCCGCCGGGGTGCGCGATGCGCCCCGGCGGCTTTTCTTTTCTGCGGCCTCGCGCAAAGCCCGCGCGGCCTTGCGCCAGGCCCAAAAGCGTCGCCTCGGTGACCTAACCACGCGCGCAGCGTGGTTGCGGCGCCCGATGCCTGCCAGTGGGTGTAGGATGTTCTGGAAGCTGAACGCGCGACGGCCCGGTCAGCCCCTGATCTTTGGCCGCCCTCTCTTTCGGAGGTCTGCCATGAAGCCAGCCAATCCATTCAATACCCTCAGGAAGTTCAAGATCGCCGGCAAGACGGGCCATCTCTACTCTCTGCCTTCGCTCGGCGAGGCGCTGGGTGTCGATATCAAACGCCTGCCGCTGTCCATCCGAATCGTGCTCGAATCCGTGCTGCGACATTGCGATGGCAAGAAAATCACTGAGAAGCACGTGCGCCAGTTGGCTTGCTGGAAGCCGAAAGGCAAGCGCGACCAGGAAATCCCCTTCGTTGTCGCTCGCGTCGTACTGCAGGATTTCACCGGCGTCCCCCTGCTGGCGGACCTGGCTGCGATGCGCGATGTCGCGACGCGCGAGGGCAAGGATCCCAAGCGCATCGAGCCGCTGGTGCCGGTGGACTTGGTGGTCGACCATTCAGTCATGATCGACTATCACGGCACAAAGAGTGCGCTCGACCTGAATATGCAGCTCGAATTCCAGCGCAACAAGGAACGCTACCAGTTCATGAAGTGGGGCATGCAAGCGTTTGACACGTTCCGTGTCGTGCCTCCCGGGTTCGGCATCGTGCACCAGATCAACCTTGAATACCTGGCACGCGGTGTGCATCGCGATGCGCGCAGCGATGTCTATTACCCGGATTCCCTGGTCGGCACGGACAGCCACACGACCATGATCAACGGCATTGGCGTTGTCGGATGGGGTGTTGGGGGCATTGAGGCCGAGGCAGGCATGCTCGGGCAGCCGATCTATCTCCTGACCCCGGACGTCGTCGGCGTCGAACTCAGTGGCAAGCTGCGCGGCGGGGTCACCGCCACCGACCTGGTCCTGACGATCACCGAGTTGCTGCGCCGTGAAAAGGTGGTCGGCAAATTCGTTGAATTCTGCGGACCGGGCACGGCAAGCCTGTCCGTCACCGACCGTGCCACGATCGGCAATATGGCGCCGGAATACGGTGCCACGATGGG
>CAITPF010000226.1 GCA_903894155.1 uncultured beta proteobacterium | reverse complement strand
CGCGCTCAGGGCGCCCGAGACCAAGGCAAGACTCGACGACATGGCGTTCGAGACGATCGCCGGTTCGCCCCAGGAACTCAACGAGGTCATGCGCATCGAAACCGCCAAGTACGCCGCCATCGTCAAGCAGGCCAATATCAAGGTCGAGTAGGGCGCGAAGGCGTCACCATTGAAACAGGGAAAAGATCATGACAAAGAAAGTGGCAGTGGTCGGCATCGGGCAGATGGGCGCCGGCATGGCAAAGTGCCTGACGCAGGCAGGCTACGACGTGCTCGGCTATGACATCAGCGAAAAAAGCCGCCAGGCGGCTGCCGCGCTGGGCGTCGCCACGAGCGACGATCTGGCGGCCACGCTCAGGGGCAGGCAGATTATCCTCACCAGCTTGCCCAACGCCGCGATCACGATTGACGCCTGGACCGGTGCCAATGGCATCCTCGCGCACGCTGAGCCCGGGTCGATCGGCATCGAACTGAGCACGATCGATCCCGAAACCATGCGCCGGGTCGCCGCAGCCGCAAAGGCCAAGGGCGTTCGCATGATCGACGCCCCCGTGAGCGGCGGGCCCGACGAATGCGCCAATGGCACGCTCGTCATCATGACGGGCGGCGACCAACAGGACATCGAATCGGTCGATGACGTGCTCAAGGTGCTCGGATCCTCTTACCACTACACCGGCGTCATCGGCACGGCCAAGGCGGTCAAGCTTGTCAACAACATGATGTCGATGGCCAATATCGTCGCCGCGGCCGAAGCCTTCTCGCTCGGAACGGCAGCCGGCGTTGAGCCGGAATTGCTGTACTCGGTGCTCTCGCAGTCCGGCGGCAAATCGCACCATTTCACCAAACGGTTCCCAAAGGCGATCCAGGGAAACTTCGACCCCGGGTTCAAGATGGAGCTCGGCGAGAAAGACATGGCGCTGGCCATTGAGTTCGGGCGCAGCCTTTCGCACCCAACGCCTGCGGCATCGGCCGTGCGCGAACTGATGGCGCAAAGCCTTGCCTCGGGCTATCGCGGGCGCGATGTCGTGGCGATGCTGGACTTCTACAACAGGGCGCATTCGTCGCGCTAAACGCGCAATCGCCGGGGGGCGTCAAGTGTCGCAACAGCTCACTTACTTTGAAAAAGTCTGGCGTGATCATGTCGTCTCCCCGCTTGAGGACGGCGGCGCGCTGATTCATATCGACCGGCTTGTGCTCCACGAATGGACGGCCCAGTGGATCCTGCCGGGATTTCGACGGCGGGGCCTGCGGCCGGCGCGCCCGGATCTCGTGTTCACGCTGGTCGACCATCTGATCGACACGATGCCCGGACGCGGCCCGGAACAATGCAAATCCGAATCAGGAACGCAAGTGCTGCGCGAGGCGCGCGCCAACATCCGCGACCTGCAGTTGCGATTCTTCGACATCGGTGATCCGCGACAGGGAATCGCGCATGTCGTCGCCCCCGAGCGCGGCATCGCCCTGCCCGGCGTGACGCTCGTCTGCGGTGACAGCCACACCTGCACCAACGGTGGCGTCGGAGCGCTGGCCTGGGGAATCGGCAACGCCGAAGCCGAACGCGCGCTGGCCACGCAGACGCTGCCGCAACTAAAGCCCAAGACGATGCGCGTGAGCTTCAATGGTCCTGTCGGCCACGGCGTGTCGCCCAAAGATCTCATCCTCTTCCTGATCGGCAAGATTGGCGCCAACGGCGGCATCGGCTATGCGATTGAATTCGCCGGATCAGCCATTCGGGCCATGCCAATCGAAGGCCGACTGACCCTATGCAACATGGTGATCGAACTCTCGGGTCGCTATGGATTCGTGCCGCCCGACGACCTGACTTACCAATACCTGGTCGGCACGGATTACGCGCCCAAGGGGGCGGCATGGGATCAGGCACACGCCTACTGGAACAACCTGCTGACCGACCCCGGCGCGACATTTGACCGTGAGGTCGATATCGACTGCGCCGACATCGTGCCGCAAGTCACGTGGGGCACAACGCCCCAGCACGTCATCGGGATCGACGGCAGGATCCCGGATCCGGCCCTTGAGAAGGATCCCGAGGTACGTCAGCAGATCGAAAAATCGTTGCGTTACATGCAACTTGCCCCCGGCCAGGCAATCGCAGATACCCCGATCGATGCCGTGTTCATCGGCTCTTGCACTAATTCGCGGCTTTGGGATCTAAGACTGGCTGCGGCACAACTGGAGGGCAAGCACGTCGCGCCGGGCGTGCAGGCCGTCTGCGTGCCGGGATCCCAGTCCGTGAAGCAAGCGGCGGAAGCGGAGGGACTTGATCGCGTGTTCAAGGCCGCGGGTTTCGAGTGGCATGAAAGCGGCTGCAGCTTGTGCGCCGACATGGGCAACAAGCGTTTCGCGGGCCAGCGGGTGGCAACAACCACGAATCGGAACTTCGAAGGCAGGCAGGGGCCGCAAACGCGCAGCCATCTCATGAGCCCCGCCATGGCCGCGGCCAGCGCGATCGCCGGTCGCATCGCCGACCCGCGCGCACGTGGCACCTGAGGACAGCACACATGGAAAAATTCACGACCGTGACGGGAATCGCGCTCCCGATGCTGCAGGCGAACATCGATACGGATCAGATCATCCCGGTTCCGGAGATGACGCGTTCCACCGAAGAAACCCATACGCGCTGGGGAGCCGGGCTTTTTGCCTACTGGCGATATCAGGCCGGTCGCGACCGCGAACCGAATCCGGAATTTATCCTGAATCAGGATCCGTGGAAAAACGCCGTGATCTTGCTTGGGGGTCGTAATTTCGGCTGCGGATCTTCTCGCGAAGCTGCGCCCAAGGCTCTTCGCGGCTATGGATTTCGTGCGATTGTTGCCCCGAGTTTTGCCGGAATCCTGTATGGCAACAGCTTTCGCAACGGGCTTCTGCCCGTCGAGTTGCCCGAAAGCGAGATCGCCGAACTGGCGCGACAAATGAACGCAGCCAACGGCCGCGCCAGCGTGACGGTCGACCTGCAGACCCAGCTCGTCACTGCGCCCGACGGACAGGCATTCCCGTTCGTCACGCCGCCTCCCCTGCGCCAGATGTTGCTCAGCGGACTGGACGAGATTGATCAGGCACTGCAGGACACGACCGCAATAGAAGGTTACTGGAAAAACGACGCAGTGCGCCGCCCCTGGGTGTACGCGCTTGGTAAAAACGGAACACTGGGAGACTGAACGATGTCGACGGCGAAAGAACTGAAGCGATTGTTGAACGCAAACCAGTTGCTGATGGCACCGACCTGTTTTGACGCGCTATCGGCGAGGCTTGCGCGTGACGCGGGATTTCCGGTCGGGTTCATGAGCGGATCCGCGGTGTCGGCGACCCGCCTTGGCATGCCGGACACGGGCCTGATTTCGCTTGCGGAAATGACTGACCAATTGCGGAATATTTGCGGCGCGGTGCCTGGTCACCCCGTCATCGGCGATGGCGATACGGGGTTCGGCAACGCGATGAACCTGCGCAGGACCGTATGGGAGTACGCCCGGGCGGGAGCTGCATGCATCATGATCGAAGACCAGGTTTCACCCAAGCGCTGCGGGCACTTCGAGGGCAAGCAGGTCGTGTCGCGCGAAGAGGCGCGAATGAAAGTGCGGGCTGCCGTCGAAACCGCGCGTGAAGCCGGAATACTGGTTCTGGCGCGCACCGACGCGCGCGCCGTCCACGGGTTCGAAGCCGCGATGGACCGATGCAGGGACTTCGAAGAGGAAGGCGCGGACATCGTCTTTCTTGAAGCCCCGGTATCGACCGACGAGTTGCGCGAATTCAGTTCCTCGATGCGCCAGCCAGTAATGGCCAACATTGTCGAGGGTGGCAAGACGCCTTGCCTGAGCCCCGACGAGCTCAAGGCGATGGGGGTGCGCCTGGCCGTCTATCACCCGATGATCTTCGCGGCGATCAAGGCGATGCAGGATTCGCTGGTTGCGCTGCGCGACGGCGCAGGGGTAGCCGTGCCGCCCGTGGCGAGCTTTGACGAGTTCAAGCGCATTGTCGGACTGCCGGAGTATGACCGCGAGTCGGCCCGCTACGCCACCGGCTCCTGAAACAACCCAATAGACAACACACACGGCCAGCGGAGACCGCATCCATGCAACCTTTGATCACAATGACCAGGCGCCTCGCCCTCGCAGCGCTGTGTCTCACGTTGGTGTGTAGCCCGGCGCTCGCCGAGAAGATTACGGTATCGCACTGGGGCGTACTGTTCTACGGCGTGCCTTACGCCGTCGCCATGGACAAGGGCTATTACAAGGAACTCGGCCTGGACATTGATGGCGTGCTCACCTCGAAGGGGGGCGGCACGACGATGCGCAACGTGATGGCCTCGGAGCTGCCCTACGGCGAGGTCGCGCTTTCCGCGGCGATTTCGGCGATGGAGCAAGGCATCGACGTCAAGATCATTCACGGTGGTGTCCGTACAGCCGGCGAAATACTCTGGGTCACCACACCGAACTCTCCGGTCAAATCGATCAAGGATCTCGACGGTAAGAAGGTGGCCTTCACTTCCCCGAAATCGACGACCGAGATGCTGCTGATCATGGTCGCTCAAAAGAACGGTGTGAAGTTCGACATGGTTTCCAGCGGCGGAATCGGTGGCGGCCTTGCCTTGCTGCAGCAAGGCAGCGTTCTCGCCGCGCCGATCATGGATCCCGTATGGACCCGCATGCAGGATAAATTGAGACCGATGTTCTTCATCAAGGACGAATTGCCACCCCTGACCCAGTCGGTCGGGGTCACGACTTCCGAGTTTGCGAAGTCCAATCCCGAAAAGCTGCGAAAGTTGGTCGCGGCCCGCAAAAAAGGGGTCGAGTTCATTTACGCCCATCCGGAGGAAGCGGCGGCGATTATCGCCAAACACTATGAGATGGATCCCGACCTTGCCCTCAAGTCGGTCAGGAACCTGAGCGAGATTCGCTGGTGGAGCGAGGCAGAACTCGATACCCAGGGCATGGACAACCTGGTTCGCGGGCTGGAAATCATCGGTGAGGTCAAGGGCAAGGTCGACTGGACCAAGGTCATCGACGCGAGTTTCATTCCGTGAGTCTGGTTTCGCCTGAGTCCAGCCCCGGAGCCCACGCCGAGCTCAGGGGTGTCGAGAAAACGTTTCCGGATGCAAAAGGCGGTCCCGGCGTACACGCACTGGGCCCGCTGGATCTGAACCTGAACCCGGGTGAGTTCTATTCCGTGGTCGGGCCTTCCGGTTGCGGCAAGTCGACCTTGCTTGACGTGCTCGCCGGCCTGTCGCCTCCATCGAGGGGATCGATCAGGTTCGAGGGCCAGCCCGTGGGCAGCGGAGTGCCAGACGGCATCGGCGTCGTCTTTCAGGAAGACGCCTCGTTCCCGTGGCTGACGGTCAATGAAAACGTTGCGTTCGGACTGCAGCAAGCCGGAGTCGACGCGGCCGAAATCCGCCGGCGAGTCGACTATGCCGTCGGGTTCATGGGTCTAAAGTCATTCTCGGCCGCGTACCCGGCACAACTTTCGGGCGGTATGCGACAACGCGTTTGCATCGCCCGCACGCTGGTCATGCAACCTCGCCTCATCCTTCTGGACGAGCCGTTTGGCGCGCTCGATGCCCAGACACGTCTGATCATGGGCGATGAACTCCTGCGCATCTGGCGCGAAACCGGCGCCACTGTCATGCTCATCACCCATGCACTGGACGAAGCCGCCATGCTTTCGGATCGTATCGGCGTCATGTCTGCCCGCCCCGGGCGAATTCTGGAAGAGATCCAGACCCACTGGCCGCGCGAACGCGACTCGTCCATCGCCTCGGATGCGGGGTTCGGCGCAATCACGGGGCGGCTCTGGACGCTGCTGCGTCACGAATCCCTCAAAGCGATCGGGCAGGATCCGAACCCATGACACGCATTGGCGCGATCCGGACGTCAGTCGTTGTCGGTGCAATCCTGTTGCTCGAATCGCTGTGCAGACTTGGCGTCATTTCAGGCAAGGTTCTGATGCCGCCGTCCGTCATGCTGGCGAACCTGACCGAGTTGATTCTCGCCGGAAGTGTCACGGACAACCTGATTGAGACGATGGGCAGTGTGGCCTTGGCCCTGCTGCTCGCGCTCTTGGGGGGATTCACCCTGGGGACGGTGATTCACGCGTTCCCCCGGTTGCGCCAGGCAATGGATCCGTTTTTCGCAAGCTACTACGCCCTGCCCTTTTTTGCGTTCTATCCGGTCCTGATCGTCCTGTTCGGCCTTGGGCGCCTGCCCATCGTGGTGATCGGCTTTCTGTTCGGCGTGGTCGTGGTGATCATGTCAACGCTCAACGGGTTCGATCGCATACCGAAGGTATTGCTCAAGACGGCCGAAGTCTACCGGATGAGACCGCTGCAGGCAGCAATCCGGCTCAAACTTCCCTATGCCGCGCCCTACCTCTTCACCGGGGTCAAACTCGCCGTGGCCTATTCATTTATCGGCGTCATTGCCGCAGAGTTCATCCAGGCATCCTCCGGGCTTGGCTATGCGATTTCCTACGCCTTCAATTCCTTCGACAACCGCACGATGTATGCACTGATGCTTTTGGTGATCATCCTCGTGACCACCGTAAACGCTGCGTTCTACGCGATGGAGCAACGACTCCTGGCGCGCCGGTGGAAGTGACGCGATGCGCCGGACGATTGACTCCACACTCTTCCTGCTTGCGCTGCTGGCGTGCTGGCAATGCCTGCACTGGGTCGTCGGGGATGCGCTCACCTCGCCAGTGGAGACAGCGCTTCGTGCGCGCCAGCTCTACGCCACGGCGGGCTTCTGGCGTCACGTGGCCGAAACAGGCGTCGCCTTTGCCTATTCGCTTGCGCTCGCAGTCGCGGGCGGGTTGAGTATCGGTTTGCTGCTCGGCCTGAACCGCACCAGTGCCCGAGTCGCCGACCCAATTCTGGTATCCCTCTATAGCCTGCCCAAGGTCACGCTCTATCCATTGATTTTGCTGGCGTTCGGTTTGGGAATGTCGGCCAAAGTGGCGTTCGGCACAATCCATGGAATCATTCCGATCACCATTTTTGCGATGAATGCCGTCACCAACCTGCCGCCCATCTATCTGCGGTCGGCGCGCGCCATGCGACTTTCGCGGGCAAAGATCCTGCGCGCTGTCGTGCTGCCTGCGGCGATTCCGGAAATCGCCTCCGGCCTGCGAATCGGCTTCTCGGTGACCTTCCTTGGCGTGCTGATCGGGGAAATGTTCGCATCCCAACGCGGGCTGGGCTACCTGCTCATGAACGCGATCGGGCTATACGACACCCCGACGATGATGGCGGTGATTGTCTTTCTCGGCGTCTTTGCCGTGACAGCAAACGTGATGCTGCTCGCACTCGATCGCCATCTGCATCACCGGGTGGCCTGAAAGGAGACCGCGGCGCGCGCGGCCCGGGTCAGCACAACGGATCCTGGATCGCGCCGAGCTTTACCCCAGTTTGGCCAGAACGTAGGGCATGATCCCGCCGCTGCGAAACCAGGCGGCCTCGCGCGCAGTATCCAGGCGAACCTTGAGCCGCGCCCCGGCTTTCGACCCGTCGCTGCGGGTCATGACCATGTCAACATGGGAACCCGGTCCGATCCGTGACAAGTCGCACTCCAGATCGATCAGTTCATCGCCCCGCAGTCCAAGCGATTTCCGTGTGATGCCGTGCTCAAACTCCAGAGGCAACACGCCCATCCCGATCAGGTTTGACCGGTGTATGCGCTCGAAGCTCTCGGCAACCACGGCACGCACCCCCAGCAGCCGCACGCCTTTTGCGGCGGTGTCCCTGGACGAGCCCATGCCGTAGTTGGTGCCGGCGACGACCACCAGCGGCACCCCCTGGTCCCGGTAAAGACCTGCAGCCAAAAAGATCGGCAACACCTCGCCGCCCGGATAATGCCGCGTCATGTCGCCAACGAGATCGGGCGTCATTTCGTTGCGCAGGAGCACATTGGCGTAGGTCGTGCGCGCGACGACGTCAGGGTTGGCTCGTCGCGACGACAGTGAATTGAAGTCCGCGGGCGCCACGCCATGCCCGATCAGGTACCGACCGACCTGGCTCCCGGGATGCGTCGACCCGACCGGCGTAATGTGATCTGTCGTGATGTTGTCACCCAGCACGGCAAGGATGCGCGCACCGCGAATCGGCGTGCCCAGGGATTTCGTGTCCACCTCCACGTAGGGAGGGCTTTTCAGGTAGGTACTCTGCGGATCCCACGCATACGTCTCGCAACCCGGCGTGCCGATGGCATCCCATCGGGGATGGCCCACCTCAATGCGGGCATATCCTGCTTCGAACAGGGCGGGTGTCACCACGGATTCGCAGACAGTGCGGATTTCTTCATCGTCTGGCCAGATGTCACGCAGGAATACGGGCTGGCCATCGGTTCCCGTGCCGAGGGGCTCAGTGCTCAGGTCTGTCAACACGGAACCTGCAATCGCATACGCCACCACCAGAGGTGGCGAGGCCAGGAAATTCGCCTTGGCCAAGGGATGGATTCTCGCCTCGAAGTTCCGGTTTCCCGAAAGAACCGTGGCGACGCTCAGGCCGTCTTTGCGGATCTGTTCTTCAATGGATGCATTGAGGCCGCCTGAACTCCCCATACAGGTCATACAGCCGTAGCCGACCACCTGAAACCCGAGCGCATCGAGCGATCGGCCAAGGCCGGACTTGGCGAGATATTCACCCACGCGCCTGGAACCCGGCGACAGCGAAGTCTTGACCCAGGGTTTGACCTGCAACCCGCGCGCAAGCGCGTTACGCGCAAGCAGCCCGGCACCGACCATCACGCCGGGATTGGAGGTATTCGTGCAACTGGTGATGGCGGCAATGACCACATCGCCATCCCGCACGACCGCCTTGTCATCGCGCACGGTCGCGGCTCCCCCTTGCGTGCTGATCGTTTTGCGAAACGCAGCAGCAACGGCAGCGAGCGACAACCGATCCTGCGGACGCGCGGGGCCCGCCATCGATGGTTCGACGCTGGACAGGTCAAGCTCGATGCATTGATCGAAGACCGGCTCGACCGCGCGCCAAAGCCGCTGCTCGCGCGCGTAGGCCTCGACGAAACGGCAGTGCGCCTCGCCACGACCTGTCTGGCGCAGATACCGGATGGTTTGCGCGTCGATGGGAAAGAACCCGATCGTCGCTCCATATTCAGGTGCCATGTTCGCGACGGTTGCCCGGTCGGGCACCGCCAATGCGTCACAACCCGGGCCGCAGAACTCGACAAAACAGCCAACCACGCCGAGGCGCCGAAAGATCTCGGTGAGCGTGAGCACCAGATCAGTCGCCGTAATCCCCGGCCGCAGTTTTCCGGTCAAGCGGCACCCGATAACCGTGGGCACGAGCATCGTGACGGGTTCGCCCAGCATCACCGAGGCTGCCTCGATGCCGCCTACGCCCCATCCGACGACCGCCAGGCCATTGACGGTGGGTGTATGGCTGTCCATTCCGACCAACGTATCAACCAGGGCGACCTTGATGCCATGATCGTCCTCCACCCGAACAACGCGGGCGAGGTATTCAAGGTTGATCTGGTGCAGTATCCCGTTACCGGGTGGCACGACCCTGAAATTGCGCAGTGCCTGTTGCGCCCACTTGATCAGTCCGTACCGCTCACGATTGAGATCGAACTCAATTTCAAGATTGCGCTCGAGCGCAGCGGCTGAACCGGCATATTCCGCAACCGCGGAGTGGTCCACGACAAAGTCCACGGGAACCACAGGATTGACGAGCGTTGGGTCGCGGCCCAATCGTACAAGCGCATCCCGCATGGCGGCCAGATCGACCAGCAAGGGGCCGCCCGACGAATCGGGCATCAGCACGCGGGCGGGGTGGAAGGCGATTTCTTCCGGTACGGCAGCACCGGGCGCATTCGCCAGGCCGAGAATCGCGTCCCGATCGACCGTGTCGCCATCCTCATGCCGCAGCAGGTTCTCCAGCAACACGCGGCGCGAGTATGGAAGCGCATCCAGATCAAACCCCGACGCCTGGGCCAGCGCGGGAAGACTGAAAATATCGTATGCAACGCCGTCCAGATCAACGCTGCGACGGGTCTTGAAACTATCTTTGCTCACTGCCATGCCGTGTCATCTCCGAACACACTCATGAACGACTAACGAATTGCGTGGCTAAAAGATTATCAGATGTTTTCTTTGGCGGTCTTCTGCGGTACGCTTCTTCGAAAATAACATGCGGAATCAGCCGCGCCGTCGGCTGCGCAAAGCAGTTCGGCAATCGTACGGAGACATCAATGGGTATCAGGATTTGGCACCAGAGTTTCGCCAGCTTCGCGCGGCTGCCGGCCTACGAAACAGCCTTGCGCGAGCACATCTCCAAAGTGATCCGGCCGGACACCGAAGTGGTGATGCACGGCATGCACCCGGACACCTACAAAACCGACTACCCGGGCGACGAGATCAGCTACGGCTATATGCAGTTCCTGCATGCGCACCAGTTCGCGCGCGCTGCGATGGCCGCAGAGGAACAGGGATACGATGCCTATGCGCTGACGACCCTGCCCGAGCCGGGTCTGCGGCAGATCCGCAGCCTCGTATCGATCCCGGTCGTGGCGTATGGCGAAAGCGCGATGCTCACTGCCTGTCAGCTCGGTCTGAAATTTGGCGTGCTGCTGTTCGTCGACGGGATGATTCCGCAGATCGAGGCGAACGTGCGCGAACACGGACTGGAGTCACGGTGTGCGGGAGTGCAACACGTCGGCTTTCGTTTCGAAGACGTACTCGCCTCGTTTGACCAACCTTCCCAAATCGTCGACCGCTTCAATATCGCCGCACGCGCCCTGATTGCCAGGGGCGCGGACGTGATCATCCCCGGCGAGGCGCCGCTGAACGTGCTGATGCAGCGGGCAGGCGTGAGTCGTGTCGACGATGTGCCTATCCTTGATGGCGTCGCAACCACGATGATGGCCGCCGAGCAGATGGTCGACCTCAAGAGGCGCCTCGGCATCTGGCGCAGCACACGCGGCTACTACCAAGCCCCGCCGTCACGCGGCAGGCTTGCCGAGTTGGCCCAGCTCTACGGGCTGGAAAAATTTCCTCCGCACGACGATGACGGGAAGGGGCATCCATGAAAACTTTAACTCGACTGATCACGGCCGCCGCACTGATGCTGGCATCTTGCGCACCGATGACCGCTGTGGCGGAGTATCCGACAAAGCCCGTCAGGATTGTCGTGCCGCTGACCGCCGGCGGCCCGGGGGATATCGTCACGCGCGCCGTCGCGCAACGGCTCTCGGTGGCATTTGGCAAGCCCTTCTATGTCGAGAACATGGGCGGAGCCAACATGAACATCGGCGGAGACTTCGTGGCGCGGGCCGAACCGGACGGCCACACGCTCATGATGATGTCCACCCCGATGCTGATCAGTCCGGCGCTTTACGCGAATATGAACTACCACCCGATACGCGACTTCGCCCCGGTGTCGATGATCGCGAGCTTCCCGCTGATCCTGATCGCGAACAAGTCGATGCCCTTCAAGACGGTACCTGAACTCGTCGCCTACGCAAAGCAGCATCCGAACGAACTGAACTACGGGTCATCGGGGACCGGAAGCAGCACGCACCTGGCCGGTGAACTTTTCGCAAGCATGAGCGGCACCAAACTCGTGCACGTTCCCTATCGCGGCATCAACGAGGCGGTCATGAACCTGATCGGGGGTCAGATCCAGTTGTCGTTCGCCGGCGCGCCGATCGCCATCCCGAATGCGGACCAGGGCAAGGTGGTGGCACTGGCCAGCACCAGCCCCCAGCGCAGCCCCCGGCTGCCGCAAATCCCGACGATCGCCGAGAACGGTCTTCCAGGCTATGACGTCACACCGTGGTATGGCATCGTCGCTCCGGCCAAGACCCCGCCAGAGGTGATAAAGCGCCTGCACGAGGAAATCGCCAAGATCATGCAGACAGACGCAATCCGTGAGCAATGGGCGTCGCTTGGGGCGGATCCCAGCGCAAGCGCAAGCACCGAGGCCTTCGGCAAACTCATGCAGAAGGAACTCGAAATGTGGGATCGCATCGTGAAGGATGCAAAAATCTCCATCAACTAGCGTTCGCACCCAGAACCGCTGCCGCGCAGGCTCCGTGCGTCGTGATCCAGACGCCGGGTAACCCCTTCGCATAGCGGATGCACTCGCGCAGGGCCCACGCGCCCATGGGGTGACCAAACAGGTTGCCATTGAACACGGCGCTCATGGCACGCGAGCGGCCGTTGCGCCCCTCCTCCAGCAGGACGTCCAGCGTATGCACAAACACGTCGACATACGCGCTCGGCGGATTAAGGCCTCTGAGATATATTTGGTGATCGTTCACGTCGAATTGCGAAGCGATGGTCACGATCCTGCGGCCATCAATCTCCTCGACTTGTGGCGTGTCGTCATCCGCGTGGTCAAGGGAGTACGCAAAGCCCTCCCGGGCGAGAAGCGCGAGCGTTGCTTCGCCGGGCTGCCCCATGGGGCTCATCCATCCGGCGGGCCGCTGTCCCGTCGCCTGCTCGATCGCATCGCGCGTTCGGCGAATATTGTCAACCATCGCGTGGTCGTCGAGTCGGTAGCTGCGCTCCTCCTGCGACCATCCGTGCGCGACCAATTCATTTCCGGAGGACGCGAATTCCCGCGCAAGATCCGGATATCGCTGCGCGGCGACTCCGCTAAATACGCCGCTTGCCGGTATGCCGTGGCTTCTGGTCATGTCCATCAGGCGATAAAACCCCGCGCGCCCTGCATATCCCTGCCATGACAGTGTTGAAAGATCCTGGACACCGCGCGCAATTTCTTCGGATGAAATGCTCGGACACAGGTGCCAGCCTGATTCCACGTAGGGCCCTGCCCACTGCTCGAGCATCAGTTGAAAAACCAGCGCGACACCCGCGTCATCTGGCCACGGGACATTTTCATTTTTCATCGCGTGCTCCCTCATAGCGGTCCAACCACCACTGCGCGACCTCGCGTCCCGTCGCGAACCATACATCCTTGAAGCTTCGGGCGTAGCGTATGCATTCCTCGAACGCCCATGCACCCATCGGGTGACCGAATAGCGGCGCGTGTGCCGTGATGTTCGTCATTTTTGGGTGGGTCTTGCTCTCTTCATAGAGAATATCGAATGACCGGCAGAAAATCTCGACGTAGGCCGATGGTGGATTCGCGCCCGTTGCGTAGATGGTGTAGTCGTTGATGTCATAAGGCTTGGGCACCGCGACAAGCTTTCGCCCGTCGATCACCTCCGCCGTATAGGGGATGTCGTCATCCTTGTAGTCGGCGCTATAGATGAACCCGTGCTCGAGCAGAATCTGCGCTGTGTTGGGGCTGCGGTGCCCGCCAGGCGCGACCCAGCCAACAGGGCGGTAGCCGGTGACACGCTCAATCGCGTCAATTGATTTGCGCAGGTTCGCCCGCTCCTCTTCAGCCGTCAGGCGAAACACGCGGATATCCTGCGCGTAGGAGTGGGCGACGATTTCATGGCCGCCGTCGACCCAGGCCCGGGAAAACTCCGGGAACCGCTCGACGGCCAAGGCGTTAAAGAAACCTGATCCATTTATTCCATACTTCTCCTTTAAACAGTTGACTATTGTTTCAAAATAATCCGGATGGGATTTTGTTTTCCATTGTTATCATACCGGGTATTCTTTTGGTCTTACTGTTAGATTTGGTTTGAAGTATAT
>CAITPF010000225.1 GCA_903894155.1 uncultured beta proteobacterium | reverse complement strand
GGCACAGGGTAAGCCACAGGATCAGGCACAGGATCAGGCACAGGATCAGGCGCAGGATCAGGCACAGGCCCCGTCGCAGAGCGCGTCTGCGGGCAAGCAGGCCCAGGCGTGGCAGCGCGTTCGGCTCGGTCGTGGCGATCGTCACTACGACTTTCCCGTTTACGCCAATCACGATCTATCCGGTGACTTGCGCGGGATCCGGCAGGTTGTTTTCATTTTCCACGGCTTGCAACGCAACGGCGATCACTACTTCGACGCAGGCCAGAAGTTGCTGGCGGCGTCGGGGCGTGATCCGGCCGAGGTACTCTTGCTCGCTCCCAACTACCCGGGCGTTCCCGATCGGGACAAGGGTTTTGACGGCATGCCGGTATGGGGCACGACCGACTGGGCCGCGGGGCTTGACGCGAGGGGGGTCGGTTTCGACTTGAGTTCGTTTGCCGTGATCGATGACCTGATGGGGTGGCTCACCGATCGCGCACGCATGCCCGAGCTTGGGACAATCATCGTGGCGGGCCACTCGGCAGGCGGGCAGCTCGTGCAGCGCTACGCGGCACTGAATCGCGTCGACGAAGGGATCCGCACCAGCGGCATGGACGTGCGTTATGTGGTGGCCAACCCGTCGTCCTACCTGTACTTCAACGCGTTACGTCCCGCGGGGGATCGCTTCGCCGACTACGATCGCGCGCTCTGTCCGGGCTATGACGACTATCGCTACGGCATGCAGCACATGATCCCTTATGCCGCGGGCACGAACGGGCAGACGCTTTTCAAGCGCTACGCCTACCGTGCGGTCACTTACCTTCTGGGGACGGCCGATAACGACCCAAACCACCGGGTGATCGACAAATCCTGCCCCGCGCAGGCGCAAGGCGCGACACGACTTGCGCGCGGACGCGCCTATGTGCGGTATGAAAGGTTGCTTGCCGGCAAGGCCGCCCGGATTCATCACCTGGCCTACGAAGTCAATGGAGTCGGCCACGACCAGGCCGGAATGTTCGGCTCGACGTGCGGCCTGATGGCGTTATTTCAGGCTGACCCGCCTGCGGGCTTTGCCGGAGCCTCTTGCGGGCCCTACCTGTTCTGACCGGCTGCGCGCAATACGCTTCTTCCCGTCGTGGGAAAGCATGCGCGCACGCGCAAACGCAAACGCAAACGCAAACGCCTTGCCGCCTAGTCGGCGTACCCGGGCGATTCGCGATCGAGCACGCGCATCATGGCTGCGAAATAGAGATCGTCGCGCTCTTCGCGCGAATGGCTGTTTCCCGGTGCGGGATGGTTGACGGCGTGCACGACGTCGTCTGACAGCACGGCGATTTCCTTTCCGGTGCTCATCGCGAGCACTTGCGCGCGGCACACGCGCTCCAGGCGATAGAGGCGCTTGTAGGCCTCGCCGACCGTGTTGCCGACGGCCAGGACGCCGTGGCTTTTCATGAACAGAACCTGTTTGTCGCCGATCATGTGCGACAGGCGCTCGCCCTCGTTCATGGCATCGGCCAGGCCCGTGTAGGTATCGTCGTACGCGGTCGTTCCACAGAAGAAAGCGGCGGTCTGGCTGGCGGGCAGCAGGCGGTTGTCCTTGAGCATATTGAGAGCCAGCGCCCAGGTCTGGTGGGTGTGCAAGACCACGCGGGCTCCCGTGATCCGGTGTACCGGCGCATGGATGCAAAGCGCGGAGCGTTCGATTCTGCCCGTGCCTTCAAGCACCTCGCCCTGCTCGTTGAAGATCGCGATGTCACTGGCACGCGCCTCGGACCAGTGCATTCCGAAGGGCAGGATCATGAACCGGTCGGTATAGCCCGGCACCATCATCGTGAAGTGATTGTCGATGCCTTCGTCGAGCTCGTCGCGAACGGCGAGCCGCAACGCAGCGGCGAGGTGGACTTTGGCTTGCCAGACGGGGTCGGCCTGCTCTGCAATCTTCAAACGGGTTGCCGGCATGGAGATATCTCGTGGGGTTTACGGTTGCGCGCGAGCGGGGCTCGCGGGGATCGACCGTCCAGATATTACAGCGATTTGCCCTGTGCGCTAAGACGCGACGACCTGATTGCGCCCGCTTTGCTTCGCCTGGTAAAGCGCCGCATCAGCGCGCTGCATCATGGCATCAAGCGAGTCATCCTCGCCTGTCAGGGTGGCAACGCCGATGCTCAGGGTGTACTTGATTTCGGTTTGTTCGTTGACGCGAGTCTTGGATTGTTCGATCGCAAGGCGAAGGGATTCCGCGACGGCGAAGGCCGTCTTGGCTTCGGTCTCGGGCAGGATGACGGCAAACTCTTCGCCGCCGATCCTGGCGACGGTGTCCTGGCGGCGCAGGATTCCCGTGATTTCGCGCGCTAATTCCTTGAGGACGATATCCCCGGCCGGGTGGCCCCAGGTGTCGTTGATCCGCTTGAAGTAATCGATGTCGATGTAAAGGAGCGACATGCGCCGCGCATACCGCGTACAGCGATCGATTTCCCTTCTGCCGACATCGACAAAATGTCGTCGGTTGGAGATGCTGGTGAGTTCGTCGGTCGTGGCCAGCCTGGCGAGAAGCTCGCGCTGGCCCACCGCGATGCGGTGAGACCGCACCAGCATTGCGAAGAGCACCAGCAGCAAGCCGTATCCGATCCAGACCTGAATGCGGCGGTGTTGCCAATCGCGCAGGGCGGCGGCCTTGTCAATGCCCACGACGACGTAAAAGGGAAACCCTTCGGTCTTGGTCATGCCAAAGATGCGTTCGAGCCCGTCACGCGGCGATGCTGCGGTCACGGTGAAACTTGGAACCCCCGAGGCGAACGCTTGCTGCAATGCCGTATCAGCGCTGCGCTTGCCCACCGCCTCTGGCAATGGTGGAACACGCGCAATCAGAATGCGCGTGGTGTCGACGATCGCCAGGCTGTCATTGCCGGCCATGGGAAATGACTCCAGCCAATTCTGGAGGAACGCCAGGCCGATGCCCGCCGTGAGCCCGCCGTTGAAGACATTGTCCGCGAACGGCAAATTGCGCATCAGCAGGATGCCAGGACGCCCAGTGGGTGCCCGCTCGCCGCTGACGATTTCGACATGCGGCTGATCGCCCCGTGCTGCGCGCAGCCGATCGCAAATGGACTCGTTGAGCTTGAATCCCAGCCCTTCGCCCACTGAGCGTGCCGTCAGGATGCAGTCCTTGTTGTACAGCGCGATACCTGAAAGGGCTGGAACCGTATCTGCCTTGCGCTTAAGAAATGCGTTCAGGCGCTTAGTGGAATTCGGGTCATCCGACGGGTAGGCCAAATCATCCTTTTCTATCGAGTCGATGACGTCGCTCAGGACATAGTTGGCGGAAAGGAAGAAGGCAGAAAAAGACTGCGCGATGATCTTGCTTGTTTGCAGTGCAGCTTGTTTGTGCTCCGCGAGCAAATCATCCCGGGATTCGAGCTGGTCAAGCGTGATCCAGACCCCGAGCGACGCTAAAAAAAGCGCCAACAGAAAATAAAGGGCAACGCCTTTACGCAACACAGTCGTGTTACCCCTCACGAAATATTGAAGGTCATTAACAAATGGTAGGTTGCTACTATTTTACGTGACGATTCCGGCGCTTTGGCCGTAAGTCCTCCTTTTTTCGGAGGATTACGCCCCGTTCAGTCGCAGCAAACTCGCGTCATTTCACGCGCTGGATCGCCGGGGGCGCCCAGCTGCCGTCCAGAATCGACGGGGGCTTTTCGCGCGGCCAGTACATGCGCAGCATGGGGACGAACTCCCCCTTGGGCGCCGGCAGCCAGTTGCTTTCCTTGTCCTTGCCAGGCGAGGTGGCCTGGAAATACAGGGTCAGCGAACCATCTTTGTTTGGCTTGAGCTGGTCCCGGGGGCTTACGGTGAACTTGTTCAGGGCGTTCGGCACGAACCACCATCCCTTGTCGACCTGATACATGGTGATCGACCAGAAACCCTCAACAGGCGGCGTCTGCCCGGCCGCGAATGTCAGCGTGTAGTTATTCGATCCGTTGAGGGTCTGGCCGGTGCCGTCCTTGAGTGCGTAAGGGTAGACCGCGTCGGCCTGCAGGTTGGCCGGCCATCCGAAGGCTGCGGTCACCGCGCGCTTCAGATAATCCGTGCCATAGACGCCGAGGCCCTTTGAGATCAGCCAGCCGTTTTTCTCCTGGGCGATGGCCGGCCTGGCCTGCGAGAGCTTCTCGAGCGCAGCGCGCGGCAGATCCTTGAGCACGACCCGTGCGTCGGAGGCAAGCTTGTCCTGGTCGAACGGCTTGCACGGTTCAATTCCGATGGAAGCCATGCGCTTCACGATGGGCGCATCCTCGGGCGCGGGCGGCGCATCCTTGCACATGAGCCGCGTCAACATCGTGAAGTAGGCGGTGGAGCTCATGGCTGCGATGGCATCCGGAGGCGCCAGCATCATCGAGAACCCCGGGTTGGGATCGACGCGCGGCGCCCGCGGCGCAGCCTTCTTGCTGACCTGTGATGTCTTGCCTGCCTGGGACTTCCTGCCCCACGTTTCTAACGGCTCAAGTTGAAGCGAATCCTGTAACCAATTGACCGCCTTGAAGTCCTGGTCTGTCCCGTTGACATACGTGCGGCCGACGATGGCCATGTAGCGGGTCGAGGACCGGATGTGCTTCATGCCCGGCGGGACTTTGCCCTTCCAGTCCGGGCCGGTCAGCAGGTAAACGGCAGACTTGCTCCCGGTGCTGCGGGTGCCGGGGCTGTCGAAGATCGTCATCCACATGTTGACCATGGGGAAAGCGAAATAATGTTTCCCCATGTCAATATGGCTGAACACCTGGGGCTGGGATACGTCAACCCAGGCCCACGAGGGTAGGGTGTCGGCATTTGGCGCCGAGACCCCGCGGTAATCCACGGGCGGGAACCGCTTGACGTTGGTGAACTGGCCCATGGGCGCCTGCATACCCTTGCGCTGGGTCACATTGGTCATTTGCACCCGCGTGACCTCGGTCGCGATCAGCGAATAGCCGTAAATATACGCGTCCAGTGCGGTCTCGGCGAAGCTGCCCGGCTTCGGGGGGGGCATGCTCGCTGATCCGGCTACTGCTGCCGCAGCTTTCGCTTGCGCCTGCGCTGCAGCCTCGGCGTCTGCCTTGGCTTTTGCTTCTGCCGCTGCTTTCGCTTGTGCCTGCGCTGCGGCCTCGGCGTCTGCCTTGGCTTTTGCTTCTGCCGCAGCCTTCGCTTGTGCCTGCGCTGCGGTTTCGGAATCCGCCTTGGCTTTTGCCTCTGCCGCTGCTTTCGCCTGTGCCTGTGCTGCGGCCTCGGCATCCGCCTTGGCTTTTGCTTCTGCTGCTGCCTTCGCCTGTGCCTGCGCTGCGGCCTCAGCGTCTGCCTTGGCTTTTGCTTCTGCTGCTGCTTTCGCCTGTGCCTGCTTTGCGGCCTCGGCGTCTGCCTTGGCTTTTGCCTCTGCTGCTG